>JBGPTS010000062.1:0-18173 GCA_041490745.1 Binatia bacterium | reverse complement strand
ATCTTAGTGCGGGACGCGGGTTTCGATCCGGCGATTATCGGCCCGCTCGAACGGGCGAAGGATTTTGCGCAAGGCGCGCCTTTGTACGGACTGGAGATCCCGGCCCAGGAGATGCTGCAGCGCGCCAAGTCCCTGCGGTGAGTCCGTAATCGTTGACGTCATACGTCGTGATCGCATACGCTCTGCAAAAATTCCTATCACTGATCCAGGGGGACATCATGAAAAATACGCGAACCATGTCATGGCGCGTTGCCGCTGCCGGCATGCTGGCCGTTGCGATACTCGCGGCATCGCCGTCGCGCGCCGCCGACATCATCGCCGAATGGGCGACGGTGAAGGCCCCGCCGGCGCCCGAGCTCAAGCCGGTCACGCTCGACGGCAAGACGACGGCGCTCTTGATTCTCGACATGATGAAGTCGAGCTGCACCGCCCGCCCGCGCTGCGCCGCCACGGTGCCGAACGTCAAAAAGCTGCACGATGCGGCCCGCGCCGCCGGCGCGATGGTTTTCTATACCTTGGTCGGCGGGGACAATCCCACCCCGGACGGGATCGTGGACCCGGGGATCGCTCCACGCGAGGGCGAGTGAGTTGCACAGCGCGGGCCGGACAAGTTCCTCGGTTCCGGTCTCGAGGAGAAGCTGAAAGCGCGCGGCATCAAGACGGTCATCGTGTGCGGGACTTCGGCACAGGGAGTGGTGATCGGCACCGGCAGCGGCTCGGCGCAGCGCGGTTACAAAGTCATCGTGCCGGTCGACTGCATGTCGTCCGACGATCCCTACATGGAGCAGTATGCGGCCTGGCACATGTTCAAGGGCGGACCGGCCATAGTCACGAGCCAGACGACGCTCACGCGCAGCGACATGATCAAGTTCTGAGAGTAGGCGCGAGGCGATTGACATAAGACCATCTTGGCGGATACTCTCCGCCCAAAACCGGTGAATTGAGGAGAAGCGCGATGAAAGTCAGCGTCTGGATCGCCCTGATCTTGCTGGCCGGAGTGCCGCACGGCGTGTTTGCGGCCGAGGATCATCTGAGTGAGCGGCAAAAATTAGGGCGGCGGCTGTTCGAGCAGTCGTGCGGGGTCTGCCATACCCGGCCGACGCTGGTTGCCGGCATGTTTGGTCCCGAGCTCTCCAAAGAGAGCGCGGGCGGCAATGAAGCCGCGATGCGCGAGTTCATTACGAACGGAACGCCGCGCATGCCGGGCTTCAAAACTACCTACAGCCCGGACCAGATCGCCGCCATCGCCGCTTATTTAAAAACTCTGCCGCGCGGCACCCAGGACCTACCGACCGCGCGCACACCCGCGCGGGCGCCGACACCGGCGCAGTAATCATGCGCCGGATACGCAGGAGAACGTCATGAAAAAATCACGTCACTTCGTTGCTGCGACCATGATCGCCGTCGCCGCCGCTTTGGGGGGAACATTCGTTCCGAGCGCAGCTCATGCCGACGCGCTGCTCTCCGGAACAATCACCTCGGCCGCGGGCGAGAAGATGGGCGGCGTCACCGTGTCGGCCAAGGCGGAACGGTCGCCGATCACTACGAGCGTCTTCACCGACGAGAGCGGCAACTACTATTTTCCGCCGCTGCCCGACGGCAAGTACCGCGTCTGGGCGCAGGCGCTGACCTATCAAACGGCGAGCGGGAACGTCGAGCTCAAAAAAACGACGCGGCGGAATTTCGCGCTGCAGCCGATGAAAAACCGGGAGGACTGGATCCGGCAGTTGCCGGGCGACGAATTTTTGGCCGCGCTCCCCGGCGACACGCCGGAAGACTACCGGATGAAAACGCAGGTCAGGAAAAATTGCACGGGCTGCCACAGCGCGAGCTATCCGCTGCAGTACCGCTTCGACGAGGAAGGCTGGAGCAAGATTCTCGACCTGATGAAGCACGTGAACGTGCTCGGCGTCTACTTCGGCCCGGATCACAAGGCGACGCCCAATATCGAGTTCCACCAGAAGGAGCTGGCGGCCTATCTCGCCCGCGCGCGCGGCCCGGGCGAAAGCTCGATGAAGTTCAAGCTGCGCCCGCGCCCGTCCGGCGAAGCGGCGCGCGCCGTGTTCAGGGAATACGACTTTCCGATGGAGCACGGCCACGCGGCGTCGATGGACGGCAGCGATTGGTCGCTCGGCACGAAATCCAGCATGAACCACGTCGCCGGGCCGCACGACGCGCAGATGGACTTCGACGGAAATATCTGGATCACGTTCGCCCACACCAGTCTGGAAACGACGATCGCTCGCATCGACGGCAAGACCGGCGCGGTGAAAAATTTCAAGCTCGACGATCAACGGGGAATCGCCGCCGGCACGCACGGCATCACGCGGGATGAAAACGGCGTCCTCTGGTTCAATACCCGGTCGAACGTGCAGCGCGCCCGCGGCGGCCTCGCGAAGATCGATCCGAAGACCGAGAAGATTACCATCTATATCCCAACCGAGCCGATGTCGGGAACGGCCGGAACCCTGGACGCCGACTTGAACGGCAACGTCTGGGTCACCTCAGCTGATGGGGCGCTCAGGTTCAATATCAAGGAAGAAAAATTCACCGAGTTCAAATCGGTGACGTATAAAAATCAATTCGGCACCGCGACGGTTTACGGGCTGGCGGCGGACCGCGCCGGCAATGGCTGGTGGCTCCTGATGGCGCAGGACCTCATCGACTACAGCGATTTGAAGACCGGCAAGAGCGGTGAGTTCAAGCTCGCGCCGGAAAAGGCGGTGATGGAAAATCTTACACCGGAACAGAAGAAGATGTACGAGACTTTCCAGCCGCCGGACTTCAACACCCCGTTCGCCTGGGCGCAGGCGCCGCGACGGATGGGCGCGGACAAGAACGGCGATTACGTTTACGTCGGCAACTCCTTCGGCGGCACGCTCGCCAAGATCAACATCCTCACCAGGGAGACGACGCTCGTCCCGCTGCCGAATCCCGAGGCGCATCAGCCCTATCAGATCGGAGTGGATAAAGCCCACAACGTGTGGACCAACCTCTGGAGCACGGACAAGGTCGCAAAATACGATCCGAGCGCGAACCAGTGGACGTTGTTCGATTTGCCGACCCGCGGCACCGAATCGCGCCACATCTCGCTGCTCGAACGCGACGGCCAGCCGCTGCGAGTGGTTATTCCCTACGAGCGCGCGCGCAGAGTCGGTGTCTTGACGCCGCGCAGCGAGGCGGAAATCGAAACGTTGAAGAAGCAGGTCGGCCGCTAGCAGACGGACGCAAGGAGGTCATCACAATGAGAAAGCCAATCTGTCTTCTTCTCTTTTCATTGGTTCTGCCCGCTTGCGCTCCGATCACGGCTCAGCGCGGACCCGGACTTTCTCCGGAAGCCAAAGACATGGCGTTGGTCGGCTATGATGATCTGCAAAATAGATCTGCGTATCAGCCCGTCATCCACCATCAGGGAAATCGCTTTATCGCTTATGTCGGACATCACGGCGGCACCGCGCTGAATCCTTTGACCGGCAAAGAAGAACCCAATGGAACCTCGGTCGTTGACGTAACAGATCCCCGTAGCCCTAAATACCTCGCGCACATCCCGGGTTCGACTCAAGGCTCGGGTGAGGCCGGCGGCGCACAAATGGCGCGTGTCTGCGATGGAAAAGGGCTGGCGAAGGCGGACCCGACGCATGTCTATTTGCTGCGAACCCTCGGCAACGAGGCGCATCAAGTCTGGGATGTTACCGATCCCGCTAAACCGGCGCTGGTAAGCACTGTGGTTTCCGGGCTTACGACCACCCACAAAAATTGGTGAGAATGCGACACGGGCATCGCTTACCTCGTCTCTTTTAAGAAGGACGAAGGCTGGAGAAGTCGCGGGGTAAAAATCTTTGACCTAAGCGACCCCGCGCGTCCTCGCCATATTCGGGATTACGGTCTTGTCGGCCAGGAGCCCGGCTCCAAAGGCGAGCCGGTACCACAGTCGTTGCACGGACCCATTCGGCTCGGCAACAGGGTTTACTTCGGTTACGGCTCGAGCATCAGCGGAACTCTTCAAATCGTGGACCGGGAAAAGCTTCTGAAAGGAAACCCCGCCGCGCAAGATCCGTTTGCGCCCACGGCCGAAAATATCCGCTACGCGGAAATCTCTCGTCTGGAGCTTTATCCCAACACGGGCGCCCACACTGCTTTTCCGGTGCTGGGCATATCGATTCCCGAATTCGCCAAGATGGAAAAAGGAAAAACCGCGGACTTTGTCGTAATCGTTACCGAGGCAACCCAGAACGAATGCCGCGAGTATCGACATATGGTGTTCTTTGTCGACGTCACGGACGAAACCAGGCCGTTCTCCGTGTCTAATTTTGACGTGCCCGAGGCAAGCGGCGAATTCTGCGCGCGCGGCGGCCGTTTCGGCGCTCACGCCAGCAACGAGTCGTTCACCCCGATTTATAACAAGCGGATGGTTTTCGTGAGTTATTTTAACGCCGGGGTCAGGGCCGTGGATATCCGCGACCCGTACCGCCCGAAGGAAGTTGCCTATTATATTCCCGCGGTCACGGACAAGACCGACAAACGCTGCGTCCCCAATCCGGCCGGTGGCGAAAGCTGCAAGGTGGCGATTCAAACCAACAACGTCGAAGTCGACGATCGCGGCTTTATCTACATTGTCGACCGGGCCAATACCGGCATGCACATCTTGGAGTTAACCGGCGGCGCGCGCGCGGTCGCAAACTTTCGTTAAGAGCGGACTTCGCAGTTAGCAGACGGGCGCGCGGCATTGAGTCACGCGCGGCCGCGTCGAACAAACTCACAGTCGGAGAAAGAAAAAGCCCGAGACGCTTTCTGCGTCCCGGGCTTCGATGGAAGGATTGAAGGCCGGTGCTGCTAGCGCGCGGATTTCAACCGCACGATGAGGGGAGTAGTCGTCTTGCTCGCAACAATTGCCGATGACTTTACCGCGGTCTTGCGCTTGTTTCGGACACGCGTGAGGACGACCTTTGCGCTGCCGGTCGGCAAGCCGTTTAAGATCCTGCCGCCGTTGCTGCGCGCGTGAAATTTAAGAACCTTCGTGCCGCCTTTAGCCGGTGCTTTGCCGCCGGCCGGCGATGTCGGCGCGCCGACCGTTGCCGTAACCGTCACGTCGATCACGATATCGTCATTGGCGTCTTCGATTTTGTTGCCGTTCGCGTCAACGACCTCGACCTCGATGCCGTTGGCAAAGTTTTTGATCTCGATCTCGGTCGCCGCAAGCGGGGGCTGGTTCGACGCGAGCTTGAGTTCGACAAATTGCCCAATGATCAATTGGCTCGCATCGACCGGCGGGGCGCTTCCTTCGCTGTCGTCGTCACCGTCGATCTCGGCCTGGCTGATATCGACGACGAGACCGAGGACCGTGATCGTTTGCGCGATCGTATCGATCGCCTGAATCGGCGCTTCCACTTCCGCGCATTCTTCCTCCTCGCACCCTTCGCCTTCTGCATCTACTTTGAGCGCCGTCAACAACCCGGTGGTCTGATTCGGGATATCGCTCCCCAGCCTCACTCCCACGACCTGGCCGATGACGAGATCGGCGCAGCTAAGCACAAGGCCTTCATCCCCTTCGATCGCCGCCTGGCTGATGTCGATCGTGAGCCCGAGAACGGTAATCGTCGGCGGCGTGCCGGCGCAATCGAACGCATCGAGCGGAGCCTTGACCAGTATTTTGACATTCTCCGACTCCTCATCCGCCACCGCGAATTGCACGACGATAGCCATGAGCGCGAGCAGCAATGAGGCAACCATAAATCGAAATGCCATCCCCTTCATCGTAAAACCCTCCAGTGCGACGGAAAAACCCTTCACTCCATCGCCGTTGTTAGTGAACCCAGCATCCTTAATTATCCGACCTTTTACACTGACTTCGTCTCTTCACGCATCCGGCGAAATACTTTTAAGCAACAAATATACCAGCCGCTGCGTTGTTCGTGTAAACGAAGCTGGTGCAGCCGCAAACCAATCGAGAGTGATCAAGGCCAAATTCCCGGCAAGCTGCGCAAGCGCTTTACGAAAATCGTCACCGGATGCTCCAGCGCTCAGAATATTCCATTCTTTTTCTGTTCCGATCGCTCGACCCGGAAAACAAATTCCTGCTATCATCGCCGCATGCCCGCAGAGGTAACGGAAAGATTCACCACGACGTCGAAGCGCGCGGCGTTGGCGGTGGCGACGTTCGGCGCCTTCATGGCGCCGTTCGACGGCAGCGTGGTGAACCTGGCGCTGCCGTCCATCGGAAAAGATCTCGGCGGCGATGTCGTATCGCTCGGCTGGATCGTGACCGCGTACGTATTGGGCCTCACCATTTGCGTTATCCCGTTCGGCAGACTTGCCGACATACGCGGCAGGCGGCTCGTGTACGTCGGCGGCGTCGCTCTGTTCACGATGGCCTCGGCCGGTTGCGGGCTCGCTTTGTCTCTCCCGAGCCTCATCGCGACGAGATTCCTCCAGGGCGTCGCCGCGGCGATGATGGCCGGGAACTCGATCGCGCTTCTCACCACGGTCTTTCCGGCAAAAGAGCGCGGCAAGGCTTTGGGCATCAACACCGCTGCGGTTTACATCGGGCTGTCGCTCGGACCGTCGGTCGGAGGATTCCTGGTCGAGAATTTAGGATGGCGATCCGTTTTCTACGTGAATGTGCCGGTCGGCATCGGCGTGATCGCTCTCGCGCTCACAAAAATTCCCGCCGACGCGGTCGAAAAGAGAGGCGAGAGACTGGATCCCGTGGGCATCGTCACGTGGGGACTGGCGCTCTCGATGATTCTGCTGGGCCTCACGCTCTCGGAGGCGCACGGCTCGCCGTTTTCCAGCACACTCGTGCTCGCGGGTTATCGCTCCTCGCTTTTTTCATTTTCTTCGAGACTCGAGTCGCGTCGCCGTTGCTGGACGTCAAGCTTTTTAGAAACGCTCCCTTTGCCTTCTCCACACTGACGGCTTTGCTGAACTACAGCGCCGTTTTCGGCGTTTCGTTCATCATGTCGCTCTATCTCCAACTGATCCCGGGCTTCAGACCCGAGCATGCGGGGTTCATACTCTTGGCCCAACCGGTGATGATGGCCGGCCTCTCGCCCGTGGGAGGATGGCTGTCCGATAGAGTCGAGCCCAGGATCGTCGCATCCATCGGCATGGCGCTCATCGCGACCGCTATTTTTTCTTTGTCGCGGCTCAGCGCCGATTCCGCATGGTGGGCCATCGCCGGGCGGCTGATGCTCCTTGGAACCGGCCATGCTTTTTTCAGCTCGCCCAATGTCAACGCCACGGTAAGCTCGGTCGCGAAAAGACAATACGGAGTCGCCGCGGCCATTCTTTCGACCATGCGTTACACCGGCCAGGCGATAAGCCTCGCGGTCGCCACATCGATATTATCGACGCACTTGGGCGGGATCGTGGTGTCCACGCAAGCAGGCGCGCGCGTGCCGGTAGAACCGTTCATGAAAGGCATGAGGCTCGCGCTGCAAATCTTGTGTGGAATTTCCGCGACCGGCATTGTGACTTCGCTGGTGAGGGGAACGATACGAAGCGCGCCCGAGGTGAAAATGGAGACTCTCAAACCGCCGTCGTGAAGCGGAATTCCTCTTCCACACGGTCTCTCATCGGCTTCGCGCGCGCCCGAGTTGACTCGAAACCCCTCCGTGCAGTAGTGGTGGTGAGACTTGACCGACGGGAAATCATCCATGGCATTCGAATATCTTCCGATCATGGCCGAGGCCGGCGCGCCCAAGCCGCCGCGCGTCCTCGCAGCGCCGTCGAATCCCGCCTGGTGCCCGATAAAAAAACCGCTCGGCCGCTCGCGGGTGGCGCTCTTGTCCAGCGCGGCGCTGCGCCTTGCGAATCAGAAACCCTTCGCCCCGCGAGACGATACGACTTACCGCCTCGTCCCCTCCGATCCCGCGGCAGGCGAGATCGTGATCGATCATCATTCCGGCATCGGCCGGGTGCCGCGCCAGGATCCCGAGATCGTCTTTCCGCGCACGGCCCTAGCGGCATTGGCGAAGCGCGGCGTCATCGGCGCCCTGTCGCCGCATCACGTCTCTTTCATGGGCGGGCTCAAGTGCCACGCGGAGATCGAGAGCGAAATCGCGCCCGCCATCGCCGGCGAATTGAAGCGAGCCGAAGTCGACGTGGCGCTGCTCGTCCCCTACTGACCTTTTTGCCACGAGACCGTCGGTCTCATCTCCCACGTCATCGAAGCGAGCGGTATCCCCACGCTCGCGATCGGCACGGCGCTCGACATCATGTCGCGAGTCGCGCCGCCGCGCGGCGCTTTCGTCGATCATCCGGTGGGCCGGACGTTCGGCCCGCCTCATGACCGGGCGCGGAACGAAACGGTTCTCGAAAAAGCGCTGGCGGAGTTGCCGCGCTTCACCCGATCGGGCGAGATCCGCGATTTGCATTGCGAGTGGCTGGCCGGCGGCAGCCGCGCGTGGGAAGACGAGCTAAGGACGGAAATGCTCCACGAGCGCTGAGAGTACGAACGCAATCTCACCCGCGCGTCAACTGCCGGTACTTGATCCGATGCGGCCGCTCGGCGGCGGCGCCGAGGCGCGCTTTGCGGTCGGCTTCGTATTCCGAATAGTTCCCGTCGAAGAAGACGACCTTGCTGTCGCCCTCGAAGGAGAGGATGTGGGTCGCGATGCGGTCGAGAAACCAACGATCGTGCGAGATCACGACCGCGCAGCCGGCGAAATTTTCCAGCGCCTCTTCGAGCGCGCGCAGCGTGTTCACATCCAGGTCGTTCGTCGGCTCGTCGAGCAACAGAACGTTGGCGCCCTCTTTGAGCATCTTCGCGAGATGGACTCGATTGCGCTCGCCGCCGGATAACTGGCCGACTTTCTTCTGCTGATCCGTACCGGAAAAATTAAATCGCGCCACGTATGCCCGCGAGTTGACCTCGCGCGCGCCGAGCTTCAGTAAATCCTGGCCGGCGGAGATTTCTTCCCAGATCGATTTCGCGGGGTCGAGTGTCCGGCTCTGATCGACGTAGCCGAGCACCACCGTGTCGCCGATGCGAATCGTTCCGCTGTCGGGTTTTTCCTCGCCGACGATCATGCGAAACAACGTCGTCTTGCCGGCGCCGTTCGGGCCGATCACGCCGACGATGCCGCCGGGAGGGAGCTTAAACGTCATGTCGTCGATCAGCAGGCGGTCGCCGTAGGCCTTGCCGACTTTTTCCGCTTCGATCACGACCTGGCCGAGGCGCGGCCCCGGCGGGATGGGAATCTCCAGATCTTCGCGCCGCTTCTGCGATTCCTCGCCGAGCAACGCTTCATAGGCGGTGATGCGCGCCTTGCCCTTCGCGCGGCGCGCCTTCGGCGACATGCGAATCCATTCGAGCTCGCGCTCGAGCGTCTTCTGCCTTTCACTCTGAGATTTTTCCTCGCGCCTGAGACGCTCCTGCTTCTGCTCCAGCCACGACGTATAATTCCCTTTGTAGGGAATGCCCTGGCCGCGATCCAATTCAAGAATCCAGCCCGCGACGTTGTCGAGGAAATACCTGTCGTGCGTCACCGCGATGATCGTTCCCGGATAATTCTGCAAGTGATGTTCGAGCCACGCGACCGACTCCGCATCGAGGTGGTTCGTCGGCTCGTCGAGCAAAAGAATGTCCGGCTTTTGCAAGAGCAGCCGGCAGAGCGCAACCCGGCGGCGCTCGCCGCCGGACAGAATCTTCACCGGCGTTTCCGGCGGCGGGCAGCGCAGCGCGTCCATCGCCATCTCCAGCCGCGCGTCGAGATCCCAGGCGTCATGATGGTCGAGCTTCTCCTGCACCTCGCCCTGCCGCGCGAGCAGCGCGTTCATGGCGTCGTCCGACATCGGTTCGGCGAACCTGGCATTGATCTCTTCGAACTCCTTTAGCAGCTTGACGGTCTCTTGCACGGCCTCTTCCACGACCTCGCGCACCGTGCGCGCATCGTCGATGAGCGGCTCCTGCTCGAGATATCCGACCGTGTAGCCCGGCGAGACGGCGGCCTCGCCGTTGAACTCCTTGTCCACGCCCGCGAGGATGCGGAGCAGCGACGATTTGCCCGATCCGTTGAGACCGATCACGCCGATCTTGGCGCCGTAGAAATATGAAAGATAGATGTCTTTGAGGACGGCCTTCTTGTCGTAGTACTTACTGACGCCGACCATCGAGTAGATGATTTTGTTGGGTTCAGTGCTCATAAAATGAATCGACGCCTGGGATCACCGCGCGCCGCTCACGGGAGCGGCGCTGTGCCCACCGACCTTCGTCACCGGCCGCAGCAGTTCTTGTACTTTTTACCGCTGCCGCAGGCGCAGGACTCGTTGCGGCCGGGTTTTTTTTCGACTCTTTGCGGCTGGGATGGATGCAACAGGCGCTCCAGATCGGCGATGTCCTCCGGCTTGTCCGGCTCCAGTGAAATCTTCGCTGTCCAACCCTTTTCTTTGAACCGGGCGGCGACCTCTTTGAGCCTTCGCTCCGTTTGCACGTGAACGACCGCCGGATTTTTCTCGGTGCCGAGTTTCACCGTCTTGTTAGGATGGATGTTTCTCAGCCGGTCCTCGCCCTCGACTCGGTTTTTCGTCCTGCCGATATCGGTTATCTTGTTTCCCATCGTCCTACTATTTCAAATATCGCGGGACTTAGCCACCGCAGCGGGAACCGCTTTCGGGATAAATGGTTCCTCAAAGCAACCGCAGGTTGACGTGACGCCTCGTCGTCGCATAGTCTTTATCGAGGATTCCCGTCACTGATCGACGGGCGACGACATCGATATCCTTGTCATCTTTGTTGCGCGCGAACAGGATAACGCCGGCGGATTGAAGGCTAAACCTTAACCATGACCCTGAGCGCCGTTTCACCCGGTAAAGAAAAATCGCTGCTCGATCGCATGCTCGCTTTGGGCGTGCGCGAGCAGGACATCGAGGAACAATTCGTCCGCTCGTCCGGCGCCGGCGGGCAAAAAGTAAACAAGACTTCGAGCTGTGTCGTGCTGCACCATCGGCCCACGGGGATTCGAGTGAAGTGCCAGCAGGAGCGCTCGCAGGCTCTCAATCGTTTTTTGGCGCGGAGAATTCTGCTGGACAAGATCGAGGCGAAGCTCAGGGGCGCCGAGTCCGCGGAACAGCAAGAGATCGCCAAGATCCGCCGCCAGAAAAAACGGCGCTCGCGGCGCACGAAGCAGAAGATGCTCGCCGATAAGCGGCATCAGGGAGAGAAGAAATCTTCACGGGCCGGCGTGCGTCCCGAACACTACGACGATTGAGCATGGAAAAGGCGAGAGGCAACAGGCGGGAGAAAAGAGATCAAAGGCTCCCACGTGCTCACTAAAAGAGAAAAACAAGATTTGGCGCATATGTCTACTCGAGCAGGAGGAAATCGGTGAAACGGAAGTTTCTTCTCCTCGGTTTTGTCCTGTCCGTTCTTCCCATCGTCGCATCGCTCACCCACGCGCAAGCGGCGCAAGGCAAGGACATCAACATCGGCTGGACCAGCGGGTCTAATTGGAGCGCGCTTCCCTTCAGAGTCGCCGCCGATCGCGGTTACTTCGACAAGGAGAGCCTGAAAGTCAGGTTCATTCAATTCCAGGGGACGAACCTGATGCTCACCGCGCTTTTAGCGGGCGAGGTCGATTACATCACCATTTTACCGTCCATCGCCGGGGCCGCGGCGCGCGGGCTGCCGGTGAAGATCGTCGCAGCCGTGACGAAATCCAGCGGCTATGCCATCGTCTCGAAGCCGGAGATCGCGAGCCTCACGGCGCTCAAGGGCAAAAGAGTCGCGATCAATTCTTTCGGCAGCTCGGCCGATTTCGCGATCTACACCGCCCTTAGCCGGAGCGGACTCGATCCGAACAAAGACGTCACGCTCACGGCCGTCAGCGGAAGCCCCGACGCTCGTTTTGCGGCGCTCATCGGCGGCGCCGTCGACGCTACGGTCGTGAACAGTCCTTTTGAATACAGGGCCGAGCAGAAAGGATTCAGGACGCTCGTCACCGTGCGGGAACTTGCCGAACTGGTCAGAGTCCCCATCACCGGAGTCAGCGTCGCGCAGAGCAAGATTGAAAAAGAGCCGGAAGAAATCGTCCGCCTTCTCAGGGCGCTGCGATCGGCCATCTTGTATCTTCAAAGCCAACGCGAGGCGGGCGTCGGCCTGCTCGAAAAGGCGCTCGTCATCGACCACGCCGCCGCCGAGCGATTCTACGCGCTCTATCGCGAGCAGTTTAACCCCGAACTGAGCTTGCCGGATTCGGTGGCCGAAGAGTGGATCGCCGTCGGGACATTCAGGGCCAAGGAGAAGACATCGGTCAAGCCCCAAACGGTCTATGATTGGACGTTCGCGGAGAAGGCGAAGAAGTAAAGGAGCGAAGCCTCCACAGTCCGCCGAAGCTCCGGTCGCGCGCTTGCGTCCGGCCTTTCATCCCCCCAGATACGCTTGCCTCACCCGGTCGTTGCCGCTTAGCTCGGCGGCGGTGCCTGCTAATATAATTTTCCCGGTCTCCATGACATAGCCGCGGTGGCAGATCGCGAGAGCCATGGCCGCGTTTTGTTCGACTAGAAGAACCGTCACGCCTTCTTTGTTGATCGCCTGGATCGTCGCGAAAATCTGCTCGACTAAGATCGGCGCGAGTCCCATTGACGGCTCATCGAGCAAAAGTATTCTCGGCCGCGCCATCAGGCCGCGGCCGATGGCGAGCATCTGCTGCTCGCCGCCGGAGAGCGTGCCGGCTTTTTGTTGCATGCGCTCTTTGAGACGCGGAAAGAGAGAAAAGACGCGCTCGATGTCGTCGCCGATCGTGCGGCCGCTGCGCGTGTAGGCGCCGATTTTTAGATTCTCGAGCACCGAGAGACGCGGAAACACGCGCCTCCCCTCCGGCACGTGCGCGATTCCGAGCCGCACGATCTCGTCGGCCGCGAGCGTTTCCAGCGGCCGGCCTTCCAGCTCGATCTTCCCGCGGCGCGGCGTCAGCAGCGCGGAGATGGTCTTCAGCGTCGTGCTCTTTCCGGCGCCGTTGGCGCCGAGCAGCGTGACCATTTCGCCTTGCCCGACCGTGAACGAAAGTCCCTGCAGCGCGTGGATCGCGTCGTAGTAAACGTGAAGATCGTCAACCCGGAGCATTCCCCTCCCACTTTCCGCGGCCGAGGTAGGCCTCGATGACGCGCGCGTCGTTCTGCACCTCGTCCGGCGTGCCGTCGGCGATCTTCTCGCCGTGGTCGAGGACCGTGACCCGGTCCGAGATTCCCATCACGACGCGCATGTTGTGCTCGATCAAGAAAATGCTTCGCACCTGGCTGCCGACCAATTTTTTCAAGAGCGCCATGAGCGTCTCGGCCTCCGAGGGATTCATGCCTGCGGTCGGCTCGTCGAGCAGCAAAAGTTTGGGCTCGGCCGCCAGCGCGCGCGCGATCTCCAGGCGGCGCTGATCTCCATAGGAGAGATGGCGCGCCCACGAGTCTTCTTGATCGCCGAGGCCGACCAGCTCGAGCAGCGCCATCCCCCGCTCGCGCGCCCGCTTCTCCTCCGCGCGCATGCGCCGGCTGCGCAGCAAAACTTCCGCGAGTGTGACCGGAATGCGCGCGTGCATGCCGACGAGCACGTTTTCCAGCACGCTCATCTCGCCGAAGAGCCGGATGTTTTGAAACGT
This sequence comes from Binatia bacterium, assembly GCA_041490745.1. Taxonomy (GTDB): domain Bacteria; phylum Desulfobacterota; class Binatia; order UBA9968; family UBA9968; genus JAJPJQ01. Next base: position 4,584 of record JBGPTS010000062.1, on the reverse strand, counting down.
CCGGCAGATGCCCGCGCGCGTGATTCGGTCCGGCGTGGCGCGATCGAGCGAGCGATTTTGAAAATGGATTTCACCTTCATCCGCGCGGTACAGACCGGTGAGCATGTTGAACAGCGTTGTCTTGCCCGCGCCGTTCGGTCCGATGAGCGCGGCGATGCGATCTTCGTCGATCGCGAGATCGACGCTGCGCACGGCGACGAGGCCGCCGAATTTTTTGGTGAGACCGCGGACTTCGAGCAGCGCCATCTTACTTGCCCTCGATTTTCCTAGAGCCGGTGAGCTTAGCCGAACCACCTGTGGTGAGCTTAGCCGAACCACCTGTGGTGAGCTTAGCCGAACCACCTGTGGTGAGCTTAGCCGAACCATGGCGCGGCGGCAAAAAACCCTGCGGCCGGTAGATCATCATGAAAATCAGAATCAGCCCGAAGACCATGCGCTCGTATTTCGCCGGCTCGAACTGGACCGGAATCTGGCTCAAGTCGAAGCTGCCGAGAAACGGAATGGATAAGATCATGCCGGACTGGCGCAATCCATTGAGCCAAAGAGAAAGCCCTTTGAGCAGTTGCAGGTTCAAAATCGTCACGATCGTCGCGCCGAGAATCGCGCCTGGAATAGACCCCATGCCGCCCAGGATCACCATCGCCAGCACGCCGATCGACTCCATGAACGTGAAGCTCTCCGGATTGATGAAGAGCTGCTTGGCGGCGAACAGCACGCCGACCGCGGCGGCGAACGACGCGCCGACGGCGAAGGCGAGCAGCTTCATGCGCACGACCGGGATGCCCATCGCCACCGCCGCGATTTCGTCTTCGCGGATCGCTTTCCACGCGCGGCCGATCGGCGAGTTTTCCAAGCGCCGCGTGACGAGGATGATGATCAAGAGAAGCGCGAGGACGAGAAAATAAAAGTACAGCGGATAGAGCGCGGCGGGATCTCGCTGGATGCCGAGAAATTCTAAAACCGGCTGGAAAAAAAGCGGCGGGCGCTGGATCGGCGTGATGCCTCGGGGACCGTTGGTGAGATTCACCGGCTTGTCGAGATTATTCACCAGCGCGCGCACCACTTCGGCGAAGCCCAGCGTGACGATGGCGAGATAGTCGCCGCGGAGCCGGAGCACCGGCAGGCCGAGCAGGACTCCGGTGGCGGCGCCGACGCCGACGCTGAGCAAGAGAAAAACGAAGAACCAGGCCGGCGCGAGCGGAAAGCCGCCGCCGGAGATGAAAGCATTCGCTTGCGGCGAGCCGAAGATCGCCCAGAGATACGCGCCGATGGCGTAAAACGCGACGAAGCCGAGATTGAGCAGACCGACGAAGCCGACCACGATGTTGAGTCCGAGCGCGAGCGCGGCAAAGATGCCGATTTGAATTGCGACTTCGAGATAGTAGCCTTCGATGCTTCCAAGCAGCGGCATGAGAATGACCAATACCACCGCGGCGAAGGAAAGCTTCGCCGCGCGCGACACCGGCGCGTAATAGACAAACAGCAGCGACGCCTCGAAAAGCAGAAACGCCGTGACCGAGCGGGGGAACGAATAGACGAGAAAACTCGTCAAACCGATGTAGCCGGCGAGACCGGCGGTAAACATCCAGTTCGTCATTGTTCTTCGATCCAAAATCTAAAATCCAAAATCCAAAATCGGTTCACGCCCCCTCCTCCCTCACCTTTTCTCCCAAAAGTCCCTTCGGCCGAAAAATCAGAATCAGGATCAGCACCGCGAAGGCAAACACATCCTTATATTCCGCGCCGAACGCGCCGTTGGTCAGTAGCGCGAGATAGGATGCGGCGAACGCTTCCATGAGACCGAGCACGAGGCCGCCCAATACCGCTCCGGGAATATTGCCGATGCCGCCCAGCACCGCGGCGGTGAACGCCTTTAGACCGGGCCCGAAACCGCTGTAGGGATTGATGAGACTGTAATGCAGCCCGAACAAAACGCCCGCGACGCCGCCCATCGCCCCACCGACGAAGAACGTGAGCGAGATGATTCGATTGACGGGAATGCCCATCAGCGCCGCGGCGTCGGGGTCCTGCGCCACGGCGCGGATTGCCGTGCCGAGCTTGGTCTTGTTGACGAAAAAATAAAGGCAGGCGAGCATCGCGAGCGCCGTCGCGATCACCAGCAACGACTTGAGCGGCGCCTCCACGCCGAGGCCGAGAGAAATATTTTTTTCCAACATGTCGAGCGTCGGATAGCTCAGATAAAATGTGTTGCGCCAGAGACTCTCCGCGAGCCGGACGAAATCCTGGAGAAAAAACGACGCGCCGATGGCGGAGATGAGCGGCACGAGGCGCGGTGCGCCGCGCAGCGGCCGATACGCCGCGCGCTCCAGCGCCACGGCCGCAAGGCCGCTTGCGAGCATGCCGGCAAGAACCACGATGAGGACAACCAGCGCCGGATGAAGCACGGCGAGAGCGCCCGAAGATTCGAGACCGAGGAGAATCTCGGCGCCGACGAAAGCGCCGATCACGAAGATCTCGCTGTGGGCGAAGTTGATGAATTCAAGGACGCCGTAGACCATCGTGTAGCCGAGCGCGATGAGGGCGTACATGAAGCCCAACACGACGCCGTCCATGACGACCTGAAAAAAAATTCCGGCGGAAAAATCCAACCGGGCCTCCCTCTAAAAATTTTTTCTATGCTAACAAATCCGCCGCGCTATCGCTACCTCGCACGTGCTCGTGTCACTTCGAAGCGGTCTTTTGAATTTTCGTGTTCGTGTTCGTCCCTTCCCCCGCGAGCACGAGCACGGCATTTCTCCGATCACGAGCACGATCAAGAGCGGTTGACACGACTGTTGACCATTCGATACCCTGCAAAAATGAAACGCGCGCTCCTGATCGCGGCCGCCGTTCTGATGCTGCTCGTTGCCGCGGTCGTGGTGATCCCGCCGTTTATCGATCTCGGCAAGTACAAGGCGCGCTATCTTCCGCTGGCGGAACATGCCTTGAACCGTAAGGTGGACGTTGGCGAAATCCGGTTGAGAATCGTCCCGTCGCCCGCGATCCGCCTTTCGGCGTTGAGGATCGCCGACGATCCCGCTTTTTCCAACGAGGCCTTTTTCACCGCGGAGCGGATGAGCCTGCGGTTGAAGCTCGTCCCGCTGCTGCGCGGTCAGCTGGAGGCGGAAGAGTTCGCGCTCGAAAAACCGGTTTTCAATCTGCTCAAAAAAGCCGACGGCACGTTCAATTTCGCCGACATCGCCGGGAAGAAAGAAGAGACGGCGAAGAAGGAAAAAAAGAGCGCCGCGCCCAGGCCGAGAGAGGCGGCCAGGCTGGCGCGCTTGGTGCCGACGGTTATCCACATCGACGACGGCATGCTTGTGTTCAAAGCACCCGGACAAAAGCCGCTCCAGATTCGCGGCATCGATCTCTCGCTGAAAAATTTCTCCGCGGACCGTCCGTTCCCGTTTCACGTGGCCCTGAGAGCGCCCGGGCTGAAACCGATCTCGCTCGATGGCGAGCTGGTTTACCAGGAAACTCAGGCAACGCTTACGTTGAAGGACAGCCGGCTCAAAGCCGAAGACGTGGAATTCGTCGTGAGCGGCGCGGTGACAGGCCTGACCGGCGCGCCGGCGGTGAAACTCACACTCGGCAACGACGGATTCGAGAGCAAGCCGATCGCGCGGGCGCTCCGCTTGGCGGAAATCCTGCCGAAGGAGCTTGAAGTTTCCGGTCCGGTTGGTCTGCGCATAAATCTCACCGGTCCTTCGAACCCTTTACTCGCCGAGATCGAGGCGAAGCTCAATGGCCTCAAGGTCAACGATCCCCGGGCCTTCAAAGGAACCGTTGTCGGAGAAATCCATTTGATCGCGCCGCTCGACGGCGACGCGCCCATGGCCCGAAAAATCCGCGGCAACGGCCGGATCGGAGCGAAAGACGGCGCGCTAATCAACGTCGATCTGGTGAAAAAGATCGAACAGATCACGGGGCTGATCGGCATGCCTAAGGAGGAGCGCGCGGGCGCGACGACTTTCAAGACCATGGAGTGCGATTTTACCTTGGGCGGCGGCGTCGCCGACTTCAAACGCATCTATCTTCAGAGCCCGGTGATGGAGGCGAAGGGCGGCGGCAAAATGAATCTTGAGCCGCAGACGTTGGACCTCGGCATCGAAGCCGCGCTCGCCGCCAACGTGTCCGCGCGCGTGGCGAGCGGCAATGCGACGACTTTTAGCAAGGACGGTCAAGGACGAGTGGTGGTGCCGCTCAAAATCGCCGGGCCGGTAAAGAGCCCGTCGGTCACTTTGGACAGCGGCAAACTGATCAAGAAGGGTTTCGGACAAATAACGGAGAAGGGCAAGGACTCCGCATTCGACCGGCTGTTCAACCGGAAGTAAGGCGAGGTTCGGCGCCGCGCCGGAAAAAATCTATGGCGAATTACCAGGAAAAACTCGAGCGACTCAAGCGTTTCCAGCAAGATCTGCTGCAAGCGGAGCTGACGGATTTATCGGCCGCCAAGCGCCATTTTTACCGGCACGTGCGGATTTTTTACCGCGCGGTCACGGGATTTATCGACAACCGCTGCCCGCTGCAGGCCTCCGCGCTCACCTACACCACGCTGCTCTCGCTGGTTCCCCTGCTGGCCCT
>JBGPTS010000061.1:0-18223 GCA_041490745.1 Binatia bacterium | reverse complement strand
CGCGCGGATCGCCAAAGAGCCGAGCCGCTGGGACTGGCAAGCGGGCGACATGGTCTATATCCCGCACAACGCCATTCACCAGCACTTCAACGCCGACGCAGCCAAACCCGCGCGCTTCATCGCCGCGACCAATCGCATCTACAAGCAGATCGGCTACTCCCGCGTCGATCAGTTGGAAAACGCGCCGGAGTACGACGGGAAGTGAAAGCTGATGGCTTTCAACCGCGTTTTTCTCGCCGCTTGTTTCCTCGCGCTTTTACCGAACGCCTCGATCGCGGCCGGAGAAATCTCTTCGGAGGCGGAGTGGCAGCGCACGGTCAAATCGGCCGAGCAGGAAGGCGAGGTCGTCGTTTACAAATTGCGCACCGACATCGACTGGCATGCCTTTCAGAAGAGGTTCCCGAAGATCAAGCTCGTGTTGGCTCCCGCCAGCGCCGCTCAAGTGTTGCAGCGGATCATGGCCGAGCGGCGAGCGGAAAAATTTCTCGCCGATGTCGTCATGGTCGGCGGCGGGACTTCCACGTCGCTGGTGAAAGCCAAGGCCTTAGACCCGGTCCCATCCGCTTTTGTGCTGCCCGAAGTGAAAGATCGGGCGCAATGGTTCGAAGGAAAACACCACTACAACGACAGCGAGAACCGCTACGTCTTCGTCTACGCCGCTTTTCCCCTGCGCCTGGTGGGCTACAACGCGCAGCTGGTCAATCCCAAATCGATCGCGTCCTTCTGGGATTTTTTAGACCCGAGGTGGAAGGGAAAGATCACCGCCAAAGATCCGAGAGATCCGGGCGGAGGAAGCCCGCTGCTATTTTTCTACTACAACCCCCACCTCGGACCCGAATTCATTCGCAAGCTGCTCGCCGGCGGGAATCTAACTCTCACACGCGACGAGCGGCAGCAGACCGATTGGCTCGCGTCGGGAAAATTTCCCATCGCCATCACCGCCAAAGCCGAGGACGTCGATGACGCCAAGCGGCAGGGACTCCCGGTGGAAGTTTTGGACGCGCATGCGCTCGGAAAAGACGGAGTCGGCCTGGAAGCCGGCGGAACGATGATTACTTTGGCAAACCGGGCGCCCCATCCCAACGCCGCGAAAGTGATCATCAACTGGTTTCTCTCGCGCGAAGGACAGACCGCAGTTCAGAAAGGCCTTCCCAATGATCCGGGCGCTAATTCCCTGCGTGAGGATATTTCAAAGGATGAGCTGCCCTCGTGGCGCCAGCGCGTGAAAGGCGCCAAATACGTCCGCTTGTGGGGTCCGGAAGTTTGGGACCGCGACGCAGTGCGCACGCTGGTGAACGAGGTAATGAAGTGAGAAATACATTCCCGGAATGTCATTCTGAGGCCGCAGGCCGAAGAATCTCTCCGAAAATTCGTTGTAGGCATCATCCTCATCGTAAGAGAGCACGGAGAGATCCTTCGCTCTGCTCAGGATGACACTAGGGCGTTTTCAACGAGAGTCGCACGACGCGTAGCCGCATCGTCGAGGAGAACAAGAGGTTTAAAATGGTCAAAGCGAGCGACCTTTCTTGGGACGAAGTCGTCCGCGTGGGGCCCGGCACTCTCGGCGGCAATTATCTCCGCACCTTCTGGTGGCCGGTGGCGCTGTCTGAGGAAATCAAAGATATTCCGCTGCCGATAAAGATTCTCGGCGAAGAGCTGGTGCTCTTTCGCGATCTCTCCGGCCGTCTCACGCTGCTCGACCGCTACTGCTCGCATCGCCGCGCGTCGCTCGAATACGGCAGGATCGAAGAGAACGGCATTCGCTGCGCGTATCACGGCTGGTTTTACGATTGCCGGGGAAAAATATTGGATCGCCCCGCCGAGCCGATCAAGACCGCGCCCAACATTCAGCATCCGTGGTATCCCGTGAGCGAGCTGGGCGGATTTTTCTTCGCCTACATGGGGAAAGACAAAGACGCGCCGCCGCCGCTGCCGCGCTACGACGTGCTCGTGAGCGACGGCTACCGCGTCGCGGAGCGCGGCGACGGCGAGCACGGCAAGGCGTACAATTGCAACTGGCTTCAAGGAGTCGAGAACACGACCGACACGACGCACCTGGCCTACCTCCACGGTATTTACGATCGCTGTCCCGTCTTCAAGGCGGTCGAAGGCGATTACGGCGTGCAAATTTATCTGGCGCTGGCGGGCGCGAAGCCCGGCACGATCAAAGTGCGCCGGCGCTGCACCGTGCTTCCCAGCATCAATCGTAAGTCGCGCGAGCCGCGCGCCGAGCGCGCGACCCGGCTCGAAGCGCCGGTCGAGCAGGCGATCTGGGTCGTGCCGATCGACGACACGCATTGCGAGGAGATGCGCCTCACGGTTTATCCCGCGCCGCCCAAGCAGAAAAGCTATCACGGCCCTGACGTCGAGCAGGCGCGGCGGCGCGAACGAAAACCTTACGACCGGAGATTATTCGGCGATGTCAGCGGCATCGTGCCGCTGGAAGATAAGGCGATGGTCGAGAGCCAGGGACCGATCGTCGATCGCGCGCGCGAGCATCCCGGCTACGGCGACCGGGCGATTCTGCTTCTGCGCAAGATGATCCGCGACGGCATCGCCGACGTGGCGAACGGGAGAAGGCCGAAGGGCGTGCTGGAAAAAGATCTTGAGATGATCGATCTCGACATCGGCCTGGACGAATACGCGCTCGACCGCGTGCCGGAGTTCGCCGCCGATCTCGTGCCGGAGTTTCTCAAGTCGCAAGCTACGGGATGATCAATGTCGCAACCGGATACAGTCGGATTCATCGGCCTGGGCAACATGGGGGGCGCGATCGCGCTCCGCCTGCGGCGCGCGGGCTTTCCCATGACCGTCCTCGATCTGGACCGGAAAAGAATGCAGCCGCTCCTGCGCGCCGGCGCGCTCGCCGCCTCCACGCCGACGGAAATCGCCGCGCGCTCTACTATTATATTGTCGTCGCTTCAGTCGAGCGCGGTCGAGGAAGTGACGTTGGGAAAGCGCGGCATTATCGCGGGCGGCAAGAAGGGACTTGTCTTCGTCGATTTGAGCAGCACGGAGCCGGAAACGGCGAGAAAAATTTCCGCGGCGCTCGGCGAGCGCGGCATCGAGATACTCGACGCGCCGGTGAGCGGCGCCGACATCGGCGCGACTAACGGCGCGCTGACGATCTTCGTCGGCGGAGATTACGCGGCCTATCAGCGCGCCCTGCCCGTCTTGCAGCACGTCGGCCGCACCGTCACCTACCTCGGCAAGAGCGGCAACGGCCAGATCGGGAAACAGATCAATCAGATGATGCAGTCGCTCTCGGAGCTGGCGATCTACGAGGGACTGCTGTTGGCCGAGAAAACGGGACTCGATCTCAAGATGTTCGCGCGCGCCGCGTCGGCGGGCTGCGCCGGGTCGTGGCGCTTGAGCGAGCTGGTTGAAGCGGTCTTCAACGCGGGTGAAAAAAAATACCGCCTGCGACTCCGCCCCGGTCGCACCGGCCGCGCGCTGGAAATGGCGAAGAAAGCGGGAATCGCGCTTCCCGGCGCGGAGGCGGCGCACCGGACTTTTTCCGCGCGCGACTGGGAAGTCGCGATCGACTTCGACGCGTCCGCTATTGCCGCTCCGGTAAAAAAGCCGCCTGATCGTTAGCGGCCCGGCTCAGACGGACGGGCCGGTAAATTCTAACGTCTCTCCCGTTCGCCCAAAGCGAGGCGCGACAGTTCTTTCACTTTATTTGCCAGGTTCGGCAGATTGCTGATCGCGGCAAAAGTTTTTTTGAACTCCGCCATCGGCCGCGCGGGCGTGCCCCACATCGCGCTGCCGCGGCGCACGATCTTGCCGGTGGGAATTCCCGCCTGTGCGCCGATGACCGATTGAGTTTCGATCCGCACCCGGTCGCCGACGCCGACCTGCCCGCCGAGAACGACGTAATCGCCGATCTCGACGCTACCGGAGATGCCGGTCTGCGCCGCGATGACGCAGTGACGGCCGATGTGAACATTGTGCGCGACCTGAACCAGGTTGTCGATCTTGGTTCCTTGGCCGATGGTCGTAGCGCCGAGCGAGCCGCGGTCGATCGTCGCGTTGGCGCCGATCTCGACGTCGTCTTCGATGACGACGAAGCCGATCTGAGGAAATTTTTGCTGGCGCCCATCGGCGAAGACGTAGCCGAAACCGTCGGCGCCGATGACCGCGCCGCCGTGAATCACGACGCGGTTGCCTATCCTAACGCCGGGATAAATCGTCACCCGCGGATGAAGAACGCAATCCGCGCCGATTTCCACGCCGCGGCCGAGAGAGACGCCGGCGCCGACGACCGTGCCGCCGCCGAGCTTTACATCGTCTTCGATCACCGCGTGAGCGCCGACGGCCGCGTCGGGCGCGAGACGCGCGCTCGCAGAGACGATCGCCGTCGGATGAACGCCGGGCGCGACGCGTTTTTTCGGCAGCAGCGCCTCGGCGGCTCGAATCAAAGCGAGCTTCGGATGCTTCACCGCAATCGTCGTATGGCCGGAAAGCGAAGTCCCGGTCGGCACGAGAACGCAGCCTGCGCTTGTATGGGCCGCACGCGCCAGCGCGCGCTCGCCTTCGGCGAAGGTAATGTCCTCTGCTCCGACGGTCTCCAGCGCCGCAATGCCGCGAATTTCCCTTTGTCCGTCGCCTTCCAATATTCCGCCCAGCACGCGCGCGATCTCTTCGACCTTCATGTGGTTCTCCTATTTTTTCGTACCGGAACACGCATACGATATCCAACTTCACGACGTGGAACAAACCGATGCGTTGAACCGAGGGAATATCGGAACGGAAGGAAGAAGCAGCGGAGCGAAGATGTTTTTATTTGGCTCGCGCGATCGGCGGCATCATAAACGGCACGCCTTCTTTCTTAAGCTCCGCTTCGTACATCGCGCGAATCTCCGGCGGCTCGTCCTCGTGCTCGAGCATGTGCCCGCCTTCGTGCTCGCTCATCGACGGCAGCCACTCTGCGCCGACGCCGCGCAGCCCGCGGCGCAGCGCGAGATGACGCGCCGCCTCGCGGCTGGTCGTGAAGTGGTGGTGATACCAACCTTCGGGCGGAACCAGCAGGCTGCCCCGCTTCCAATCGACGCGCACGAATTCGCCGCCGGGCGGCCATATGAGGCTGTATCCTTTGCCGGCCAGCACGATCACCTGTGCGCCCGAATGGTGGCGGTGAGCTTTTTTATACGTGCCGGACTTGATCGCCATGATGTGGCCGACCATGGAATTGCCGGAGAGATGAATGCCGAGGCGACTGAAGCCGACGCCGCGCTCCGGGTGATCGTCGAGCGGCACTGCGTTCACGTCCGGAATAAAATTCACCGCCTTGTCTTCTAAGTCGCTGGGCTTGAATTCGCTGCTAAAAAAATCGCGCTGGCCGCTGAAGCGGTCGGCAAAATCGAACGGCACGTCGAAGATGAACTCCGGCGACTTATAGACGTTGACGATCAGCGGCGCGTTGTTGACTGCGACAAATCGCACCGGCTCGGACGACGAGCCGTTGAAGTGCTGGTGCCGAGCGTTGAGCGGCGGCGAAAAGAGACTGCCGGCCTGCCATTCGAGCGTGATCGCCTGCCCGCTGCCGTCGCTCCAGAATTGCGTCGCGCCACGCCCTTCTAAAATCAGAACTTGCTCTTCATAGAGGTGGCGGATCGGCCGCAAACTTTTTCCCGGCGGAATTTCCGCGACCATCGCGCCGACAAATCCCTGCGATCCTTCGAGATGACAGTACGCCGCCGGCCCGGCGAGACGCGACCAGTGCGCGAGCGGCAGCGTCCGCAAATCTTCCACGCCGTATCCGGTGACGACGGCAAGCCCTTCCGTGTCGCACCATTCCAAAAACGGCGACTTCCTCCGCGCCCTCTCGCGCCATGAATCGTTCATGTCGTCTCCTTTGTGTCGAGGTCGTTTCGACTGACCCCTTCAATAGTCAGTTTGAGATAAAAGAGCAAGCCGTGCTGTTCGATGATTCTACCTGCGGGCCGCTCAGAAAGATCTCAGAGGCGAGACGCGCGAAGGTCCGTCCTTCGGCAGCGCTCAGGACAGGCCAAGCGGAGGCGTATGGGACGCCGGGCCGAGAAACGAGCCTAGCGAGACGCGAGCTTCGACCCGACTGGAGATTCTTCTTACAGGTGGCCCAAAAAAGTCTCAGCTACGAGGCGCGCGAGAAGCGACGAGCGGAGGCGTACTCTTTTCGTACGCCGAGTGAGGCGGTTCGAAGCGCAACGAAGTAGATGAGACTTTTGGGGACGCCTGCTAGTGTTCTTCGTAGAAGATGGCGATGAGATTGAAGGCGACCAGCGCGATCCCGAAGGCGAAGTACGCGCTCTCCGCGCTCGGATTTCCGCGCGTCACCCGTAGAAATTCGGCGGCGAACACATAATATCCCAGGTAGAGCGCGAAAGCATACGTGGCGACAAAGCAGCATTTGATGCGGCCCCAGATCATATAGAAAGCGACGATACCGACGTAGAGCGCCATCTGCCACGCTGGAATGGTGAGCTTCACTGTCCCCAGGTCGAGCAAACTTCCCATACGTACCCCCAGAGCAGTTGGTTGGAACGATGATGTAAGATTTCTAATTGAGGGAGCAATTGCCGTGCCGCCGAACGCGGCGCTTTGGATTGCGCTGAAGGTCCAAACGCGGACAAAATTTGACTGTCGCGCTGAACTCTAGGGACGCGAAGTGGGCGCAACGGTGTTCGTTTTTGGCCGGAGCAGGTAACGGAAAAGCGACGAAGTAAGGAGCAAGGAAACGCCGGAGGTCAGCGCCAGCCCCATATCCGCGCCGAAGAAGCTGGCAAAAAATCCCATCACCAATGAGCCGACCGAGCGCATCCCCTGATCCATCACGAAGACGCTCATCACTCTGCCGAGCAGCGCCCGCGGCACCTCGGATTGAATAATCAGGCGGCTCCCGGTGCGAAAGGCGATTTGCCCGCCGCCGACCAGCGCCAGCATGAGCGAGGACAGCCAGAGTGTGTGCGACAGACAGAAGAAGACGAGAAAGATCGGCGTGATGGCTGCGGTCACCCAGAGGAGGGTTTCTTTCCGCCAATTTTCGCCGACGCTGCCGAGAAAAATTAACGACGCGACGGCGCCCACGCCCGGCGCCGCCATCAAGATTCCCAACCCTTCCGGTCCGACGTGGAGAATCTCCTTGGCGAAAACCGGTAGAAAGCGCTGGTACGTGCCGACGAAAATGCTGAGTATGTACGCCGCGCCGATGCTGGAGAGAATAACCGGCGCCTGCCGGATATACTGAAATCCTTCCTGCAATTCGCGGAAAAGGTTCTCCGCTCTCTTGATATTTTCTTCTTGAGGCAGCTTGATCCAAGCCATCGCCAGGCCCGCGACGATCAGAGTGACCCCGTAAATAAGAAAGCAGCCTCCGACGCTCCACCACACGAGCAGCACTCCGCCCAGCGAGGGGCCGACGACGCGCGCGAAATTGAACTCGATGGAAAAAAGCGCGATCGCGCTCATCAACGCGCGGTCGGGAACGAGCTCGTGGATGATCGATTGAGACGCCGACGGGTTAATGCTTCGAACCACGGAAGAAACGAGCTGAAAGACAAGGATGTGCCAAAACACCAATCCCCCGGAGAAATACAACGCGATAAAAGCGAAAATCGGCAGCGCGGTGAAAAATTGGATCAGGATCAAGAGTCGGAGCCGGTTGTAGCGATCGACCAGCGCGCCGCCGATCGCGCTCAAGACCAGCCGCGGAGCCGCCTCGCAGACGCCCAAGACGCCGAGCGCCAGCGCCGACTCCGTCATCTCGTAGGCGAGCCAGTAGAGCGCGACCTCCTGGACAAACTGACCGATCGACGTGACGAAGTCGCACGACAAAAAAATTGCGTAATTTTTGTAAGCCAGGGGGCGAAAGACGCGAAGCAGTGGACGTTCCTCCGATGCCGTTACGATGCGGGACTTCCTTTTTATATCGTGCGGCGCGTCCGGGTTACAACCGCAAGGGCTTGACAGAAAACGGAAGCGGGGACTAGAAGAAGATTCTGGAAATCCGTGGGCCGATATTCGAGGCCTCTCGATCGAAGAGAGGAGACTAACATGAAGCACCGCCGCAAACTCCTTCTGGCCGGACTGGCGATTTTTCTGCTCCTCGCCGAAAAGCCGTGGCCCGCTGCCGCGCAAACCCGCGTCTCCGTCGGCGTTACGGAAACTATGGAGACGTTCAACCCTTACGGCGACAGCGTCTCTCTGCTTTACGGCATCTGGTGCCAGGTCATGGGCTGCCTCGGCACGTATGATTTCAACAAGGGCGATTACGTCGGTATGCTGGCGGAAAAATGGGAAGTGAAGGATCCGAACACCTGGATTTTTCATTTGCGCAAGGATATCCGCTGGCACGACGGCACCCCGTTCACCGCCGACGACGTGGTGCACTCTTTCAACCGCGCGAGGAACGATCCGCAAAGCAAACAGACGCAAAACATCGCTCCCATCGCCAGCGCGTCGGCGATCGATAAGTATACGGTCAGCTTCACGACCAAGCAGCCGACCGCGCCGCTGCTCGAATATCTTTTCGACCGGCTCATCATCACCAACAAAGCGATTTATGAAAAATACGCCGGCGAGGCCGACCGTAAATATCCGATCGGCGCCGGGCCGTACAAGTTCAAAGAGTTGATACCCGGCGAGCGCTTTGTGATCTCGAAAAACCCGGATTATCCGGGCATGAAGCAATTGAAGCAAGCGCCGGACGAGATCATCTACCGGGTCATGCGCGAAGACGAACAAAGAGTCACCGCTCTGCTCAACGGCGAGATTCAAATCGCGCAATTCATTCCGCCGCACTTACGCAATCGCGTCGAGAGCGATCCCAACGCCAAGGCGACGACGGTCGACTCGGTCGAGATCATGTTTCTCGCCATGCAGCCCAAGCCGCCGTTCGACAAGAAGGAAGTTCGCCAGGCGGTGTGCCACGCCGTCGACCGGGATCGCATCATCAACACGCTGCTGCAAGGCCTGGCCACGCGCCTCGACGGTCCGATCGGTCCGGGTCAGTACGGCTACGATCCCAATCTGAAACCGAAGTACGACTACAACCCGGAAAAATCTCGCAAGCTCCTGGCGCAAGCGGGCTATCCGAACGGCGTGGACGTCGAGCTTCAGACGCCGGTGGGACGCTACACGCTGGATAAGCAGATCAACGAGGCGATGACGCAGATGCTCAACGCCGCGGGATTTCGCGCCAAGCTGCTCACGCCCGAGTGGGCGACGCTCTGGTCCAACGTGCAAGCCGGCAAGACGCCCTTCTATTACATGGGCCGCGGATCGATCGTCGATCCGAGCGTCGCCTTGTCGCAATATTTCGAAACCGGCGGCTCGCCGCGCATCGGTTATTCGAACCCCAGGTTTGATAAGCTGCTCGCCACCGAACGGCAGACTTTCGAGCCGGCAAAGCGGCGCAAGGTTCTCTCCGAGGCGATGAGCCTCTTGACCGACGACGCCCCGGCCTGCTTCATGTGGCGCCACAAGATGATTTACGGCATGGCGAAAAACATCGACTACAAGCCGACGCCCAGCGGCCGGATCTTCGGCGAAGACATTCGCGTGCTGAATTAATTGAGCGGACCTCTGACACGGAAACGCCGTGACGGTCTATCTATTGCAACGTCTTCTCGGCACGCTCCCGGTTCTTTTGCTCATCACTCTGCTCGTCTTCGTCTTGCTCCACGCCGCTCCCGGCGACCCGACGACGATGTTGCTCGGCCAGGAGACCACGGCGGCCGATCTCGCGGAGGCAAAAAGACGTTGGGGCCTGGACCAGCCGATTCACGTCCAGTACGTAAAATTCGTCCTCGCCGCCGCTGCCGGCGATCTCGGCAAATCGTTCCGCTTTTCCGCGCCGGTGCGAGAAGTCATCGCGCAAAGACTTCCGGCGACCGTCGAGCTGGCGGCCTTTTCGATTTTGATCGCCGTCGTCTTCGCCCTGCCGCTCGGCGTTTGGGCCGGCGCCCGTCCGAACTCATGGGTGGATAATCTCGGCACGAGCTTCGGCCTATTCGGCATCAGCATGCCGAATTTCTGGCTCGGCATCATGCTGATTCTTCTCTGCGCGGGGACTTTTCACATTCTTCCGTCCGCCGGCCGCAACACCTACGGCGTCGCCGGCCCGGCGCTGACCGGTTTTTATTTTTTCGACAGCGCGCTGCAAAAAAACTGGCCCGCGCTCAAAGACGCGTTCCTGCACGTGCTCCTGCCGGCTCTTGCGCTCGGCGTGAACATGGTCGGCATTCTGATGCGCGTGACGCGCTCATCGGTGCTGGAAGCGGCGACCGAAGAATACATCGTCACCGCCCGCGCCAAAGGGCTGGCCGAGCAGAGCGTGCTCTGGCGTCACGTCGTCGCCAATGCGCTGATTCCGATCGTCACGGTGGTGGGACTGGAGCTTGGAACGTTGCTGAGCGGTTCGATCATCGTGGAAACGGTTTTCGCCTGGCCGGGCATCGGCAGCCTGCTGATCACCGGCGTCACGTCGCGAGACTACCCGCTGGTCACGGGGCTCGTGCTCATTTATACAGTCGCTTTTGTCGCCATCAATCTCGCTATCGACGCTCTCTATGCCTGCATCGATCCCAGAATCCGGTATTGAAACCGGGGCCTTCGCGCCGAGTCGAGATCGCGCACGCGCCGGAGCGCGCCGCTGGCTCAAACCGAAAGCAGTAGCCGGCGGACTGATCGTCTCGACGCTCATCGTCGTCGGCGTTTTGAGTCCGTGGCTCGCGCCGCACGATCCGGGCAAGCAAACCCTCGAAGCGATGCTCAGAGCGCCCGAGTGGCTCGACGGGCCGTATGTTCTCGGCACCGACAATCTCGGCCGCGACATTTTGAGCCGCGTCATTTACGGCGCGCGCGTCTCGCTCGTCGTCGCTTTCGCCGTCGTGCTGGTCTCGGGCTTTGTCGGCATCGCACTCGGCGCGATCTCCGGCTATTTCGGCGGCAAGATCGATTTCGCGATTCAGAAACTGGTCGAAGTCGTCTGGGCGTTTCCGCCGCTGCTGCTCGCGATCACGATCCTCGCCTTTCTCGGCCAGGGACTTTTTAATTTAATTTTGGCGCTCGTCGCCCAGCGCTGGATACAATATTGCCGCGTCGTGCGCGGCCAGGCGTTGTCGCTCAAAACCCGCGACTTCGTCACCGCGACGCGCGCGCTCGGCGCCGGCAGCCCGCGCATCATCGGCCGGCATATCCTGCCGAATCTCATTCAAATCTCTCTCGTCGTCGGCACGTTCTCGATGGCTTCTGCCATCATTTCCGAGGCGAGCCTCAGTTTCTTGGGCCTCGGCGTTCCGCCGGAAATTCCCACCTGGGGCACGATGCTGGCCGACAGCCGGAGCTACATCAGCACCGCGTGGTGGCTCGCGCTCTTCCCCGGCCTGTGCATTTTCCTCACGGTGCTGGGAATCAACTTGCTCGGCGATGCGATCCGGGATTTTTTGGACCCGCGGCTCAAGCGGACGATGAAAGGGTAAGACGGATTATTCAGCGTCACGGAAGGGAGAAATGTTGTGATGAGAAATGTGTTTGCCTCGCTCGCGATCGTGAGCGTTCTGTTGCCACTTGCAGAGGCGGTAAAGGCGCAACAAAAGGAGTTGCGTCGAATAGAGCTGAATGTCTTTAGGGTCGATGCAGCAATGGCGGCAGCCAGCGTGCGCGGATTTTTTGCCAAAGAAGGGATTGAAGTACGCGTGACCACCACGCCCAGTTCTACCGACCAGATGCGCGGAGTCAGCAAGGGTCTGTACAACATCATAACGGGATCCTTTGACAACATTCTGGCCTGGTCCGGTAAGGAAGGAGCGGAGATCATAGTCGTGGCCCAGGGTACGGACAGTATCGTGCTTCCCGTGCTCGTCCGCCCTGAGATCAAGAACTGGAGCGATCTCAAAGGCAAAAAGCTCGCTGCAGATGCAGTGGATACCGCTTACGCCCTTGTACTGCGCCGCATTCTGTTGGCTCACGGACTGGATCTCGAGCGCGGAGATTACGAATTGGTTGCTGCCGGGGCTACGGAGAAGCGGTTGGAATCGATGATGCGGGGAGAGACCTTTGCCGCAATCCTGGGCACTCCGTTTGACGCCAAGGCGGAAGCGGCCGGCTTTAGGCGGCTTACTGATCATCGCGAGGTACTGCCGGACTATCCCGGAAGAGTCCTCGCGGCCAACCGCGCATGGGCCCAGAGCCATCGCGAGGATCTCGTGAGATTCCTTCGCGCCTGGCTCACCGGCATTCACTGGGTTAAAAATCCTGCCAGCCGCGAAGAGGCGATCAAACTCGTGGCGGAGGAATTGAAACTCAATCGCCAAGCGGCGACCGAAAGCGTAGAGGAGCTTTCACCGACTGGATCATTGAATCTCGCCGGTCTTCAAAGCGTGCTCGATCTGAGAGTGCAATTCGGCTTCAAGCTGCCAATGGGCGATTCTCTGGAACGCTACTACGACCTCGGTTACTTCCGCGAAGCGGCGGGAAAATGAAAACCGAGCGACTGTGGGAGTATTCTTACTTGCCTTTTTTCTTTTTGATCTCTTCGATCAGTTGCGGCACGACCTGAAAAACGTCGCCGACGATGCCGAGATCGGAGAATTGAAAGATCGGCGCTTCGGGATCTTTGTTGATCGAGATGATCGTCTTGGAAGTTTTCATGCCCGAGAGATGCTGCACGGCGCCGGAAATGCCGCACGCGATGTAGAGATCGGGCTTCACCGTCTTGCCCGTCTGGCCGACCTGCATGGCGTAGGGCACCCACCCCGCATCGACCGCGGCGCGGGTTGCGCCGACCGCGCCGCCGAGCAAATCGGCGAGCTCTTTCAACATGGCGAAGTTGGCCTCGCCTTTAAGGCCGCGGCCACCCGAAACGATCGCCTTCGCTCCTTCCAGTTGCGGCCCTTCCTGTTTTACCGTCACGCGCTCTTTGACGTGGATTTTGCGGAGCGCGTCGCCGCCGACGGCAGGCACGTCTTCAACCGACAGCGGCTGCTCGTTCACCTTCGCATCGAAAGATTTCGGCCGCACCAGCAAGAGCTTGGTTCCCGGCGAAACCAACGTGCTGGTATTCTGATAGCTCGCGCCCAGCGCGGGAATCGTCGCTTCGACGCTGCCGTTCTTCAAAACAAAATCGCCGACGTCCGCGATCGCGCCCGAGTCTAGCCGGGCGCTCAGCGCGGCGACCAAATCGCGCCCCGCGAAACTCGAGGCGAAGAGCATGACCGCGGGATTATATTTTTGCATTAACTCCGCGACGGTTTCCACCGCCGGAAGCGTCAAATAGTCGCCGTAAACCGCATCCGCCGAGCGATAGATTTTGCTCGCGCCGAATTTGGCCAGCATTTCGGCGGCACCATTCGGCGCCGGGCCGAGGAGCAACGCCTCCGCCTTGCCCAGCTCAGCCGCCCTGGTCAGCATCTCCAAGGTGATCGGCGTGATCTTTTCGTCGACCACTTCGGCATAGACCCAGATCAAATCGCTCATGTGATTCGCTTGCTTTCAGCGATCAGCTTTCAGCCGGAAAATTCTTAGCTGAATGCTGACAGCTTCTTTGCTGACAGCTTTCTAGATTATTTTAAGCTCCGCCAAGAACTCCGCGATCTTTTTCCCGCCTTCGCCTTCGTCGGTAATCATTTGACCGGCCTGTCGTTTCGGCGGGCGGCCCACGGTCAGAACTTTTTCCCGGGCGCCGGATTCCCCGACTTGATCGGGGCCCAAGCCGAGATCGGCTGCCGTATAAATTTTGATCTCTTTTTTCTTCGCCGCCATGATGCCTTTAAGCTGGGGATAGCGCGGCTCGTTGATGCCGCTGGTTGTCGTGACGAGCGCGGGCAGCGCGGCCTCCACGACATCGTAGCCGTTCTCGGTCTGCCGCTTGATGGTGAGCTTGCCGCCCTCGACGATGACTTCTTTGGCGAAGGTCACGGCCGGCACGCCGAGGAAATGCGCGATTTGACCGGGCACGATGCCCGAATAGCTGTCGCTGCTCTCCGTGCCGCAAATCACCAGATCGAACGGCTGCTTTTTGATCGCGGCGGCCAAGACTTTGGCGGTGCCGAGCGTGTCCGAGCCGGCGACCGCGTCGTCGAGGATGTGCACCGCGTTCGCCGCGCCCATGGCGAGCGCGCTGCGAATGCCGATCGTCGCGTCGCTGATGCCCATCGTGATGAGCGTCACCGCGCCGCCGTGCTTTTCGGTCAAGCGCAACCCTTCTTCGACCGCGCTCGCGGCGGCCGGGTCGAGCTCGTGCGTGACGCCCTTGCGAAACATTCGCTTGGTCGAAGGATCGATTTCGATGATGACCGTGCTGGCGGGAATAACCTTGCCGCAGACGACGATGTTCAATGTACCTTCTCCTGGAATCGAGACTAGCCGGTTACCGATACGACAAAGGCGCCTCGGGAATCAAGGCGCCTTGCATGGATGACGAGCAAGCGGACCGGCAGAAAGCGCGGAAAAGCGGCCTACGAGAGCCACTCCTTGACGTTGCCTTCCATCACTACGCCGAGGATTTCTTCGCAGTCGGCGATCGCCTTATCGACGATTTTCGGATCGTCTTTGAGATGCGGCAAGGCGGAGTTCACCGCGCCCTTGAGGGCCTGGATGAATTCCTTGAACTGCTGGTCCAATGCGTCGGTATTGGCTGCTGCTTCCATGGTCTTTCTCCGAACTAGGTATAGAGCCGGCCCTTCATGGGATCGGGGAGCGTAAGGCCCATTTTTAAAATCAGCGCGTCGATCTCATCCTTATATTGCTGGCGCGCCACGGCATTCGGGCGGCGCTTCAAGCCCCAGTGCATGTAGCGCTCGGAGCGGTAGGATTTGGAATTGCCGAACATGTCGAGACCCTTTACGTACCAGAAATCAACCGCCCGTTGAACCCGCTCTTTGTATTCCCCGCCTTTGCCGGCAAACTCCGAAGCCAGGTTGGTGCCGAAGTCCACGTGGCCTTCCTCTTCCCGGATAATGTCCGGGTCCTCGACCACGCGGGCGAGCGGCAGATAGGTGCAGTCGAGAAATTCTTCGAGCTGGAATCGGCCGACGCGATCGATCAAAAAACCAAAGACCGCGTAGTCTTCCCACGTCGTAATCTGGCCGCGAAACGCTTCCACGTATCTTTCTTGATTCGGCCGGCTGAGCGTATAAGTAACATCGACGCCGATATCGCCCGCGAGCTTCGCCATCTTGCGGAAGTGGTCCATTTCTTCGGCCGCCGTTCGGGCGACGATCAACTGATCGAGCTTGGTGGGCGCGTTGGGCAAAATATCTTTCACGTAAAGATTCGGGCCGCCGATCTCGCAATCCGCCTGGATCGCCAGGACGCGGCGCAATAAATCTTGGTATTCGGGGTCCGTCTTATCGAAATCTCTAACCTCGACCTTGTCCGTAAACATCTTACCCCACCTCCGGTTGGCGAAAACTTCTAACGATTGTTCTAAAAGGCCTTTAACATAAATATCTCTTGGAAATCAATAGCCTTGTGCGGGCTTCTCTTTACTTGGCGTCGCCCTGCCACTAAACTGCAACCACCTTCTTTTTTGAGGCCGCACTTGGAAAATTCCGCTGATCTCGCCCTGCTGACCGATCTCTATCAGCTCACGATGGCGCAAAGCTATTTCCAAAGCGGCAGATTGGACGGCGCGACTTTTAGTTTGTTCGTCCGCGCCTACCCGCCCGACCGCGGCTATTTTGTCGCCGCCGGGCTTAGCGACGCGCTCGATTTCCTCGAAGGCTTGTCGTTTGACGGCGCCGCGATCGACTATCTGCATTCCACCCGCATTTTCGCCGACGATTTTCTCGACTACCTCAAAGACATCCGCTTCACCGGCGAGGTCCGGGCGCTGACGGAAGGGCGGCTCTTTTTCAAAGACGAGCCGATCGTCGAAATTACCGCGCCCATCGTCGAGGCGCAGATTGTCGAAACGTTCGTCATCAACCAGATTCATCTACAGTCGATGATCGCAACCAAGGCCGCGCGCTGCGTGCATGCGGCGGGCGGCCGCGCCGTGGTCGATTTTTCGCTCCGCCGCACGCACGGCATCGACGCCGGCATGAAGGTCGCGCGCGCGAGCTATCTCGCCGGCTGTGCCGGCACGAGCAACGTCCTGGCGGGCCGGGAGCACGGCATTCCCGTGGTCGGCACAATGGCGCACTCTTTCGTTTCGAGCTTCGAGCGGGAGATCGACGCTTTCCGCGCCTTCGTCGCGAGCTTCCCGGAAAACTCCATCCTTTTGATCGACACCTACGATACGATCGCCGGCGCGCGCAATGCGGCCCAAGTCGCGCGCGAGATGGCGGCGCGCGGCCAAAAACTCCGCGGCGTGCGCATCGACAGCGGCGACCTCGCCGCGCTGGCGCGGGAGGTTCGACGCGTCTTCGACGACGCGGGCTTTCCCGACGTGAAAATCACCGGCAGCGGCGGCCTGGATGAATACGACCTGGCGGCGTTTACCGCGGCGAATGTCCCATTCGACAGCTACGGCGTCGGCACGAGAATGGGCGTCTCCGCCGACCAGCCGTGGTTGGACATGGCCTACAAGCTGGTCGAGCGCAATGGCCGGCCGGTGATGAAGCTGAGCGCGGGCAAGGCGAGTTTGCCCGGCGCAAAGCAAGTTTTCCGTCTCGTCGATGGCCGCGGGTTAAAAAAGGACGTCATCGCCTTGCGCGATGAAAAAATCCCCGGCGGCGAGCCGCTGCTTCAAAGCGTGATGGAACAAGGGAAGATCGTGGGCATGAGCCCGTCGCTTAAAGAAATCCGCGAGCGTTTTCGCGCCGAGTTCGAGACGCTCGACGAAAAAGTCCGGGCGATTCGCGAACCGAGAGCTTATCCAGTCGAAATCAGCCCGCGGCTCAAACAGCTCAACGAAGAAATCTCCCGCGCAACGCGGCAAACGCAGTCCCTCCCTTGACTCTCCGGGGCGCGCACTATAGGAAATCGCACTGTGAAGCTTGCAAGTTCGAGTCTCTTCCTTCTGGCGATTGCGCTGAGCACGCCGGCGCTTGCGCAGGGCAAGCCGGAGAAAGAGCGCGTTCGCATCGGTTACGCCGCGCGGGCCGTGGTGCACTCGATCCCGTTCGTGACGAACGAGGCGGGACTGTTCCGCGAAGAAGGGCTTCAAGTGGAAGTCGTGCGCACCGCCGGCGCGGTCGCGCCGATGACGCTGGTGTCGGGCGACGTCGATTTTTCGATCATGTCAGCGTTTCTCCTGATCCCGGTCTCCGCCCAGTATCGCGACGTCGTCATGCTCGCCGGCTTGACGCGCTACGCCTCGATGAGCCTGGTCGTCCGACCCGAGATAAAGAACGCGGCTGATTTGCGCGGCAAGGTCATCGGCCTCCAACGTCCGGGCGACGCCTATGAGGTCAATGCCAGGTCGGCGCTCCGTCATCTGGGGCTCGATCCCGACAAGGACGTCAAATTTCTTTTTCTCGGCAGCAACGAGGTGATGTGGATTTCGCTCGAAGCGCGCACGGTCGCTGCGACGATGCTTACGCCGCCCAGCACGCTGTTCGCCCGCAAGGCGGGCATGAACTTCCTGGTGAACCTGGCGGACTTAAAGATCGAATACCAGGGCTCCAGCCTGACCTCGCGCCGCTCGGTGATAAAAAATTATCCCAATCTGACCGCGCGTGTGGTCCGCGCCATGATTCGAGGCATTCATTTCTTCAAGACGCGAAAAGAAGAAACTTTTCGTATCCTGGCAAAATTTTTCGCCACCAACGACCGCGAGGCGCTCGAAGAGTCCTGGAATTATGCGTCGGATGTTCCGACCAAGCCTTTCGTCACCGATAGCGCGGTGCAGGCGGTGATCAATCACCTGTCCCAGCGCGATCCGCGCTTCAGCGCGCACAAGCCGGCGGAGTTTATCGAATCCGGCCCGCTCGCCGAGCTCGACAAGAGCGGCTACATCGACAAACTCTACGCAACCAAGTAGGATTACGACAATGACATCATCAGCCACGCTATTTGCCAAGCTCGGCCTCTCGCCTAAAGTTCTCGAAGGCGTCAGCGCCGCCGGCTACACCGATCCGACGCCGATCCAGCTGCGCGCGATTCCGATCGTGCTCTCCGGGCGCGATCTCATCGGGTGCGCTCAAACGGGCACCGGCAAGACCGCGGCGTTCGCGCTGCCGATTCTCTCGCGTCTCGGCCAGCGCGGCGCACTCCGCGCCCTCGTGCTCGAGCCGACGCGCGAGCTGGCGGCTCAGGTGGAGACGGCCGTCCGCGACTACGGGCGCTTTACCAACCT
>JBGPTS010000060.1:0-18400 GCA_041490745.1 Binatia bacterium | reverse complement strand
GCCCGGCGGACTTCATGGTTTACGAGTCGGAGCATTCGACGCGCGCGGCCACCGTGCTGCTGCTCGACATGAGCTGGTCGATGAGCTGGGACGGGCGCTTCGCGGCGGCGAAAAAAGTCGCGCTGGCGATGGACAGCCTGATGCGCGCTCTGCACCCGCGCGATTATTTCGGCATCGTCGGATTTTTTACCCGCGCCGTGGAGCTCAAGGCGAAAGATCTGCCGGAGGCGACGTGGAACATGGGCGACCCGTTCACCAACTTGCAGGACGGTCTCCACCTCGCTTCGGAGCTGCTCGACCGCAAGCCGAGCCAGAACCAGCAGATGATCATCATCACCGACGGCCAGCCGACGGCCTATTGCCGCCAGGGCCGGCTCTATTGCGAATGGCCGCTCAGCTTCGGCGGCATCAGCCAGCGCGCCGCCGAGGAAACGCTGCGCGAAGCCGAGCGCGTCACGCGCCGCGGCATCACGATCAATACCTTCATGCTCGACGACAGCCCGGTGCTGAAAGATTTCGTCGACGCGCTGACGCGCATCAACCGCGGCCGCGCGTTCTACACGCGGCCCGAGCGGCTGGGCGAATATCTGCTGATCGATTACGTTTCCCGCAGAAGAAAAAAAGTCTGAAGCCATCCTTCATGGCGGCGGTCATTGCGAAACGCGTCGTGGGAATCCCTGCTCCTCGGGTCGAAGGGGAGCAGAAGGTTGCCGGCAGGGCGGTCTACGCCGGCGACGTGGTTCTGCCCGGCCTGCTTTGGGTCAAGCTCCTGCGCAGTCCTCTGCCGCACGCGCGGATTAAGAACATCGACGCCGCCAAGGCGCGCGCTCTGCCCGGCGTTCACACGGTCATTACCGGCAAAGATATTTCCGGCGCGATGATCGGCAAGAAAATTATCGACATGCCGATCCTGGCGGAAGATATCGTCCGCTTCATCGGCGAGAAAGTGGCGGCGGTGGCGGCGGAGAGCGAAGAGATCGCGGCCGAGGCGGTCGATCTCATCGAAGTCGGGTATGAAGAGTTGCCGGCGGTTTTCGATCCGCTCGCGGCGATGAAGCCCGGCGCGCCGCTGCTTCATCCCGAAGCCGGGCGCTACGCCGGCCTGGTTCATCCGATCGTAACTCCGAGCAACGTGATGATTCATCTCGCCTGGAAAAAAGGCGACGTGGCCGAGGGCTTCCGCCAGGCCGACATCGTAGAGGAAAACGAGTTCCGCACCTCCCGCGTGCATCAATCTTACATCGAGCCGCACTCCTGCGTCGTCGAAGCGCGCGCCGACGGCGGCGCGAACATCTGGGCCTCGACCAAGAGCCCGTACAATCTGCGCGACCAAGTGGCGGGCGCGTTCGGGACTTCGCCGCAAAAGCTCGTCGTCCACCCGTGTTACATCGGCGGCGACTTCGGCGGCAAAGGCGATCACAACGATGCGGCGCTCTGCTACGCGCTGTCGGTGAGAAGCGGCCGGCCGGTCAAGTTCGTCATGGATTACAACGAGGAGCTCATTGCCGGCAACCCACGCCACGCGGCGGTCATCCGCATCAGGACGGGCGTGAAAAAGAACGGCGCGATCGTCGCGCAGCATATCCAATTTGTTTTCGACAGCGGCGCCTACGCGTCGTTCCGGCCGCAGGGATTTCTCGTCGGCGCGCACGACAGCGCGGGGCCCTACAGGATTCCGCACGTCCTGCTGGAAGAGAACTACGTTTACACGAATCGGGTGCCGTCGGGTTACATGCGCGCGCCCGGCCACGCGCAGGGTTTCTTCGCGACCGAGAGCCAGATGGATCTGGTCGCGAAGAAGCTCGGCCTCGATCCGGTCGCCTTCCGGTTAAAAAATTTCATGCGCGACGGCGACGTCTCGCCGACCGGCGAGACGATCGAGCACATCCGCGCCGAGGACACGCTCAAGCGCGCGTTGAAGGAAGCCGGCTACGCCGCGAGCAAACCGAAGAACGCCGGCCGCGGTCTGGCGGTCGCGCAATGGGTTTCCAAAGGCGGTGAATCCTATGCTTACGTCACCATCGACGCGGACGGCGGGGTCACGCTTTCAGCGGCGGTGATGGACGTGGGCTCCGGCGCTTACACGGTTATGCGCCAGATCGTCGCCGAAGAATTGAAAGTGCCGTTGGATACGGTCGAGGTCGAATCGCTCGACACGACGAAAGTCGTCAAAGACACCGGCGTGCGCGGCAGCAGCAGCACGCGCGTGCACGGCAGCGCGGCGTACGCGGCGGCGACCAAAGCGAAAGAACTGATTCTCGCGGCGGCGGCCGAACTCATGGGCGCGTCGCCGGATCAAATGATACTTCACGGGGGCGCAGTAATTCACAGCCGCGCCGAGCGCCGCGTGACATTTGGCGAGATCGTAAAGGCGAGAGGTGAAGCCATCGTTGCCGAAGGGCATTACCTGAATATGAAAGACGGGCCGGAGGCGTCGATGGTCGCGCAGGTCGCCGAAGTCGAAGTCGATCGCGAGACCGGCGAGGTGCAGATCAAACAGATCACGACGACGCACAACACCGGGACGATCGTCAATCCGCTGAGCCACCAGGGGCAGATCGACGGCGGCGTCGTCATGGGAATGGGCCAGGCGCGGATGGAAGAGCTGCTGATCGACGAAGGCGGCAAAGTTGCGACGGCGAATCTCGGCGAGTACAAAATTCCCACCATCCGGGACATCCCGCAGCTGAAGACGACCGTGATGCAGTCCGACGCTGGGAGCGGCCCGTATCACAGCATGAGCATCGGCGAGACCGCGATCATGCCGACCACGGCGGCGATCGCCAACGCCGTCGAGGACGCCGTCGGTGTCAGGATCAAATCGCTGCCGATCACGGCGGAGAAAGTACTCGAGGCGTTGAAGCGCCGGTGAGAGATTCGCGGGCCAGAGCAGGCGCCGACCGGGCGCGACTTCTTGCCGCATTCGTAGTGGGCTGCTGTCTTGGCTGTGCTCCTCAGATCGCTCCGAATGACGAGCCGCGAACGCGCATCGTTATCGACGCGTCGGTCCCGGAACATACCGTCTCCGCCTGGTTGGCTTACGCGGGAATGCGCTCTCGTTGGATGGAGGCGCGGGACTACCAGTACACATTCGGCGAGGAAGCGGCGGCGCGATACGCCTGCGCCCGCGTGTGGATCGAGCTGCGGGAATTCGAGAAGCGCAAGCCGGATGTTTACCTCGACCAACTGATCGAAGTCTTCAAGGCCGGATTCATGCCGGAGTACACCTGGGTTTACTTCAGGGACCAGCGATGGGTTCAGCCGGCCGGCCTTCGACTGGCGGAATTCGAATCGTGGCGGAAAATCAACTTGGTTGATCACAAGCCGGAGACAAGGGCGTGGGCGGAGTTCGATCCGCCGCAAAAGGAGAAGTGAGATATGAGCCGATCTGAGCCAAACTGGCGCGACGACGGCGTGCGCATCGTTCACGGCGACCAACTCGATCTCAATACGCCGCAGACGCCCGGAATGACGCGCGCGGCGGCGATCAACCGCGCGATGGCGGGCGCGAACAAGCTCTGGGCGGGCAGCGTAAAAATCCATCCGAACGCCAAAACCGCGCCGCATCATCACGGCGCGCTGGAGAGCATCATTTACGTCATCAGCGGCAAAGCGAGAATGCGATGGGGAGAGAAGCTGGAGTTCGTCGCCGACGCCGGTCCGGGAGATTTTATCTTCGTGCCGCCGTTCGTGCCCCATCAGGAAATCAACGCAATGGCCGACGAGCCCCTCATGTGCGTGGTGGTTCGCAGCGACCAGGAGCCGGTCGTGGTGAATTTAGATATTGCCGCTGTGGAGATGCCGGAAGAAGTGCACTGGGTCGATCCGGGACATCCGAAGCGGTGAGATGCAAACTTACAACTCTTTAGGTCTTGGCCGGTATCCTCATATCACCGATCTTTGGGCGGAGTGCATTTGTCATTCTGAGGCGAAGCCGAAGAATCTCGATCGAGACCTTTCGCGGAGCCTGCACTGAGAGTGTGTGAAAAAATCCGTTCATGCTTCGAGAGCCTCAGCACGAACGGAAAATCGTCATTGTTAACAATGTAACACCGTTCGCCCTGACCTTAGTCGAAGGGCGAGTCGTAATTTTTTCACACACTCTGAGAGGAAAAGAGAGATGCTTCGCTTCGCTCAGCATGACAGGAAGCGGAGGGCTCAGGGTAACACAATGAGGCCCAGTCCTCAGCTCGAACCGCAATACCATTCTCCTTGACAATCTTCTTCTTCCCTCCTATCCTGATCTGAAAACAACGTTGTTTTCATTCCACGGAGGCGGCGATGGAGACCTTCGACAGCAAGACGGTGAGCCGGATCGTCGGCGTGAGTCTTAGGCAAATTCAGTACTGGGACGAGCAGGGATTTATCCGGCCGTCGGTGAAGACGGCCGGCGGGCGCGGGACGAAACGACTTTACTCGTTTTCGGACCTCGTGCAGCTCAAAGTCGTGAAAGACCTCGCCGGTCACGGCCTCAGCCTGCAAAAAATCCGCCGCTGTCTCCGCCATCTCAAAGGCTCGTTTCCCCGCCCGGCGCAGCCGATCCAGTCGCTGCGTTATCTCACCGACGGCGACAAGTTGTTCGTTCTCACCAGCGACCGCAACAAAATCATCGAGGCGATGGACCGGCAATTCGTATTTTCTCTCGGCATCGGCAATCTCGTGCGCGAGTTGGACAGCGACGTGCGCCGCGTGACCGGCCGCGGCGCCGCCGCGCGCGACCGCAGGGGCGACGGAAGGAATGCGTCGGCGTAGAGGTCGCTGAGAAAATCTGTGTTCATCCTTCGACAAGCTTAGGGTGAACGGTCGAGTATTACGATGGTTAAAATTTTCCGTTTGTGCTGAGCTTGTCGAAGCACGAAAACTAGATTTTATGGAACCCTCCAAACTCACGCCCAAAATGACGCCCATGATCCGGCAGTACCTCGAAATCAAGGAGAGGTACCGCGACGCGATCCTGTTTTATCGGCTGGGCGATTTCTACGAGATGTTTTTCGACGACGCGGAGAAGGCGTCCAAGATTCTCGACATCGCGCTCACCTCGCGAAATAAAACCGACGACGGCGCGGTGCCGCTCTGCGGCGTGCCGTATCACGCGTTGACGCCCTACGTCGGCAAGCTGCTCGAAGCGGGCTATAAAGTGGCGATCTGCGAGCAGGTCGAAGATCCGAAAACCGCCAAAGGAGTCGTGCGGCGCGAAGTCGTGCGCGTGGTGACTCCCGGAACCGTCACCGAAGGGGATGCGCTCGACGCCGGCGCCAACAGCTTTCTCGCCGCCGTCGCGCGCGGCAAAAACTCTTACGGCCTCGCCGTCACCGACGTAACGACCGGGGAATTTCGCTTCACGGAGACGCCGGACTACGCGGCGTTGGCGGACGAGATCGGGCGCGTCCGTCCGCGCGAGGTGATTTTTGCCGAGGGCGAAGAGGTTCTCGCGGCCGATCTCGGCCGCGACTTTCCCGAGTTGCATCCGAGTCCGGTGGCGTCGGATCGTTTTTCGGCGCAGACGGTTGGGCGCCTGAAGGCCTTGAATCTCTGGTCCGGACCGGCAGACGAAGAATGGGAGCAGGGGATTCGCGCCGCCGCCGCCGTCGTCGCGTTTCTCGAAGAGAACTCGCCGCCGGCGGTCAAGACCTTGCATGAGCTCCGGTCCTATTCCGGCGCGCAGTATCTCATGCTCGACGAGACGACACGGCGGAATCTCGAACTCGTCGCCGATTTTCGAGGCAATAAAAAGCATTCGCTGCTCGGCGTTCTCGACCGCACGGAGACCGCGATGGGCGCGCGGCGGCTGCGGCAGTGGACGCTCTACCCGCTGCTCGATGAGCGGGAGATTCGCGCGCGCCACGACGCTGTCGAGGATCTCTTGGAGAATTACGCCGCGCGGCAGGAATTGAAAGAGCTGCTCAAAAGCGTGCAGGACCTCGAACGGCTCGGCGGGCGCGTCGTCGCCGGCAGCGCGCAGCCGCGCGATCTCGCCGCGGTCAAAGCGAGCCTCTCGGCGGTGACGCCGATCCAATCGGCGGTCGCGTCCCGCTCGGCGGCCATTTTCGCTTCGCTGGCCGCCGAGCTGCTCGATCTTCCGGAAGTCGTCGCGCTCGTCGGGCGGTCGATCGTCGATGAGCCGCCGGCGACGATCAAAGACGGCGAGACGATTCGTCAGGGATTCAACGCCGAGCTGGACGAGCTCCGCGCGGCGCGAAAAGACGCCAAGCAGTGGGTCGCGCGCTTCGAGTCGAGCGAAAAAAAGCGCACCGGTATTCCATCGCTCAAAGTCCGATACAACCGCGTGTTCGGCTATTACATCGAAGTGACGCGTGCGAACCTCGGCGCGGTGCCGCCGGATTATATCCGCAAGCAGACGCTGGCGAACGGCGAGCGCTATATCACCTCCGACCTGAAGGAATACGAAGCGAAAATTCTCAACTCGGAGGAGGAGATTCAAAAGATCGAGCTGGCGCTGTTCGCCCAGGTGCGCGAGCAAATCGCCGCGCATTATGTCGAGATGAGGCGGACCGCGGGCGCGTTGGCGGCGCTGGACGCGCTCGTCGCGCTCGCCGAGGCGGCGCATTCCGAGCACTTCGCCCGGCCCCGAGTGGACAGCGGGCTCGCCATTGCGATCCGCGAAGGACGCCATCCGGTGGTCGAGGCGGCGATCGGCCGCGCGGCGTTCGTGCCGAACGACTGTGCGCTCGATCCCGAGTCGCAGCAGATCGTCGTGCTCACCGGGCCGAACATGGCGGGCAAATCGACCTACATGCGCCAGGTGGCGCTGATCGTCATTCTCGCGCAGATGGGCAGCTTCGTGCCGGCGACCGAGGCTCGCATCGGACTCGTCGATCGCGTCTTCACGCGCATCGGCGCGGCCGACGATCTCGCGCGCGGCGAATCGACTTTCATGGTCGAGATGAAAGAAACCGCGCGCATCCTCCGCCACGCGACCGAGCGCAGCCTGATTCTTCTCGACGAGGTCGGGCGCGGCACGAGCACGTTCGACGGCATTTCGATCGCCTGGTCGGTCGCCGAATCGCTGCACGATTCGCCGCGCCGGCCGCGCACGCTGTTCGCCACGCACTATCACGAGATGACGGACCTCGCGCTCGCGAACGAGCGGGTGAAAAATTTCAACTTCGCGGTGAAGGAGTGGAAGGGCGAAGTCATCTTTCTTCGCAGTCTCGTCGAAGGGGCGGCGAGCCGAAGCTACGGCATCCACGTCGCCAAGCTCGCAGGTCTGCCGCACGAGGTGATCGCGCGCGCCAGAGAGATTCTTAAAAATCTCGAAGGCGGCGAGCTGGACGAGAAAGGCCGGCCAAGGCTGGCGCGCGGAGCGCAAAAGGAAAATCCGGCGCAGATGGGACTGTTCGGCGTCGTCGAGGACAAGCTCCGCAAAGAGCTGAGCCGGATCGACGTCGCCAAGCTGACGCCGCTCGAGGCGCTGAACTTGCTCAACGAGCTCGTCGAACGGGTTAAAAAGGAGCGCGGGTAACGGCATGCGCGCAAGAATATTTTACTGGCTGGCGCCGACGCTTTGGGTGATGTCGCTGGCCGGCGCCGCAAACGGCGCGGCGCTCCTCTCGCAGATTCGCTATGCGACGTCGGACGGCTCGACGAAAGTGACGATGGATCTGTCGTCGGAGATCCGTTACGAGGCGCACGTTTTACCGGAAGAGCCGGCCAAAGGTTTTCCGCTCAGAATCTATGTCGATCTGATCGGCTCGCGGCTGGCTGCCGAGGCGAAGCAGCCGATCGCGGTCGAGAACGGTCTCGTCCGGCGCGTGCGCGCCGCTCAGTTCACGCCGGAAATTGTCCGCGTCGTTCTGGATATGGCGTCGCCCGCGAGCTATCGCACGTCGATTTTGTCCGATCCGTATCGTCTGGTCGTCGAGATTCAAGGGCAGGAAAATGCGAGCGCCTCTCCCGCGGCGGAGAAAAAGAAGACACCGCCGGTCGTTGCAAAGACGAAGCCGCAGGTTGCCGGGTTGCGCAAAATCGTCATCGATCCCGGCCACGGCGGCAGGGACCCCGGCGCGATCGGCGTCGACGGCATCGCGGAAAAGGACATCGTCCTCGCGGTCGCTAGAAAGCTCGCTTTCAAGCTGAAAAAGGAAATGGGCATCGAGGTCGTGCTCACGCGCGCCGACGATTCGTTCGTTGATCTAAAAGACCGCACCGCGATGGCCAACGCCGAGCAAGCGGATCTTTTTATCTCGCTCCACGTCAACGCCAGCCCGAATCCGGCGGCGCGCGGGCTCGAAACCTATTATCTCGACAACACCACCGACGAGGCCGCCAACCGGATGGCGGCGCGGGAAAACTCCGTCGCGCGGTCGAGCGTGACGGATATCCAGTTCATACTCAGCGATATGATCCAGAACTTGAAGCTCGAAGACTCGATCACTCTGGCGCACCGTCTCCAGTCCTCGGTCGTTTCTGAGGTGGGGCGGAGATATGGCGAGGTGCGCGACCTGGGCGTCAAGAAGGCGCTGTTTTACGTTCTCGTCGGGGCGCGCATGCCGAGCGTGCTCGTCGAGATGTTTTTCGTCACGCACAGGAGCGAGGGCCGCGCGCTCGCCAGGGAAGCCTATCAGGACGCCATCGTGGATGCGCTGCTCGAAGGGATCAAAAAGTATCAGGAGGGCGCGCAAGTGGTGAAGAACCTGTAAAATCATATGAGGGACCCGACGGAAATTTCCCGCGCGTTGCTTGAAGAAACCTGGGACGACGCCAATCCCGGACGCGGCGCGCGCGCTTACGTCGAGCGCGCGCGGAGTCTTTTGCTCGAGCGCCACCGCGCCGGCGCGAGCGGGCAGGAGATCGTTTCGGCTTACACGGCGCTGATCGACCGCCTGATCGTCCACATCGCCGAGACCGCCGGCCGGGACTACAGCCTGCGCTATCCGAGCCTCGATCCGCGCTGCGCGCTGGTCGCGCAAGGCGGTTACGGCCGCTCCGAGTTGAATCCCCAATCCGACATCGATCTTCTGTTTCTCTATCACTGGAAGGTCACCCCTTACGTGGAAGCGGTCGCGGAAAAAGTTCTCTATACGCTCTGGGACGCCGGACTCACGGTCGGCCACGCGACGCGGGGCATCGCCGAATCGATGCGCATGGCGGGCAAGGACATGAAAATCCGCACCTCGCTTCTCGACGCGCGTTTTCTCTCAGGCGACGCCGCGCTCTACGCCGACTTCGACAAAGCGGTCGGCGACCATCTGACGACGAAAAACGGCGAACAGTTCGTCCGCGAAAAGCTCGCGGAGAGCGAGGACCGCCACGAGCGCTACGGCGGATCGGTCTATTTGCTCGAGCCCGATATCAAGGAGAGCGAGGGCGGTCTCAGAGACATTCACACCGCGGCCTGGATCGGCAAGATGAAATTGAGAATCCGCGGCCTGGAAGACTTCGTCCGCCACGGCGTGATTCAGGCCGCCGACCTTGAGGCGCTCACCTCGGCACGCGATTTTTTGTTGCGGGTGAGGAACGAGCTGCATTTCCATTCGAAGAAGCACCAGGACCAGCTGACCTTCGAGGAGCAGGAGATCGTCGCGCAAGCCCTGGGCTTCAGAGACAACGGGAACGTGAAGGGCGTGGAGGCGTTCATGCGCCGCTATTATCTCGACGCGTCTGAGATCAGCCGTGTCTCCACGCTCGTCATCCGCCGGCTCACCGAGCCATCCGAGCCGCCGCAGTGGCAGTGGCGCGGACGTGCCGCGGGCGTGGCCGGAATCGAAGTGAGGCGCGGCGTCGTGCTGGCGCGGCGGAGCCTCTGGATCACCGATCCCGCCGTGCTCACCGCCGCGCCGGAGACGCTGATCGGAATCTTCGGCGACGCGCAGAAGCACATGGCGGAGATCAGCCATGAATCGCGCGAGCTCGTCCGGCGACATCTGAGTCTGATCGACGAAAATTTTCGCGGCTCGCCCGTGGTTACCGCCGCGTTCCTGGATATCCTGAGATATAAGGAGCGTGTTTACGAAACGCTCGTCGAGATGCATCGCGTCGGCGTGCTGGGCGCGTTGATTCCCGAATTCGGCCGGCTGCTCTGCATGGCGCTGCACGACCTCTACCACATCTACACGGTGGATCAGCACTCGCTCCGGCTGATCAAAGAGTTCGAGCGGCTCAAGGCGGGCGAATTCCGCCGTCAGTTGCCGCTCCTGACCCAACTCGCGCGCGAAACGGAAAAGATCGAAGTCCTCTATCTCGGCTTGATGTTCCACGATATCGGCAAGGGTCTCGGTGGCGGTCACTCGGAAAAGGGCCGCGATATCGCCCGGCAGTTCGCCGGCCGCGTCGGCCTCAACGTCGATGACACGGCCGCGCTCGAATTTCTCGTGCTGCATCATCTCCTGTTCGCCCACACCGCGTTTCGGCGCGACATCGAAGACGAGAATCTCGTGCGCAACTTCGCCGGGACGATGGCCAACGCGAGCAATTTGAAGATGCTCTATCTGCTGACGTACGCGGACATGAAGTCGGTCGGCCCGGAGGTCTGGAACCATTGGAAGGCGTCGTTACTGGAGCAACTTTACCTTGGCTCGCTGGAAGTTTTGGAGGAGGCGGAAAAGGGTGAGCGGCCGAGCGAAGACCGGCTCTCCAAAATTCGGCGCATTCAGGGGCGCGTCGAGCGTCAACTCTCCGGCCGCCACGCGCCGGAGCGGGTGTGCGCGTTTTTGGACGCGATGCCCGAACGCTACTTCTTGACCACGCCGGAAGACGAGGTGCCGGGCCACTTCGAGTTGATCGAACGGTTCGACAAGCTCACCGCCCCGGGTAAGACCGACGGGCAATTCAAAGATCAAGTCTTCGTCAGCGCCGTGCGCCATCTGCCGGAGAAAGAGTTCAGCGAAATGGCGATTTGCACCACCGACCGTCCGGGACTTTTCGCCAACATCGCCGGGGTGTTCGCCGCGATGGGCCTCGACATCCTCGGCGCGCGCATCGTCACGCGCAAGGACGGCCTCATCCTCGACGTCTTTCGCCTCTCGCATATGGGCATGCCGGATACGGTGATGAAGGAGGAGAAGTGGGACCGGGTGCGGGCGCTGCTCGCGCGCGTGCTTGCGGGAGAGATCGACGTCGCGCGCGTGGTCGAACAATCGGAGCGGCCGTCGTTGCTGAAGCGGCGCGCGCCGAAAGTTCCGACGGCGATTCAAATCGACAACCACGCCTCGGAGGAATTTACCATCATCGAGGTCTATACGCAGGACCGGATCGGCGTGCTGTTCACCATTACGCACACGCTGCACCGGCTCGGACTGTCGATTCATCTGGCGAAGATTTCGACCAACGTCGATCAGGTGGCGGACGTGTTTTACGTCGCCGACGAGCAAGGCGGAAAGATCGCCGACGCCGGCAGGCTCGACGCGATCCGGCAGGGCCTCTACCAGGCCCTGGTGACCGAGAATGAAGCTATCGCTCAGCCCGCAAATTGATTCTTTCCTCGACGCGATCGCGGTCGAGAAGGGCCTGGCTCGCAACACGGTCGAAGCCTACGGGCGCGACCTCAACCGGCTCGCCGATTTTCTGAGCGCGCGCGGCGTCGAGGAGTGGAAGCTGAGCGCGACGATTCATCTGCGCCTGTTCCTCTCCGCGTTGCGCAAGCGCGGGCTCAGTCCGCGGTCAATCGCGCGCGTCGTCGTTGCGACGCGCCAGTTTTACCGCTTTCTGGAGAAAGAGGCGGTCATCAAGGAAAATCCGGTGCCGCAGTTCACCGCCCGTGGCGCGGCGAAAAAACTGCCGCACGTTCTCGGCGGCGATGAAATCGGCAAGCTCCTGAACCGGCCCGATCCCAAGACCGCGCTGGGCTTGAGAGATCGCGCGATGCTGGAGATTCTTTACGCCGCCGGCCTGCGGGTTTCCGAGCTGATCTCGCTCCAGACGCATCAAGTAAATCTCGACGGCAATTATCTCACCGTCATGGGCAAAGGCTCGAAGGTGCGCGCGGTGCCGTTCGGCCGCAAGGCGCGCGAAAGCTTGCAGCGTTATCTCACGGAGGCGAGGCCGAAATTAAGCCGTGGCCGCGCCAGCCCGCATCTTTTCGTCACGCGGTCCGGTAAAGCGATGACGCGCCAGGGATTCTGGAAGGCGCTCAAGCA
Source organism: Binatia bacterium (assembly GCA_041490745.1). Classification (GTDB taxonomy): domain Bacteria; phylum Desulfobacterota; class Binatia; order UBA9968; family UBA9968; genus JAJPJQ01. Next base: position 6,305 of record JBGPTS010000060.1, on the reverse strand, counting down.
TCACGCGCTGGCGGCGGGCATCGAAAAGCGAGTGACGCCGCACACGCTGCGCCATTCGTTCGCGACGCATCTGCTCGAAGGCGGCGCGGATTTGCGTTCGGTCCAATCGATGCTCGGCCACGCCGACATCTCGACGACGGAGATTTATACGCACTTGACCCGCAGCCATCTGAAGGAAGCCCATCGCAAGTATCATCCGAGGGAGAGGGCGTCGAAGGGATCTTAACGTGCGCTCGCTTCCGCAGGGCTCATGATTTATGTGAGGCAAACCGAGACTTGTCACTACGTTTCTTATCGCATAGAATCTACGACCAATAGGGAAACTGGATGGTCTTGTGAGTTGGGCGTAGTAGGATGCGGCGGATTATAGATCGACTTCGGGAGAAAGTTCGTAGCGGTCAATACATGTTAACGTTTCACGCAATGGAGGAAATGACAGATGACGGGTTTGAGGAAGAGGACTTCGAGCAGGCCGCGCTGACCGGGCGCATCGTTCGGAGGCAGAAGGATCGACTAGGACGGCGAAAATATACCCTCGAAGGCACGGCTCGAGACAAGAGGCGTTTACGAGGAGTTTGTCGCTTTTCGGAGGGGGGAGATTCGCTCGTGGTGATTACCATATACGAACCGTCTTAAAAAGTTTTGTGAGGGTTATATCTATGGATGGAGAACGTTGCGATTTTTGCTTTGAAGGGAAGCTCCGATCCCAGCAGATTCGGGAGTATTACCGCTTCGGGAAAAACCTTGTTGTCATAGAAAGAGTTCCGGCCCATGTATGCGAAAAGTGTGGGCAGCGGTACTATGACGCGCATGTGGCCAAGGAGTTGCGGCGGCTGGCGAAACAGGGAACCCGCGCTAAAGAAAGAATCTCTTTTCCCTTAGTTTATTTCGATCCAATGAAAGCGTCGGCTTGACGAGGTCGGTCTCCAGAATGGAATGTGGTCTCTGCAAGGGTAGGGTGGCTCAACAAAGGATCAAAGTTGATTTTCGCTGGGGAAGGAAGCTCAAGGTTATTGAAAACGTGCCCGCGGGTGTTTGCCAGCAGTGCGGCGAGAAATACTTCCAGTCCGCCGTTTACAAGACGATGGAAAAACTTGCCGCGTCCCGAGCAAAGCCGGCGGCTCGCGTGACGGTTGATGTGGTGCGATTTAAAAAGGCGGTGTGAAGCGATCTGGCTATTCACCGCGCTTCAATCGACAAGCGAGTGACGCCGCACACGCTGCGCCATTCGTTCGCAACGCACTTATTAGAAGGCGGCGCCGACCTGCGCTCGGTCCAATCCATGCTCGGCCACGCCGACATCTCGACGACGGAGATTTATACGCACCTGACCCGCAGCCATCTGAAAGCCGCGCATCGGAAATATCATCCGAGGGAGCGAGGCGCGGCGAAGTAGCGGCTACAACGACGGCAAGCGGCGAATTTTTCCTTGTGTTTTGGCCTTGGGTGCCGTATTTTCAAAACAACCCTTTCATGATCGAAGAGACATTACGGGACATCGCCATATGGGCCGTGCCGATTCTGGCTGCAATCATTTTTCACGAAGTGGCGCACGGCTGGGTCGCTAATTTGCGCGGCGATCCGACGGCCGCCCGCATGGGCCGCCTGACGCTCAATCCGATCTCGCACATCGATCTTTTCGGGACGATTATTCTGCCCGGCCTTCTGATCGTCAGCCGGGCGCCGTTCGTTTTCGGCTACGCGAAGCCGGTGCCGGTGAATTTTTCCAACCTGCGTCGGCCGAAGAGCGACATGATCTGGGTGGCGCTGGCGGGTCCGGTCACCAATATCCTGCTGGCGCTTGGGAGTCTCTACGTTCTTAAATTCGTTAGCGGGGTGGGCTCCCCATCGGGATTCTCGGCCATCGCAACAACGCCCGTGGCGTTGATGGCGCGGAGCAGCGTCAATATCAACGTGATGCTGGCGGCATTCAATCTTTTTCCGGTGCCGCCTCTCGACGGCGGGCGCGTGCTGGTGGGCTTGTTGCCGCAGCCTTATTCTTCGCTGGTGGCGCGCGTCGAGCCGTTCGGCTTTTTGATCATCATTCTGTTGCTCATGACGCACACGCTCGATAATCTGATCGAGCCGATCGTCCGCGTCGTGGTGGGGATTCTCGGTTTGCTCCTGGTAGGATAGGGAAGATGCAAACGATCGTCAGCGGCATGCGCCCGACGGGCAGGCTCCATCTCGGCCACCTGCACGGCGCGCTGAAAAATTGGGTCCGGCTGCAAAAAGACTATCGCTGTTTTTTCTTTGTGGCCGACTGGCACGCGCTGACGAGCGACTACGCTTCTCCTCGAGGGATTCAGCAAAGCATCGCCGATATGGCGATCGACTGGCTGAGTGTCGGCCTCGATCCGAAGCGATCGGTCATTTTTCGCCAGTCGCAAATCAAGGAGCACGCCGAGCTTCATCTGCTGCTGTCCATGGTCACTCCGCTGCCGTGGCTCGAACGGAATCCTACGTACAAGGAGCAGATGCGCGAAATCGAAGGCAAGGACTTATCGACTTACGGATTTCTCGGCTATCCCGTGCTCCAAGCGGCGGACATCATTATGTACAAAGCGCATAAGGTTCCGGTCGGCGTCGATCAAGCGCCGCACGTGGAACTCACGCGCGAGATCGTCCGGCGCTTCAACCAATTTTACGGCGATATTTTTCCCGAGCCGGAAGTTCTTTTGACCCAAATTCCCAAAGTGCCGGGTCTCGACGGCCGGAAGATGAGCAAGAGCTACGGCAACGCGGTCTTTCTCTCCGATGCGCCGAAAGAGATCGATCGGAAGCTTTCGCGCATGATAACCGACCCGGCGCGCGCGACGCGGAAAGATCCGGGCGAGCCGGAAAAATGCCCGGCCTTCAACCTGCACAAGATTTATTGCACGCCGGACGAGATCGACTACGTCTCTAAAGGGTGCCGCACGGCCGGCATCGGCTGCCTCGACTGTAAGAAGGTGATGATCAAGCACGTGCTCGCCGAGCTCGCGCCCATCCAGGAAAAACGCGCGGCGCTGGAGAAACGGCCCGACGACGCGAGCGACGTCCTGGCCGAGGGAAATCGCGTCGCCCGGGAGAAGGCCGGCGAAACGATGGCTGAAGTCAGAGCGGCGGTGAGTTTATGACTAAGGTGCAACTCGAAATCTTCGAGGGGCCGCTCGACCTCCTGCTCCATCTCATCAAGAAGAACGAGGTCAGCATCACCGATATTCCCATCGCCGCGATCACCGAGCAGTATCTCGCCACGCTCGAATTGATGGAAACGCTGAGCCTCGACGTGGCCGGGGAGTTTCTCGTCATGGCGGCGACGCTCGTCCATATCAAATCGAGATTGCTGCTGCCGCCGGACGCGACGGAGCTGGAAGACGAAGAAGAGGGCGGCGACCCGCGCGACGAGCTGGTCCGGCGCCTGCTGGAGTATCAGAGATACAAGGATGCCGCGGGGGAGCTGGAGCGGCGCGACGTGCTGAGACGCGACGTGTTTGTCCGCTCGCCCGAGCCGCCCGACGAGGCGGAGACGGTCGGCTTCGAGAGCGTCTCTTTATTCGATCTGATTTCCGCCCTGCGCACCGTGCTCGATCGATTGCCGAAAGATTCCGTGCATCAAGTCGTGCTTGAAACCGCTTCGGTGCGGGAGAAGATGAGTCTGCTGCTGGACGACCTGCATCGAAGAGGAAAAGTGGTTTTTCAGGAATTGTTCGCGGGCGCGTCGTCGCGGCTCGAAGTCGTGGTGACGTTTCTCGCCATGCTGGAGCTGGTAAAGATTCGCGCGGTGAAAATCTGGCAGGAAGAGATGGCGGGACCGATCGTCATCGCGCTGGCGGCGCCGCTCGAAGAGGCGCAGCAAAGGATGGCCGGCCATGCCATCGAGGAAGACGGCAATGGAGCGTGATCAACTGAAATCGATTTTGGAAAGCCTGCTGTTCGCTTCCGAGGGGCCGGTGGAGCTGGCTCGTCTCGGCGAAGTTATCGAGGGCGTGGAGCGGAAGGAGATCGCCGCCGCTCTCGCGGAGATGCAGGGTGAATACGACGCCGCCGGGCGCGGCTTTCGTCTGGTGGAGGTCGCGAACGGCTTTCAGATGCGGACGGCGCGGGAGAACGCCGATTGGGTGAAGAAGCTCTATCGGGATCGGCCCGCTCGCATGACTCGCGCCACGCTGGAGACGCTGGCGATCATCGCCTACAAACAGCCGATGACCCGCGCGGAGATCGAAGCGATTCGCGGCGTGGATGTCGATGGAGTGGTGGCGACGTTGCTGGATCGCAGGCTGATCCGCATCGTCGCGCGGAAAGATATTCCGGGAAGACCGTTTCTCTACGGCACTACGCCGGAATTTCTCCAGTTGTTCAACTTAAAAGACCTCGGCCATCTGCCGACGCTGAAGGAGATGGAAGAGATGACTTCCGCCACTCCAGACCCCCGAAACCCCGCCGGTTAACCGTGAGGAGTGAAAGGTCAGAGGTGAGGGGTGGGGACGTCTCACTCCTTGCGGCTTACTCCTGACGCGCATTACATTATGGAGCGTTTGCAAAAAATCCTCGCGCGGGCCGGTGTGGCGTCGCGACGCGAAGCCGAGCGCATGATTCAGCAAGGGCGCGTGACCGTCAACGGCGCCAAGGTCACGAAGCTCGGCAGCCAAGCCGACGCGGGCAAAGACAAAATCAAAGTCGATGGCAAGCTCATCGTCCGACCGGCGCTGCGCTACTTTCTCTTTCACAAGCCGCCCGGTCTCATCACTTCGATGCGCGATCCCGAAGGCCGGCCGCATCTCGGCGAATGGCTGGAAACTCTCGGCGGCAAGAATCGCCTCTTTCCGGTCGGTCGGCTCGACTTTAATTCTTCAGGACTTCTGCTGCTCACCAATGACGGCGAGCTGGCGCAGAAGCTCACGCATCCGCGCTACGAAATACGGAAAGTCTATCGCGTGAAAATCAGCGGTCGCCCCTCGGAGGAGCAAATCGATCGGCTGAAAAAAGGCATCCGGCTGGAAGACGGCTGGACGGCGCCGGCGAAAGTCCGCGTCGTCGAGTTGCTGAATAAAAAAACCTGGCTGGAATTGGAAATTCACGAGGGGAGATACCGCGAAGTGCGGCGGATGTTCGAGGCGCTGGGCTACTTCGTCGAGAAACTCATCCGCGTCCGCATGGGACCCCTTCGGCTCGGCGCACTCGCGCCGGGGCAATACCGCCCTCTCATGCCGGCGGAAATTTCCGCGCTCAAGAAGTCGGTGGGGATGGAAGATAATAGGGACGGTTCGCGAACCGCCCCTACGCCTTCTCGTAGGCGACGTTGAATAAAAAAGGCCGGCGTTGCCGCCGGCCTTTTTTGTTTTCCATGCGACAAAACAATTACGCCGCGTGCGACGCGCGCAAGCTGCAGAACTCTTCGTAGTCGATCAGCTCGTGAATCGTCGGCTTGTCGCCGCACATCGGGCAGGCCGGGTCGCGTTGGAGCTTCAACGTATTGATCTCGTTCGTCAGCGTGTTGAAGCAGAGAAGCTTCCCGACCAGCGTCTCGCCCTTGCCGAGAATCAACTTGATCGTCTCCAGGGCCTGGACCGTGCCGATGAGGCCGGGCAAAACGCCCAGCACGCCGGCCTCGGCGCAGCTCGGCGCCATCTCCGCGGGCGGCGGCTCGGGATACAAGCATCGATAGCAGGGCCCTTTGCCCGGATAGAAAACGCTCGCCTGGCCCTCGAACTGAAATATGCTGCCGTGCACGTTCGGTTTGTTGGCGAGCACGCAGGCGTCGTTGACCAGATAGCGCGTCGGAAAATTGTCGCAGCCGTCCACGATGATGTCGTAGTGCTTGATGATCTCCATGATATTTTTCGACGTGAGCTTGTCCTGGTAGGGAACGACGTGCACGTCGGGATTGAGTCCTTGCAGAGTCAGCTTCGCCGACTCGACCTTGGGCATGCCGATGCGGTCGTTGGTGTGGAGGATCTGCCGCTGCAAATTGGACAGATCGACCACGTCGTTGTCGATGATGCCGAGCGTGCCCACGCCTGCCGCCGCGAGATAATAAGCCGAAGGCGAGCCGAGGCCGCCGGCGCCCACCATCAAGACTTTGGCTTGCAGCAATTTTGCCTGTCCGACCTCGCCGACCTCCGGCAACAGGAAGTGGCGGCTGTAGCGCGTAGTCTGCTCTTGCGTGAACTGATGATCCTGCACCCATTTGTAGCCGGCCGTTGTCCACGCCGAATAACCGCCGGACATCGAGATCACGTCCTGATAGCCCATCTCCTTGAGGGCTTTCGCCGCCAGGAGCGAGCGCACGCCGCCGGCGCAATAGGCGACGATCGGCGTGG
>JBGPTS010000059.1:0-18554 GCA_041490745.1 Binatia bacterium | reverse complement strand
CGTCGCCCGTCAGCATGATCACCCGCGAATCCGGATAGGCCAATTTGGCGGCGAGCGCCGTGGGCAGCGACGAGCCCAACATCCCCAAACTGGAATGACAAAACCAACGTTTTGGCCTGAGCGCGGGCAAATAGGATCGGCCGAAATGGCAGAAGTCTCCGCCGTCGAACACCAGGCAATCGTCGGGGCCGAGCATGGATTTTAGCGTCTTGTGCACGAACAGAGCGTGCATCGGCGCGTCGGGGCGAGCGAGATCCTCGGCCCACGCCGCTTGGGCGGCCCTCGCGGCGCTGAGCTCCTCGATCCATGGAAGATCATTCCACGTGAAGTCAGCGGCCTCTTGGGTCATCTGATCCAGCACGCCGGTGACATCCCCGACCAAGCCGACGGCGACCTCTCGGTTGCGGCCGATCTCCGCAGGAGAAGGGTCGATCTGGATGATCCTGGCATCGGCCGCGACGTTGGGCGGACGACAGAAGCCGATCGCAAAGTCCTGCTTGCGGCCCAAAAGCGCGACGACATCCGCAGCGCGAACCTTGGCGGCGGCCCGGTTCAAGCCTCTCTCGAAAAATCCGAAGACATAGGGATGGTCGTCGGAAATCAAGCCGCGGGACTGCTCTTCCGTCAAGACCGGGAGATGGGTCATCTCGACGAAGCGCTGGAGCGCCGCGCCCGAAAGCGTGTAACCGGCGGCGCTGCCGGCGATCAGCAGAGGTTTCCGCGCCTGATTGAGGAGAGCGACGGCCCGGCGCACGAGCTCGGGGGCGGCCGGCGGCATAGATTTTTTCGGCCGGTATTCTTCGGGTCCGACGAAGACAACCTAACCTTCATCCACGCTTTCTTCCTGCACGTCTATCGGGATCGTCAAGTGGACCGGACCGCGCCGGCCGCTAAAAGCGAGGCGCATCGCACGCGCGATGAATTCGGGAATCCTGCGGATGTCGTCGACCATGAACGAACCCTTGGTGATCGGCTGAGCCATGTGCACCTGATCGATTTCCTGCTGGGCGCCGCGGCCGAGGTCTTTCCGGTCGGCGCAGCCCGCGATGGAAATCACCGGGGCTTCAGTGTGCAGCGCGTTGGCGAGCCCGGGGATGGCGTTGGCGAAACCCGGAGTGGTGTACATGCAAACGCCCGGCTGCTCGGTGATTCGAGCCCAGGCGTCCGCCATGTGGACCGCGGCCTGCTCATGGCGCGTATCGATGATGCGAAAGTCCTCATCCGCCATCGCGTCGAGCACCGGCAGGACGTGATCGCCGGCCAGAGTAAAAATATTCGTCACGCCTTCGAGCTTGAGCGCCCGGCAGATCAACCGGCTTCCCGTGACTCGCGCCATTAAATCCTGCTCCTCAGCTTGCGTGCTCCGAACGGGGACTCTTATGCGCCGAAGAACTCGACGAAGCGCTTCTTGATTTCCTCAGTGCGACGTTCCAGTTCCTCCGGATCGACCGTGAGAAGTTTGAGATCGGAGAGCTTCGGCTTGTCTCCGGGGTATTGCACCTCCGGATGGGGAACGTAGAGCCCTTCGTCGTCGGCCAAGAACTGTTGGACGTCCCTGGTGTAAATGAAGTCGGTAAAGAGTCTGGCGGCCGTCGGGTGAGGGGCAAAGCCGGTGATCGCCGAGGGTGTCATGACCAGCGGCACGCCGTCCTGCGGATAGACGATTCCGAGCGGATTGCCCTTCTTCCTCTGCGTATAGATGAAGTACTCCGCTCCATTGGCCCCGACCATTCGTTCTCCCGCCGCGACCACCTGCGCGGGATCATGGACCGACTGGGTGATATGGGGTTTGTTCTGAGCCAATTGCTTGAAGTAGTCCCAGCCGTAGAGTTTCACCAGGGCCAGCATGTAGGTCGCGATGCTTCCGCTGTATCCGGGGTGGGCGGTCACGAGCTTTCCTTTCCACTTCGCATCGAGGAGGTCTTTCCACGTCTTGGGCGCATCGGCGCTCGCGAGGAGCTTGGAGTTGTAAGACATCACGATGAGAAAGGCGCGCCAGCCGAAGGCGATCCCGTCCGGGTCGCGGAAGCTTTCAGGGAATCGCTCCGCTCCTGCGGGCGCGTATTTGGCCAGCATGCCTTTTTTCTTGAGCAGCACGTAGTGGCCGACATCGGAAGAGTTGAAGACGTCGGCATTTTTGATCCCTGCGCCCGCCTCCTGCATGATGCGCTGGAGAATCCGCTCCGAGCCTGAGCGTTGGACTTCCACTTTGATTCCGGGATGAGCCTGCTCGAAGAGGCCGGCGACTCGCTCGGCGGTGAAGAGGGCGGCCCCTGTGTACCAGACGATCTTCCCCTCCCGTCGCGCTTCGGCCAGCCTCGTGTCTTTCTGATCTTTCGGGTCTTTCTGATCTTGGGCCAAGCAAATCCCGGCCGCGAGCAAGACGGTCAGAATAACCGGCGCCGCAATCCACGCGCGCTCGCCTCTGTTCGCCCGCATGGTCTTCTCCTCCTTTGCAACTCCTAACGCTTGCGCCTCTGCTTAAATGTCTCCTCGAGCGCTTCCCCCGATTAACTCAATCCGACTCAAAAGTCCATTCATCGTGAAGCGAAGGAATTTCCGAGGCCCGTGGGCCGCAGTTTTGCCGATGCGATCACCGCGTTGACAGGATAGCGCCCTATCGGATACTCTCTGGCGGAAAGCAAGGGCGCGATAGGCGAATAGAAAAGTCATGAAATGGCATTGGCGACAATGGGCGACCGACGCGGAGCAACTGCGCCGGCTGCGCCTGTTCGGCAACGTGCCGCTGTTTTCCGGCCTCAACCGGCACCAGCTCGGCAAATTATTGGTCAAGTTTTTTGAGAAGCGCTATCCGGCGGGCGAGACGATTTTTCGCGAGGGCGATCCGGGCAAGGCGCTTTTCGTCGTCCTCGAGGGCAAGGTTTCGATCGTTCGCACCGCTGACGGCGCCGAAAAGCTCCTCGCGGTCCTCGCACCCGGCGCCTACTTCGGCGAGCTGGCGCTGATCGACGACCAGCCGCGCTTCGCCGGCGCGCGCGCCGACGAAGACACTGTCCTCTTGATCCTCTACAAGAGCCACTTCGACGACTTGATCGAAGGCCAGAAGGCGCTGGCGATTCACGTGATGGAGAATTTGCTCAAGACTCTGGCCGGCTACGTCCGCGCCGAACAGTCGCGCGGCGCGCTGCGCGCCGCCAAGACGGCCGCCGTGTCGATCGCCGAGCCAGGCGCCGCGGCCGAGAGGACCCGCCGGTGACGCCGGAAGAGGAAGAGTCCGACGGCGGCGAGACGGCCTCGCGGCGCTGGTTCCCGCCGCCGCCGTCGATCGTTTGGGCGCTCGCCATCGCGGTCGTCATCCTCATCGTTTACGTCGCCAGCGACGTCGCCGTGCTTTTCATTTTTTCCGCCACTCTCGCTTACGTGCTCAATCCGCTCGTGCGCATGGCCGAAGGCTTCGCGATCCGGCGCGATCTCGCGGTCACGGCGATTTACTTGGCGATCGTCGTCGTGCTGTTCGCCGCGGCCTTTCTGCTTTTGCCCCGGCTCAGCGCCGAAATCGACAACCTGTCGTCGGGCTCCTTCACGCAACAGCTCGATCAAGCCGTCGATAAGCTCCATCGCGAGATCATCGCGGAGTATCCCGCCGCCGAGCGAATCCTCGGCGTGCCCGAGGCCCGCAACGAGCGGCTGAGCGCGCTGATCGAGCGGCAGACGGCGAACCTGCCCAACCTGCTCACCCACATGGTGTCGATCGTCGTCGTGATCGTGCTGATTCCGGTCTTTTCCTATTTCCTGCTCCGCGACAGCCGGAAAATCGTCCGCTTGCTTTTAGACCGATTGCCCGCCGTCCACATCGAAACTTCGGTCGCAGTCTGGTGCGAGATCGACCGGATCATCGGCCGCTACATTCGCGGGCTGGCGCTCGACGGTCTCGCCATCGGCACGATCGCGGCCACGGGCCTGTGGGCCCTCGGCGTCAATTATCCGCTGCTTCTCGGCGCATTCTCCGGCATGGCCAACGTCGTTCCCTACCTCGGGCCGTTTCTCAGCGGGACGGTCGTCAGCGTCATCGCCATGATTCAATTCCAAAGTTTAGCGCCGCTCGCCAAAGTCCTGCTGCTGTATCTGGGAATTAAATTTTGCGACATCACGATGATCAGTCCGATCACCGTCGGCGGAAGCGTGCATCTGCATCCGATTCTGCTGGTCGCCTCGCTGCTGATCGGCGGCCACGCCTTCGGCCTGATCGGCATGATCGTGGCGGTGCCGACGGTAACGACGCTGCAAGAAGTCGCCAGACTTTTGCTCGAACACCGCCGCGGCCGCGCCGGGATTCGCCTGCCGCACCACGGCCGAGCCCTGCCGCTGCAAACCTACGTCTGTTGACATGGCCCAAGCTGCGGACCGATCGTCGCTCGCGCCGCAGTGTGGGATCTGCGGCACGTTGCTCGCGGGGCCGCTCAGACACGTTTTTCGCATCGCGGGCATCAAACGCAGCGCGCGGAATCCGAACCTCTGCAGCCGCTGCGATACCCACGTCCAGGAAGGCCGCCTGGTCGAAGTCACCGTCCTCTTCGCCGACCTCTCTTCGTTCACCGAATTGACGCACGATCTCGGCGCGGAGCGGACGCACGAGGTGGTGGACGCCTTTCTGCGAGCGGCGAGCGGCATCATCACGCAGCACGGCGGCTTCATCGATAAATTCATCGGCGACGCGGTGATGGCGCTCTACAACGTGCCGATCAAATATAACGATCACGCGCGCCGCGCGGTCGCCGCCGCGCTGGAGCTGCAAGCGGCCATGGCGGGCCTGAGCGACCGTTTTCAGATGAAGCTCCGCGCCGCAGTCGGCATCGCCTCGGGCTTTGCCCGCGTCGGCCGCCTCGGCTCGGAAGAGAGCAAGGACTTTACCGCCATCGGCGACGTGGTGAACGTCGCCGCGCGGCTCGAAGCCAAGACAAATCCCGGAGAAATTCTGATGAGCGGAGAGACCTACGAAAAAATCGCCGACGATTTTCCCGATGTCCCCGAAGAGCGGCTTCAGCTCAAAGGTTTTCGCGAGCCGGTGGCGGCGCGCCGGCTGCAAGGAAGGACCGATCTCGCGCGCCCGAGCGTCGAAGCGCCGGAAGCGGAAACCGGGCGCGGCGTCAGTTGGGGCGCGGTCGTCTTCGGCATTCTCGGCGCGCCCTGCGCCGTCGCGACATTGGTCGGCCCGCTCGCCGTCGTCCTCGGCGTCGTCACGCTCTTCGGTCTCGGCGGCGCCCTCACCTTTCTCGATCAGAGCGCGGTGCGCATTCCGGCGCTGATCCTTGCCACGCTCGGCGCGCTTGCCAATCTCTACGTTCTCCGGCACGCGCGGCAAATCCGCGCCGAGCAAAAGCTTGACGGCATGACGCGCCTGGAAAAGCGCCGCACGGCGGTCGTCCTCGGCGCCGCCGTCTTGACACTGGTGATGGTCGTGTTCGAGCTGATTGCCCACAGAATCATGCACTCCGGCGCGTAGTCCTCGCCGATTTCCTCTCCCCAGGAAGAGCGAGGCTGTGCAGCCTTGACACTGATTTTCCCTTCCCATAGTATCCGCAAAACAACGCAGCGCCCATCGCATGAAAGGGCCGTATCCATCGTCTAAATTGCCGAGGAGGAAATTTATGAACGTTCACACCGTCGCCAAATTCATCGCTCTTTTGTTGTTGTCCTCGGTCGCCGCCCTTTTTCCCGCCGGCGGCGCGGACGCGCAAAAAATCAAGCTCGGCTCGTCTCTGAGCCCGCCGTCGCTCGATTCGATTTCTCCCTACGTCGGGATCGAAAAAGGTTTCTTCAAAAAGTACGGCCTCGACGTCGAAGTCATGGAGTTCCGCGGCGACGCCGTGCACGTCAAGGCCCTGCTGACCGGCGACATCGATCTGTCGATCAACATGGGCGCCACCGAAGGAATCGTCGCCGCCTCGAAGAAGGCGCCGATCAAGCTCTGGGTCGTGGCCAATCCGATCACGCCGTATCATTTCATCGCGCGCAAGGAAGCCGGCACGACGCTTCAGGCTCTGATAGGGAAGAGCGTGGCGGTCTCCGGCATCGGCGCGATTTCCTATCATATCCCGCGAATTGTGCTGGAGCGCAGCGGCATCGATCCGGAAAAATTGAAATACGTTGCCGTCGGCTCGCCGGCCGATCGCTTCAAGGCCATGATAGCCGGCAAAGTCGACGCGACCATCGTGACCAACACGGAGGCGGCCAAGCTCGGCGCCTATCCGGAGATTATCGCTCTCGTGAACGTCGCCAAGGTCGTCCCGGAAATTCCCTACGAGTTCGGCATGGCGAGAGAAGACTACCTGCAGAAAAATGCCGACACGGTCCAGAAACTGACCAAGGCCATCATCGAGTCCAACCGTTGGATCGCCGCCAATAAGGCCGGGACGGTCGAGATCGCCAGAAAAATCCTGCCGGAAGAACCGGCCGAGGCGCTGACCAAGGCCTACGAGATGGCGGACCCGCGCTTGTGGGGCGTCAACGGCGATATCACCGAGGCCTCATATAACTACACCGTCGATTTTTTGAAGAAGGTCGGCTATCTCGAGACACCCGTTCCGTTCAATCAGTTTTTCGACCGCCGCTTCGTCGATCAGGCGCTGAAAGACCTGGGCGGCCGGAAGTAAATAGCCGCGTGCTCGTGATCGTAATTCGTGTTCGTCACGAGCACGAGCCACGAACACGACTCACGATAAAACATGCTTGAAGTCCGGCACCTCAGCAAAGTTTTTTTTGAAAACAACGATCCGAGCCGACCCGGCCTGGTCGCGCTTTACGACGTTTCTTTTTCCGTGCGTAAAAATGAGTTCGTCTGCCTGCTCGGCCCGAGCGGCTGCGGCAAGACGACGCTGATCCGCGTCATCGCCGGCCTCATTGCGCCAGATAAAGGCGACATCCTCGTCAACCACGCGCCGGTGACGGCGCCCGGCCGCGACCGTTGCATGGTCTTCCAGCAGTTCGGCCTGCTGCCGTGGCGCACCGTGCTCGCCAACGTCGAGTTCGGCCTGGAGATCGAGGGCGTCCCGTCCGCGGAGCGAAAAAAAATCGCCCGCAAGTATCTCGACCTTGTGGGGCTCGCCGGCTTCGAGAATTATTATCCGCACCAGATTTCCGGCGGCATGCAGCAGCGCGTCGGCATCGCCCGCGCCCTCTCCAAAGAGCCTGATATCCTTTTGATGGACGAGCCGTTCGGCGCCGTCGATGCGCAGACGCGCGAGCAGCTTCAAGAAGAGTTGCTCAAAATCTGGGCCAAGACCGACACCACGGTGCTCTTCGTCACGCACAGCATCGACGAATCGGTTTATCTTTCCGACCGCGTGATCATCATGCAGTCGCGACCGGGCCGGATCAAAGAAGAAGTCGCCGTCGATCTGCCGCGCCCGCGCTGGGAAGGCGACGTCAAGGCGGACCCGCGCTTCGCGCAACTGAGAGCGCGCATCCGCGAGTCGCTGAGAGGTTGACTTTCATGGCCGCCCCGACCGATGAGCAAATCATTGCCGAGTTGGGACTCCGCCGCGAGCGCTCGTGGTCGATTTACGACTATCCCAACCTCATCCGGTCGCTCTCCGTGTTCTGTTTTCTCGTCGCGTGGGAATTTTACGGACGGCGCACCGATCCGCTGCTCCTCGCCTACCCGACCGGCGTCGTGGCGGCGGCGTTCCAGTTGATTGCGAGCGGCGAATTGTTGCGCCAGCTTGCGGTCAGTCTCGCCACGCTCGGGGTCGGCTTCGGCATCTCCGTCGTTCTCGGCGTCGGCCTCGGCCTGGTCATGGGACGCTCCCGCATCGCCGAGGCGACGCTCGATCCGCACCTGAACGCGCTTTACGCCACGCCGCAGGTCGCGCTGACGCCGCTCTTGATGATGTGGTTCGGCCTGGGATTTACCGTCAAAGCGGTGCTGATTTTTCTCTTCGCCTTTTTTCCCATCCTGATCAACACGGCGAGTGGCGTGAGAAACGTGAGCGCGTCGACGATCGAAGTCGGCCGCGCCTACATGGCCTCGGAGCGGCAGATTTTGCTCAAGGTGGTTTTTCCCGCCGCATTGCCGTTCATCATGGCCGGCATCAGACTCGCCGTCGGCCGCGCGATCGTCGGCATGGTCGTGGCGGAGCTGTTCACCGCGATCACGGGACTCGGCGCGATGCTCACGCTTTACGGCAATCTATTCGAGACGGCGAAGATGTTCGTCGTCGTCATCGTGCTGGGACTTTTAGGCGTGGTGTTGATCCGCGCCACGCAGGCGCTGGAGCGCCGGATGGCGCGCTGGAAAGAGACGGAACGCGCGAGCCGCTGATCCATTTTCGATTGCCGATTTTCGATTTCCGATTGAGGGACCGAGTCTGATGAATCGAAAATCTAAAATCCAAAATCTAAAATCGAGAGAATATGGCACTGAATGCGATTGAAGAACAAGCCCTAGCCGATCTCGATCTCTCGCGCGCGCGGCCGTTGCGCCTGGCCGATCATCTCGGCCTGTTGCGCGGCGTGTCGGTCGTCGCGGTCATCCTTTTGTGGGAGATTTTCGGCCGCGACGTGAACCCGCTCTTCCTCTCGTATCCGAGCGCGATCGCGCGCGCGTTCGTGCAACTCTTGAGGGCCGGCGATTTCGAGCGCCAGGCGCTCGGCAGCCTGCAGGTTTACGCCGTGGGACTTCTCGCGGCGCTCGCCGTCGGAATTATTTTCGGCCTGCTCATGGGCCGCTACCGCCTGGCGGAATATATTCTCGACCCCTTCGTCTATGCGCTCGACGCGACGCCGCGCGTCGCGCTGATTCCGATTCTGCTTCTCTGGTTCGGCCTCGGCGCGCCGGCGAAAATCGCGGTCGTGTTCTTGAGCGGCGTTTTTCCCGTGCTGATGAACACCTTCAGCGGCGTGCGGACCGTGAGCGGCGGTCTTGTGGAAGTCGGCCGCGCCTACGGCGCGCGCGAAGGCAAAATTTTTACCAAGATCATCCTGCCGGCCGCTCTGCCGTTCGTCATGGCGGGCGTGAGGCTTGCGGTCGGCCGCGCGTTGATCGGTATCATCACCGCCGAAATGTTCGCCGCGGTCACCGGCCTCGGCGCGCTTTTGGTCCGTTACTCCAGCGCGCTGGCGACGGATAAATTTTTCGTGCCGGTGATTTTTCTCGCCCTGTTGGGAGTCGTTCTCACCCACGCCGTGGAATTTTTGGAAAAGCGCCTGGCGCCGTGGAAACAAAGCGAACGGGGGCTGTGAAGGGTTTCGAGTTGCGGGTGTCGGGTTTTAACTCGGAACTCGGAACTCGAAACTTTTTTAATGCTTGGCGCCGCCGAGAGATTCCAGCCTGCGCTCGGCGACCTGCAGGATCGCCGCCTTAAGCTCGGGATGGGCTTCGAGCAAGCGGCGGAAGTCCGCGACGTCAAGCGCCAGCAGTTGACATTCCTTGATTGCCGTCACCGAGGCGGTGCGAACCGTATCGCGCAGCAGCGCGATCTCGCCGAAGTATTGGCCTTTGCCGAGCCGAACCGGATCGGGCTGGACGTCCACTTCCACCTCGCCGGACATAATGAAGAACATGGCATCCGCGGGCTCGCCGCGGCGCACGACGACATAGTGCGCGGGAACGATCTGGGGTTTGAGCAGGGCGGCGATCCCGGCGATGCGGCTGGCCTCGAGCCCGGCGAAGAGCGGCACTTTAGCCACGGTCTGCCAGGAAACAACGAA
Source organism: Binatia bacterium (assembly GCA_041490745.1). Classification (GTDB taxonomy): domain Bacteria; phylum Desulfobacterota; class Binatia; order UBA9968; family UBA9968; genus JAJPJQ01. The sequence continues at coordinate 8,885 of JBGPTS010000059.1, read as the reverse complement.
GTCGCGTTTGCGGATCTCGTTGGAAAAACCCGTGGCGAGAATGCCCGCGGGCACCGCGAACATGGCGATGCCCACGATCATCACGACACCGCCGAACATCTTGCCGAGCGGAGTGGAGGGCGTGACGTCGCCGTAGCCGACGGTTGCCATCGTCACGACGGCCCACCACATGGTGTGCGGGATGCTGGCGAACGCTTTGGGCTGCGCGTCGCGCTCGATCACAAACATCACGCCGGACTCGACCACCAGGAGCACCGCCATGACCAGGAAAGCCGCAAATAGCGGCCGAATCTCATTGCGGATCACGGCCACGAACAGCGGCAACCCGGGGGCGTAACGCGCGAGCTTGAGCAGGCGGAGCAGCCGCAGAATCCGGAGCGCATCGGGATGGATGGGGAGAAACAGATCTGCGTAGAACGGCAGGATCGCCAACAAATCGATGATCCCGTAGGCGGAGACGGCGTAGTGCAGGCGCGCCCTCCACGGCGCTGCGGAGCCTGTGGATTCGTGCTCCGGCGCCACCCAAAGGCGCAGCAGATACTCGACCGTCAGCGCGGTAACCGCGCCGACTTCCGCCGCGGCAAACAGAGAAGCGTAAGCCGAGATGAGAGACTTGAGCGTCTCGAGGGTCGCGGCGGCGACGCTCCCGGTGATAACGACGATAAAAAAAACTTTTACCGCGCCTCGCGCCCACGACCGGCTCCCGCTCTCGCCCAGCGCGTCGTAGAATCGCGGCCTCAAACTGGATGTCATGCGCTGAGTCACAATCTCACCTCATTACCGTAGGGGCCGAGAAATGTCCAACTTTAAGATCTTGACCTCCACAGAAGATTTAACCAACCTTCCGGGCGGTCAGAAAGGTCCCAGCTACCAGGCGCGCGATTTCAAGGATGAGGGCTGAAGGATGAAGGATGAAGAAAATTCCACGCAGCGCTCTCGTCTTCATTCATCCTTCCGCCTTCATCCTTCATCCCTTCTTAAGGCGGGCCTTTATGGCCGCCCGACCGGGTCGTAGCCGAGAACGGGTGATAGCCATCGCTCCACTTCCGCGACGGTCATCCCCTTGCGCGCCGCGTAGGTCTCCACCTGATCTCTGCCGACGGCGGCGACGGCGAAGTAACGCGATTCGCGGTGGGCGAAATACAAACCGCAGACGGCGGCGGCGGGCAGCATGGCGAAATTTTCCGTGAGCGTGATGCCGGTCGCTTTTTCGACTTCGAGCAATTCGAAGAGCGTCCGCTTTTCCGTGTGGTCGGGGCAGGCGGGATAGCCCGGCGCCGGGCGGATGCCCTGATATTTTTCCGCGATCAAATCCTCGCAGGTGAAATTTTCGTTTTTGCCGTAGCCCCAGTCCGCGCGCGCGCGCCGGTGCAAGCATTCGGCAAAGGCCTCGGCGAGCCGGTCGGCCAGCGCCTTGGCCATGATCGCGTTGTACGGGTCGTTGTCTTGCTCGAAGCGCTTGGCCAGTTCCTCCGTGCCGTGGCCCGCGGTGACGGCGAAGGCGCCGAGATAATCGACGATGCCGCTGGCGCGCGGCGCGACAAAATCGGCGAGCGCCAACTGCGGCTTGCCCTGGCTCTCCTTCTGCTGGCGCAGCGTATGAAAGCGCGCGAGTTCCGTCCCGCGCGATCGGTCGGCGTAGAGAACGATATCGTCGCCCTCGCTGTTGGCCGGATAAAAACCATAGACGGCGTGCGCCGTCAAAAGTTTTTTCTCGACGATTTCGGACAAGAGTTTCTGCGCGTTCGCGAACAGCTCGCGCGCCGCCGGGCCGCGCGCCGGATCGTTCAATAGATCCGGATAGCGGCCTCTCATCTCCCACGTGTGAAAAAACGGCGACCAGTCGATGTAGGGAACCAGCTCGGCGAGTGGAAAATCGCGCAACGCCCTCCGCCCGGTGAATTCCGGCGTATAAACGTGCGACTCGTCCCATTCGACGTGGAGTTTTTTCCGCGCCGCCTCTTCGTAGGTGAGAAGCTGAATCGCCGTTTTCCTCTCGTACTGCCGGCGCATCTCTTCCTGTTCGGCGCGATTTTTCGCGTCCAGTTCTTTCCGGGTCCGTGGGTTGATGAGACTGCCGACCACCGGCACGGCGCGCGAGGCGTCGATGACGTGGACCGTCTCGCGGCCGTAGGCCGGCGCGATCTTTACCGCCGTGTGCCGCTTGCTCGTCGTCGCACCGCCGATGAGCAGCGGCACCTTGAGACCGGAGCGCTCCATCTCCTTCGCCACGTGCACCATCTCGTCGAGCGACGGCGTGATCAGGCCGGAGAGGCCGACGATGTCGGCTTTCTCTTTGATTGCGGCTTCGATGATGCGGTCGGCCGGCACCATGACGCCAAGATCGATGACCTCATAGTTGTTGCAGCCGAGCACGACGCCGACGATATTCTTGCCGATGTCGTGGACGTCGCCTTTCACTGTGGCAAAGACGAGCTTCGCGCGCGCGCCGCCAATTGCGGTTAGGCCGGCGGCCTTTTTTTCCGCTTCCATAAGCGGCGTGAGATAAGCGACCGCCTTCTTCATGACGCGCGCGCTCTTGACGACCTGCGGCAAAAACATTTTTCCCTCGCCGAAAAGATCGCCGACGACGTTCATGCCGTCCATGAGCGGGCCTTCGATGATCTCGAGGGGCCGGTCGTATTTCTTGAGCGCCTCTTCGAGATCCGGCTCGATGTAGTCGACAATGCCCTTGATGACCCCCTCGGCGAGCCGGCGCTCGACGCTTTCCTCGCGCCACGCCTGCTCCGCCGCCGCGCTCTTGCCGTTGCCCTTGTAGCGCTCGGCCAGCTCCAGCAATCTCTCCGTCGCGTCGGCGCGTCGATTGAACAGCACGTCCTCGACGCGCTCGCGCAGCTCCGCGGGAATCTGTTCATAGACCGCTAGCTGCCCGGCATTGACGATGCCCATGTCCATGCCCGCTTGAATCGCGTGATAGAGAAACGCCGCGTGCATCGCCTCGCGCACGCCGTCGTTGCCGCGAAAGGAAAACGAAATGTTGCTGACGCCGCCGGAAATGTGGCTGCGCGGATAAATCTCTTTCAGCCGCCGCGCCGCCTCGATGAAGTTGACGGCGTACTCGGCGTGCTCTTCCATGCCGGTGGCGACGACGAGGATGTTGGTGTCGAAGATGAGGTCGCTCTCGTCGAAGCCGATCTCTTCCGTGAGGATCTTGTGCGCGCGGCGGCAGATTTCGAGCCGGCGCTCCACCGTCGTCGCCTGTCCCTGCTCGTCGAAGGCCATGACGACCACGGCCGCGCCGTAATTCTTAACCAGCCTGGCGCGACGCCGGAATTCATCTGCGCCTTCTTTCAGCGAGAGCGAATTCACGACCGATTTTCCCTGGACGCATTTGAGTCCCGCTTCGATCACGTCGAAGTTCGAGCTGTCGATCATGATCGGTATCCGGCTGATCTCCGGGTTGGCGGCGATGTGGTTGAGAAAAACCGTCATCGCCTCGACCGAATCGAGCATCCCCTCGTCCATATTCACGTCGAGGATATTGGCGCTGCCCTCGACCTGCTCGCGCGCGACGACGAGCGCGTCCTCGTACTTTTCTTCGCGGATCAGCCGCGCGAACTTGCGCGAGCCGGCGACGTTGGTGCGCTCGCCGATCATGATGAAGTTGGAGTCCGGCCGGATGGTGAGATTCTCCAGGCCGCTCAAATGGGTGAAGCCGTCCCGCGCCGGAGGGACCCGCGGGCGCGCGCCGCCGACGACGTCGGCGACGGCCGCGATATGCTCCGGCGTCGTGCCGCAGCAGCCGCCGACGAGGTTGAGCCAACCTTCGCGCGCCCAGTCGCCCAAAAACTTGGCGAATTTTTCCGGCCCCATGTCGTAGCCGCCGAACTCGTTCGGCAGACCGGCGTTGGGATAGGCGAATACCGGCAACGGCGCGAGACGCGACAGCTCCTCGATGAACGGCACCATCTGCTCGGGACCGAGGGCGCAGTTGATGCCGACCGCCGCGAGCGGCGCGTGGGAGATCGAAGTCATGAAGGCTTCGAGAGTTTGGCCGGAGAGAGTCCGGCCGCTGCGGTCGGTGATCGTCACCGAGGCAAGAACCGGAATGCGCGCGCCCCGATCGGAGAAAAATTTCTCAATGGCGAAGAGGCACGCCTTGAGATTCAGCGTGTCGAAGGTGGTTTCGGGCAGAAGCAGATCGACACCGCCGTCGACCAGACCGCGCGCCTGCTCGTAGTAAGCTTCGACGAGCTGGTCGAACGTCGTGGCGCGGAAAGCCGGATTGTTCACGTCGGGCGACAGCGATGCGGTGCGATTCGTCGGGCCGATAGCGCCTGCGACGAACCGCGGCTTGTGCGGCGTCTTCCGGTTCATTGCGTCCGCCGCGCGCCGCGCGACTTTGGCCGCGGCGAGGTTGATCGCATGGACTTCGCCTTCGAGAGCGTAGTCCGCGAGCGAGATGGCGTTGGAGTTAAAGCTGTTGGTCTCGATGATGTCGGCGCCGGCTGCGAGAAAGCTCCGGTGGATTTTTTCAATTGCGGCGGGCTCGGTCACCGAGAGCAGATCGTTGCAGCCCTTGAGCGGGCGGGAATGCCGGGCGAAGCGCTCGCCGCGGAAATCCGCTTCGTCGAGCTTCAGCGCCTGGATCATCGTGCCCATGGCGCCGTCGATGACGAGCAGCCGCTCGGAGAGAAGCTGCGATAATTTTTGGCCGGCGTTTTCCATACCCATGTCGGGGAAACTCAGTTTATCGAGCTAGAATAGCAGGCGTCCGAATGGCTCGCAAACTTGAAATTCGGATGATATACGGCTCGCATGGATAGCGAAAACTTTCTCGACGCCGTCCGCGCGCGGCGGAGCGTCCGCGTTTACAAGAGCGGCAAGGTGAGCGAAAAGCAGTTGGCGTTGATTCTCGAAGCGGCGCGCTGGGCGCCCTCGGGTGCGAATACCCAGCCGTGGGAGTTCGTCGTCACGCGCGACCGCGCGAAGATGCGGCGCGTGCGAAAAATCTACGACGCCGAGTGGCGGCAGCGGAAGCTCGAAGACCCGGTGCACTACAAGGGACTCAAAAAAGACTACGTCGGCGACGTGAGCGCGCTGGTGCTTTGCTGCGCCGACCCGCGCACGATGCGCGTTTATCTGACGACGCGCCGGCCGGGAGATCGGGAAAAACTCTTTCAAGCGAGCGTAGCCAACTCGGTCGAGCACATGATGCTGATGGCGGCGACGATGCATCTGGGCACGGTGTGGGTTTCCGTGCGCGAGGAAGTCGAGCCGGAATTGCGCGAGCTGTTCAAAGTGCCCGAGCCGCTGCGCTTGCTGTGGATCATGCCCATCGGCCACGCCAAGAGCTGGCCCAAGCCGAAGCCAAGGAGAAAAATTTCAGACTTCACCCACCGGGAAGTTTGCGATTCGAAGAAACTTAGGCGCGACGACGAGATCCGCGCATGGCCGAAGAGCTAGGTGCGTTCGGAGCTGAAACAACACCGCATTATTAATCGTCTCGACGAGCACGTCGCCGCCGCCGAGCAAACCCGCAAAGTCCTCGAAGACCAACTCGCCATTTTCGGGAAGACACCGAGCGCTTGACTGATAAGTTGACTTATAGTTGACCAAGAGTTGACTCATAGTTGACTTATCTTGTAAGCTCCTTTCCATGCCGTATCGGCCCGCTTTTACGATCACAGCCGCTCTGCTGGCGAGCATCGAAGAGATTATCGCGCTCAGGGAAAAAATCCTCTCGGCGCCCATTCAGGTTGCTTGGATTCCCGCTTTGCAGAAGGACAGCCGCGTCCGAAATACGCACAGCTCGACGGCGATCGAGGGGAACCCGTTGACCCTGGAACAGGTGCGGGCGTTGGAAGAAGGGCAGCCGCTCATGGCTGTGACGGAGCGCGCGCGACGGGAGGTCTTGAATTATTTGGCCGGTCTTCGGTTCATCGAGAGACGGGCAAATAAAAAAAGCCTCACGCATGGAGACGTGCTGAAACTCCATGCGATCATCGGCGGGAAGGTCATGGAGCAAGGCATGGCCGGGAGATACCGTGACATTAAAGTGCGAGTGGGCCGTTATCTTCCGCCGCCGCCGGAGCGGGTTTCAGGGCTGATGTCGGAGTTTCTGGAATGGTGGAATAAAGAGGCCGCGGAGTGGTCGCCGGTCATAACGTCGGCCATTGTCCATCACCGGTTTGAGGAGATTCATCCTTTTGCCGACGGCAACGGACGCACGGGACGCACGCTGGCGTTGTGGGAGCTTTACCGACGCGGTTTCGATACGCACCACATTTTTTCGGTGGATGAGTTTTACTGGGAAGATCGCCCGCGATATTACGAATCTCTCGATGCCGTTGGAAAAAGCGGCGGCGATTTGACGGGCTGGCTTGAATACGCGACGCAAGGCCTTCAGCTGACGCTCGAAAAAGCATGGTCGAGAGTCCAGCGCATCGTAGCTGAAGCGAAGTCGCACAGGATCTCCTTGCGACCGAAGCAGGAGAAACTTCTCGCCATGCTTAGAGATCATCACAGCCTTACGCCGCGACAAATTTGGGATGGGCTTGGCGTCTCCAAACAGGGAGCCGTCGGTCTTTTAAAGCCTTTGCTGGAAGCGGGATTGATCCAGCGCGTTGGCACAAAGAAATCCGGGCGATATATGCTCACGTGAACCGAAAGACAACGGCAAACGACTCGCCACCCAAGAGTCGGTCAACGCCGCGTGGTCATCAGCGACCCACTTGCCGATAAGTTGGCAAGACAACCTAGATCGTCGAAATCTCGTACTGATCGTGGCGCAGCCGCTCGGCGGCTTTCAAGATGATCTTGTGATTGATCTCGCGCTCGAGGAAGTCGAGGCTGTGGTTCTCCTCGTCGTAGAGAAAGTTGGCGATGTCGGGATGGAGCCGGACGACGATCCGCTTGCCGTCCTGAAGATGAGTTTTTTCCTTCTTGATCGCTCTCAGAATCTCATAGGCGACGGTAACGTTCGATTTCACCCGCCCATGTCCGGCGCAGTACGAGCACGGACTCAAGAGCATATTCTCCAGGCTCTCGCGGCTCCGCTGGCGGGTCATCTCGACCAGCCCGATCTCGGAGATTTTTAAAATATTGGTCCGCGCCTTGTCTTTCTTGATCGCCTCTTTGAGCGTCTCATAAACCCGCTTGCGGTTGCCCTCTTTTTCCATGTCGATGAAGTCGATGACGATGATGCCGCCGATGTTTCTGAGCCTGAGCTGGTGCACGACTTCCTCGGCCGCTTCGAGGTTGGTCTTGAAGATCGTCTCTTCCTGATTTCTCCTGCCCACGAAGCGTCCCGTGTTCACGTCGATCGCGGTCAGCGCCTCGGTTCGCCCGATGACGAGATAGCCGCCGGAGTGGAGCCAGACCTTGCTCTCCAGCGCCTGCGAGATTTGTTTCTCGACGCCGAAGTGGTCCATGATCGGCTCGGTGTCGGTGTAGAGCGAGACCTTGGCCTTGAGCCGCGGCATGAAATGGCTCACGAAGTCGAGGATGCGGCGATATTCCTTGACCTGATCAACGAATACCTGGTGCGTCTCTACGGCAAAAAAATCGCGTATGGTGCGCGTGACGACGTCCAGATCCTGGTGGATCAACGACGGCGCGCCTGCCGTCTCCACTTTTCCCCGAATTCCGCGCCAGAGTTTGGTCAGAAACGCCAGGTCTCGTTGGATCTCTCGCTTGCTTCGCCCCTCGCTCGCGGTCCGCAAGATAAAACCGCCGTCTACCGTCGACATCGAGAGCGCGATCTCCTTCAGCCGTTTTCGCTCTTTGTCGTCGTCGATGCGCCGCGAGATGCCGACGTGACTGACGCCGGGCATGAAAACCAGATAACGTCCCGGTAGGGAAACATGGGACGTGATGCGCGCGCCTTTGGTTCCGAGAGGGTCCTTGGCGACCTGAACGAGAATCTCCTGGCCGTGCGTGAGCTGCCGCTCGATCGGCAACCGCCGCGACGGATGAGGCCGCGGCGCTTCGACGATAATTTCGTCCTCCGCGCCGGCCATCAGCGGAGCGCCGCCGTCCGCAGCGTTGGAAAAATCGGAGACGTGGAGGAAGGCCGCCTTTTCCATGCCGATGTCGACGAACGCGGCCTGCATTCCGGGTAGCACGCGGGCGACTTTCCCCTTGTAGATATTTCCCGCGATGCCCCGTTCCTGTTTTCTCTCGATCAGAAACTCGGCGAGCGCGCCGTCTTCGACGATGGCGATGCGGCTTTCCTGGGGTGTGTTATTGATGTAGATGTCCTGCTTCACAAGCTCTCTTTTTTTCGGGAGACGCGCCCGTCGGGAGGGATTGAATGGCGGGATCTCTCTTCGACATTCGAGATCCGTTCGGGAACTTTTAACGACTTATAGTCCAAACCGGCCGGAATTTCAAGCAAAGAAAGAAGCCGTCGATTTGCCGTCGTGTTGACTTTGCGCCGCCCGGCCGATATTCTTCATCGCAATCGACGGCACCCAAGCAGTTATGGACTCTACGATCGTGGCCCCCGCCTATTCGATTCTCAATACCAAGGTCCTGATTCTCAATCGCTCTTATCTGCCGATCCACGTCACCTCGGTCCGGCGGGCCTTCACCCTTTTGTACCAGGGCATCGCCCGGGCGGTGAACGACCAGTATAAGACCTTCGATTTCGAGAGCTGGAGCCACCTGTCGGTTTCCCTGCACGATGAATCGATCGGCTTGGTCAACCGCGTCATCCGAGTCCCAAGAGTGATTCTCCTGGTCGGCTACGACCGCGTGCCCAAACGCCAGGTGAGATTCAGCCGCTATAATATTTACGCCCGCGACAAGCTCACGTGCCAGTATTGCGGCAGAAAACTCCCCCGCTACGAGCTGAACCTGGATCATGTGATTCCGCGTTCGCGCGGCGGCACCTCGACGTGGGAGAACGTCGTCTGCTCGTG
>JBGPTS010000058.1:0-18590 GCA_041490745.1 Binatia bacterium | reverse complement strand
GTCGAGGGAATCATCCCGACGGATTTCGTCGAGCCGGAGGGACCGTTCGGCGAGATGACCGGCTATATGGCGTCGCGCGAGACCAATCCGTACATGCACGTCACCTGTATCACGCACCGGAGGGACGCCGTCTGCCAGGGATTCTTGAGCCAGTTTCCGCCCAGCGAGTCGAGCAAAATCCGCCAGATCTCCTGGGAGCAGGTGATCTTCAAGATGCTCACGGTGGACATGGAGCTGAAAAATATTCTCGACGTTGTGTTTCACGAGTCGAGCGGCAGCTGGGGTTTCTGCGTGATTCGCATGAAGGAGCCGCGGCCGGAGCAAAACGAGAAGATCATGAAAGCCGTTTCCGAGAGATTATGGGGCGGCAAGATGATCGTGCTCGTCAACGAAGACATCGACCCGCGGAATTTGGAGTCGGTCGTCTGGGCGATGAGCTTCCGCATGCAGCCGCACCGCGACACGCAAATTCTCCGCTCGAAAAAGCCGCTGCCGCTCGACTACTCGGTCGCGCCGCCGGGCGAAGGCGCCGGGAGAAGATTCGGCGAGCAGGCGCACGAGTCCTCGTGCCTTTTGATCGACGCGACGCTCAAGTGGGGCTATCCGCCGACCTCGCTCCCCAAGCGCGAGTTCATGGAGCAAGCAATCCGTCTGTGGAAGCGGGAAGAGCTGCCGGCGCTGAACTTGAACTCCGTCTACTGGGGCTACCCGCTCGGACACTGGGGAGCGGAAGACGAGGAAGAAGCGGCACTCGCCGTCCGGGGAGAATACCTGAAGACGGGCGCCCGGCAGGCGGAACAAAGACGAAAACCGTAATGGGAGGCTCGCATGAATCCATCCGTCAAAGAAAAACTGGTCGCGCTGCGGAGCGAAATCGTTTCGCCCGCGCCGCTCTTGCAGCATCCCGTGGTTCAGGCGCGGATCAAGGGCGAGTTCACCCTGGACCAGATCCGCGCAATCGAGATCCAGCACTTCTACGAGGCGAAATATTTCTCGACCTTCGTCTTGAACACGATCAAGAACTGCAACGACAACCTTGACTGGCGCAAATGGATGGCGGGAAACTGGATCTCCGAAGCGACCGGCGACAAAGACCACGCGACCTTGATTTTGATTCTGCTCGACGCGCTCAAAGTGCCGCGGAAAAAAATCGCCGAGACCGATCCCACGCCCGGCATGCGCGCCTGGCACGAGATCGTCGAAGGCCTCACCACGCGCCGCTCCTTCGCCGAGGGCATCGCCGCGCTCTGGATCGGCGAGCCTGAGTATCCTCAGGTGGCGGCCGCTCTGTACAAAGCCTATCGGGATATTTACAAAATCGACGTGGCGGCGCTCGAAACTTACCAGTTTCACGCCGACCACGACGCCGAGCACGGTCTTCAGGAAGAGGACATTGTCGTCGCCGCGCTCGAAGCGAATCCGGATTGTTACGGCGCGCTGCGCTCCGTCTGCCGCGACGCCTATTCGGCGTACCTCTTCAGCTTCGACGGCTACTGGCAGGCCGCAACCGGAAAGCGGGAGTTCTGGAGCGGAGTGAAGCCGTACGTATAATCACGCGCATTTCAGCGCCCGCGCTTGTCCAAACCGTATTCGGGATGGCGCGGCCCGAACAACAGACCGTTATTCGAGTTAAAAACCATGTTGGTCGTCGCCAGCCGGGAGAGTTCGTGCGTCTGGTCGGCCAAGGAAGAAAGAACCGAATACACCGCCGCGGCGACGAGTGCGCCGATGAGGCCGCCGCCCCCTCCTCCGGAATCTTGAGAAGCAAAAGCGGCGCCGGTCCAAAGTGTCGCGCCGGTCTCCACGTCCACGAGACGCGCGCCGGCTCTCACGACCGTAGAGGAGCCGATCACGTAATATTTCGTTCCCCAGTCTTCGATCGTGACGTACAGAACAGCGTCGGCGCCGATGATCTCTTTGATTTTGTTGAGCGAGACGCTGTGCATCTCGTCGGGAGTCGGCAGGCCGTTTTCTTTCATGAGGGCGTCGATCACCGCGACGGGAAAAACATAGTAGCCCGCTTCGGCCAGCGGGCGCGACGCGGTGGAAAGATAACTATAGGACGCTTCAACGACCGTCGTGGAGTTCTGCGGCGGCAGGATTAAAATCGAGCGCGGCACGCGGCTGCGATAGAGCGTGTAATCGACCTTGGCGGCGCAGGAACACGCAAGGATCGAAAGCGCGATCAAAAACAATCCAGCGCCGCGCCGCATCATTGCCGGTTCATCCGCTGGCTCAACCGCTCGAGTACGCCGTCGACGAACGCGGCTGATTCGGGAAAGAGAGTTTTTTCGGTCTGGAGTTCTTGCTGGACGCCGCCGAGATTTCCCTGCTGATAGTACAAATACGCGAGATGGGCGTGCACGCCCGGCGGCGCGGCTTTGCCTTCGGCCCGGGCCCTTTCGATGTCTTCGGTAAGCTTCGCCGTTTGCGTCACCGGGTCGGCCTGCCCCGGCTTGGCATACATCTCGTATACCATCGCCTCGTAACGGCCCCAGAAGTACAGACTTGGGCGCGCGCATGCGCTCGATGCCGCGAGAGCGCACAGCGCCGCCGTCACGAGCGGCAGGTAGAAGCCGCGCATGAATTTATTTTTCCGTCGCCGGGCTCCATGCGCCGCGCTCCAGGCCGGCGACCAGATTGTTCACCGCCTCGGTGATCGCGAGATTCAGCACCTTGCCGTTCAAGGTCGCGTCGTAACCGGCGGTCGATCCGAAGCCCACGATGTCGCGATTGCTGAGCTCGTATTCGCCGGCGCCCTGGACGGCGTAAATGACCTCCGAGGTATGGACGTCGACGATGTTGAGCGCCACCTTCGCATATGCGACTTGCGTTTTCCCGTGGCCGAGAATGCCGAAGAGCTGCATGTCGCCGGTCACCTTGCGGCCGAACTCCGTCACGTCGCCCGTGACCGCGACCTCGGCGCCTTTCAGTTCCTGTTTCGTTCCGCGGATTTTCGCCTCTTCGGCGATCTCTTTCATATTCTCGCGATCGACGAGCACGAAGCGCCCGGTGTTTTGCAGGTGGGTCTTGAGAATGGTTTTTGACTGATTGCCGAGGTGATCGCCCTCGGCAAAAAGCCCCTGCATGTACGTGGAGCGGTTTTGGAATTTGGCAACGACCAGCGCGTATTTTGGGCCGTTGTACGGCGTGCCCGCGCTGGCGACCGTCTCCGGCGTCAGCGTCCGGTGCGACTCGACGGCGCAGCCGGTGAACGCCAAAACGAGGAACGAACCTAAGACGGCGATCGGCGCAGCGAATGAGCGGCGATTGTGCATGGCGTGCCTCCCTTTCATCTGACGGATGAACAGAAAGTTAACCCAGGCATAGGGTCGTGTCAACTTGCGGCCGATCCAGCGGAAGAGAGAGTGGGCGGCTGCTCAGTCGAAAACCATACTCGTAAACGTCACGGCCGAGCCGGTCTCTTGAGTAAAAGCCTGGCCGTATTTTAATAATTTTCCCCGGCTGCCGTCGAGCAGATGCGTGAGCGAGTAGAGCGGAGAGAAGCCGCAGATGCGGCGGCGGTCTTCGTCTTTGGCGATCTCGTTGAAGAATCCTTCGGAGTCGCGCGCGGCGAGCTTTTCGATCAGCGTTTGATCTTCCGCCTCGACCCATTTGAGAAAGTCCGGCGTGATCGGCTCGCGGTCGCCGAACTGCGAACCGACGTGCGCCAAATCCACGCCGGCGACGAAACAGACGCGCCGCGACTCCCTTGCCGCCAAATCCGCCAGCGCTTTGAGAAAATCGCCGATGCGCGGATCTTTTTCCGGCAGGCTGCGGCTCTGGATGTTTGAGTGAAACGAGGTGACGAGGAGCGGGACGATCTTGAAGCTTCGATCGTCGCCGGCGAGCTGCGCCCTGAGCGCCGCGATGTACTTGAGATAAACGACCTGAAACTCCAGCGAGTGCTCGGTGCGATGGAGATATTCTTCGGCGAAAAGATCGCCGTGGTAGTTTTGCTGCAAGCGCGCGACGAAATTTTTATCCGTCTCCACCGTGCCGAGCGGCGTGACGAAATCCTTCAGCGTCGCGACGAACGGCGTCTCGCCGCCGCAATGCGACGTGCCGAGGAGAATGTACAAGTCCGCGCCGGGACTCTCGGCGAGTTCTTTGTAAGCCCACGCATAGCACGGCCCGCCGCGGTGAAAGTCGATGTGCGGCGCGACGATGGCTTTGGGAGCGGATCGGCCGCCGTTACGCCGCGCCTCGCCCGGACCGTCGGGAGATTGAAAGTGGCCGAGAAGCTGAGCTTTGAGTTTGTCCGAATCGTCGCTGTAAACCCCCGGCGCGTGCGCCGGCGCGCGCACCGGCTGACGGCGAAAGTCTTCGACGATCTCCTGCCGGCGGCCGAGGAAGCGCTGGTTGTAGAGATAAAAGTGCTCGTCCAGCATCTCGATCATTTTTCTAAGCTCCTCGGTCGCAAGAATCTGTCCCACGCGCTTTGCGTAGGCTTCCTGAACGTCGATGAGCGAATGCTCGCCGTCGAAGTGCGCCAGAACGAAATAACCGATGGGCGTGACGACGAGCGGCTGAGAAAAATGTTGCGGGTCGCGGAGGCAGATGAAGGTCTTCCCTTCCTGCTGAATCGGAAACGCCTCGACGGGCCGAACGCGCGGACGATCTTCCATCGGTCATAAATGCCGGTTTTTTTGGGCGGCTGCAAGTGGCGCTTCATATGTAACAATTGCGCTTGACGCAGAGCGCCGGTTTAGAGTATGGGTTGCGCAAAGTTTTCGACCTGTGGAATGGCGGAGAAATCTCTGCTGTCGTAAAAAACATAACGACCTATGTTATGCTGACCGGTATATTTATAGTTAGGCCTAATGTTCAAACTGAAAGTAAAGTCGAGGCGAATCGTAGCCGCGCGACTGCTCTTCTTCTTGGTTGAAGTGGCTGCCGTAATTCTTTTCGCTTCCGGGCTGCAATCGACATTAAGATTTCTTATAACCGAGTCGCGAGCCGAGCTAACGCGCCGACCTTCTGTAAAAATCCCGAAGGAATGTGAAGCTGCCTTCAACAATCACGGCGGCTACACGTGTTGGTACACGATCTATGATCATCCCTTCTGGTTTGCGCTTTCGCTCGCTGCGGTCGTAGCTGGAGGCGGAATTATTGTTTGGGCTCAAAGCCGTTGGTTTCCGAGGCGCAAGATGGAGGCCTAACCCACCGCTTGAGCCGATTACGAGATCGAGTGATGGTCGATTGATTTTCTGATAACGGCTCAGCGGCATCGCGTTAGCCGTCCGTTGGAAACTCTGCTAAAGTGTCGGCATAGGAGCTTTCAATGAGTAAGGTCGAAAATATCGAACAAGAAGTTCAGAGGCTCAAGCCATCCGAGCTTGCCGCTTTCCGCAGATGGTTTGCCGAGTTTGACGCTCAAGCTTGGGATCGCCAAATAGAAGACGATATTCAAAAGGGTAAGCTGGACAGGCTCGCCGAAGACGCTCAGGCGGCACACCGTACTGGAAAGAGTAAGGAGCTTTGAGACATTTTGCTGCCCCGAGCTTTTGGACTTGTTATGGAACCCTTCCGGAATCGGTTCGCAAGCTTGCTGATAAAAACTACGAACTCCTGAAGACAAACCCTTCACACCCGTCTCTGCATTTCAAAAAAGTTGGAAAGTACCGCGCCGTCCGAGTTGGAATACACTACCGAGCGTTGGCTGTCGAAGCGGGCGATGACTTGCTATGGTTTTGGCTTGGCTCTCATTCAGAGTACGACAAGGTGGTAGGCTAATTCGGCGGTTCAGACCGATCGCTAAAAGCGACGGCTGAGCTTAAGCGTTATGCAACGATGGATATAGTTTGCGCTGACAGGTAGCTCGAAGAAATTTAACCGACCCCGAGCTTGTGCTTCGCCTCTTCGCTCATCATGCTGGGTTCCCATGGCGGGTCCCAAACCAAATCCACGGTAGCTTCCTCGACGCCGTCGATATTATCGAGAATTTTTTGTTTCGCCTGGCCGGCGATCATGCCGCCCATGCCACAGCCGGGAGCGGTCGGGTCATCCTCGGATGAACCAATATCCCGGCTTGCGGCTGTGATGGGCGAACGCCACGATCTGAATTTCGAACTCCCGTTCGCGGTATACAATGGCGTAAGGAAAACGACGCAGTGGCAAGCGGCGGACGCCGCGCTCCACCGGCACGCGCGGTACCGGCGTGGCAAGACTCGGATGGCGCTCAATCAACTCCAAGGTGCGCTGAATCTCGGCGAAGAATTCTCTACCGAGCCCTGAACGCTTCTCTTCATACCACGCGACGGCCGCGTACAACTCGTCTCGCGCCCCGTCCTCGATACGAAGGGGCTTAGTCACTTGCGAAGGATTTTTGTTTCGATGTGACGCCGGACATCCTGCCAGTCGGTCGTGCCGGTCGTTCCGGTATCCAGCCCGGCGCATCGGCGCTCGATTTCAGCGGCCCACGCTTCTTCAATCGCAGCCGCTTCGGCGTCGCCGGCTGCGTCCAAGCTCTCGATCAAGCGGGCCGCAACTTCCGCCCGCTCCTGTTCCGAGAGACTCAGCGCGTCCTGCAAAACCCTGTCTGCGGTGGTACTCATGAAAGGAACTATAGCATCGCACCCGAAGCTAGCCAAACGCGAAACGATGAGCGATCGCAGGACCGCTCACCCCACTCCCAGCTTGTGCTTCGCCTCTTCGCTCATCATGCTGGGCTCCCAGGGCGGGTCCCAAACCAAATCCACGTTCGCTTCCTCGACGCCGTCGATGTTGTCGAGAATTTTTTGCTTCGCCTGGCCGGCGATCATGCCGCCCATGCCGCAGCCCGGCGTGGTCAGCGTCATCTTGACGATGACCTTGCTTCCTTCGATCTGCACGTCGTAGATGAGGCCGAGATCGACGATGTTGACCGGGATCTCCGGGTCGAAGCACTGCTGTAAAACCTGGTAAATTTCTTCTTTGGTCGGCATAAAAATTCTCCCTATCTTTCCGCTTGTTCGCTCACGCTTTTACACTCGGCGCACGGGCAGAGCGAGCGCAAAAAATCGAAAGTGTAAATCCCGGTGTCGTGTCCGTCCTGCCAGCGAAAAAGAATCGCGTAATTGCCGACGGGGCCGATCGCGCCGACGACGGCATCGGGGTTGGGATTGAATTTGAGTTCGCCGCCGTGTCCCTGGCAGCCGGCGCAGGGACAAAACCCGCGCAGGTAATCTTGCGGATACTCGCCGACGTGGCCGTCGTCCCAGGTGACGCGAACGATTCCACTCGCTTTGATGAAGTTGATCTCCGTCGGAATATGGCCCGGCATAATTCTCTTCAGGTCGAAATAATTTTCAGCGCCTGCGCTTTTCGGGACGTCTCCGAGACGACCGAGAGCTGGCCCGCGAGCTTGGCCGCGATCTCCATGAAAATCTTGCTGACCTCCGAGTTCGGCTGCTCGATCAGAATCGGCACGCCCAGGTCGCCGCCCTCGCGCAGCTTCGGCGTGAGCGGGATCTCGCCTAAAAACGGAACGTTGAATTTTTTTGCCGCAAGCGCGGCGCCGCCGCGGGAAAAAATCTCGTGCTGCTTGCCGCAGCCGTCGCAAATAAAATAGCTCATGTTCTCGACGATGCCGACGATCGGAATCATCACCTTGTCGAACATCGACTTGGCCCGCACCACGTCCGCCAGCGCCACGTCCTGCGGCGTGGCGACGAGCAGCGCGCCGCTGACTTTCAACTGCTGGGAAAAAGTGATCTGCACGTCGCCGGTTCCCGGCGGCATGTCGACGATGAGATAATCCAGCTCCCCCCATTGAACGTCGGCCATCAACTGCTGCAGCGCTTTCCCCAGCATCGGGCCGCGCCAGATCACGGCCTGATCGTGCTCGAGAAAAAAGCCGATCGACATCACCGGGATGCCGTACGCGAGTGGAGGTTTCAACTTGACGCCGCCGTTGACGGGAATCTGCTCGGGATGGTCCTTCACGCCCATGATCATCGGCACGGACGGACCGTAGATGTCCGCGTCGAGCAGGCCGACGGTGGCGCCGTGCTTTTTGAGCGCGACGGCAAGATTGGCCGCGACCGTCGATTTTCCCACGCCGCCTTTTCCCGCCGCGACCAGCACCACGTTCTTCACCG
Organism: Binatia bacterium; assembly: GCA_041490745.1. GTDB lineage: Bacteria > Desulfobacterota > Binatia > UBA9968 > UBA9968 > JAJPJQ01. The sequence goes on along the minus strand of JBGPTS010000058.1, from coordinate 10,509 downwards.
TCGGCAGTAAATCCGTTTGTCCCGCGCCCGACTTGCTGCCGCGCACCTGCGCGCCGAAAGAGATTTCCAAATTCTGAATGCCCATCGGCGCCAGCGCCTTTCGGCAGTCGGCATCGATCGTCTCTTTCAAAGGACAGGCGGGAGTCGTCAGCTCGACGGTAAACCGGACCTTTCCGTCGGCCACGTCGAGGTTTTTCACCATGCCGAGGCTCACGATGTCGCGGTGAAGCTCCGGGTCCTGGACCTTTTTCAGCGCTTCGAGCACGGTCTCTTTAGTGATTGTCTGCATCATTTTCCCTTCAATCGTCCTGAAAAAACTATAGACTTCTAAGGTCTATGATGTCAACAGGACTTCCGCGACGTGAGCGCGGCTTGATGAAGCGATGACGTCAAACAAAATTTGAATAAGCCATCCCGGTTTGGTAATATCGCAGAAATCACACAAGCGTTGATCGTTAGAGGAGGACTTATGAAGCACACATTGACCGCGTTTGTGGGAATCATTTTACTCGCCGCCGTCTTCGGCTGTTCCCAGCCGTTGAGCACGCGAGAAAAGGCGACCGGAATCGGCGCGCTCGGCGGCGCCGCCGCCGGAGGAATCATCGGCAGCACGGTCGGAGCTCCGGGAACCGGAGCGGCTATCGGCGCCGTGCTCGGCGCGGGCGCCGGCTATGTCATCGGCGATCAGATGCAGGGAAACGAACAAAAAGAGGCGGAACAACAAAAGCAGCGCGATCAAAACCAGGCCGAAAACGAACGGCTGAAAAAAGAACCGGAGCCGATGAAGCAGGGGCGCGAGTACTAAACGCTTCGCTTCCGAGCTTCGGCGGTCTAGAAATTAAACTTCGGCTCGACGCCTGAGACAAGGCGGCGAATGTTTTCCCGATGGCGCCAGACGATCATCAGCGCCATGACCGACGTAAGGCCCGCCAGAAGAGACGGATAGCTTAACAGCCAGATCGCCGCCGGAATCATTCCGGCCGCGACAATCGAGGCCAGCGAGACGATTCGACTCACGAGAACGACGAGCAGGAAAACCAGCGCCAGAATTCCGGCGGCCGCGGGCGCGAGAGCCAACAAGACGCCGAGAGCCGTCGCCACCCCTTTTCCACCCTGAAACTTCAAAAAAATCGGATAGAGATGGCCGAAAAACGCGGCGAGAGCGACGACGCCCGAGAGCGCGACGCCTGAATCCATTTGCTGGGCGAGAAAAACCGGCACGAAGCCCTTGGCCGCATCGACGACAAGCGTCAAAAGCCCGAGCCACTTTCCGGCGACGCGCGCGACGTTGGTCGCGCCGACGTTGCCGCTGCCGGCCTCGCGCACATCGACGCCGGCGAAATAACCTAACAGGAAACCGGTCGGCATGGAGCCGAGGAGGTAGGCGAAGCCGATGAGAATCGCAGCCGTCACTTCGGTGTGTCCCGGCCGGCCGCAGCGGCGTGGAATACCGCGCGGTCAAAAGAGAATGGAATCGGAATCCAATGCCGCGAGAAAGCGAAAACAGCCTCGCTTTTACTTTTTCTTGTAGAAATCGGGATTCATCCGCGAAGAGGTGCCCGACTTCGCCAGCTCTTCCTCGAACATCTTGCGGATCGACGGGTCCTCGTCGAAATACTCGATCTGGTTGCCGCCGGCCTTCACGTCCTTATCGACTTTGGTCACGTCGCCGAACTGCTCGCCCAGGCTGTATTTGATGCCGCCGAGACGCGGCGGCAGATAGCGCGCCGGCATCGCGCCGGTGTTGAAGTGCTGGTGCCACATCATCGGCGGCGGCGTGAAGACGCTGCCGTCCTGCCAGTCGTAGCGTTTGATCGGCTGGCCCTCTCTCCAGAACAGCGAGAACCCTTTTCCCTTGATGATGATGACGTTGAACCCCGGCCCGTGGCGGTGGGCTTTTTTATAAGTGCCGATGGGAAATTCCGAAATGTGCGCGGCCATCGAGCCGTTGGCCATCTCGAGCATCACGTTGGTGCCGCCGCCGCCGCGCTCCTTCCACTCTTCCAATTTGAAGTTGCGCGCGTCGGCGATGAAGTTGGTGTCCCAGATGCGCCCGGCATGGGCGGTGCCTTTGCCGCTGAAATACTCCGGCTCGCCGTTGAAGCGGTCGAGAAAGTCGTAGGGCACGTTGAAAATAAAATCCGCGTTGTGAAAAAGATTGAAGACGATCGGCATGCTGTTGACGGAAAAAAATCGCGTCGGCTCGTTGCCCTGGCCGTTGAAGTGCTGGTGCCAGGCGTTGAGCGGCAGCGCGAACAGGCTTCCCTCCTGCCACTCGAAGGTCTGCTTCGCGCCTTTGTCGTTCCAGATGGTCGTCGCGCCGCGCCCTTTGAGCACGTAGATCATCTCTTCGAAAATTTGCCGCTGCGGCTTGAGACTCTTGCCCGCCGGGATCTCGCAGACATACGCGCCGGTCGCGCCCTCGGCGCCTTCCATGTTGATGAACGCGCCCTCGCCGCCGGTTCGCTCCCAGCGCGCCAGCGGAACTTTTCGCAAGTCCGGGACAAAAAAAGTTTTTGTGACGGGGATTCCTTCACCCAGTTGCCACTTGTCGTAGTACGGAATGTTGTCCATCACGTTATCCAATTGCGCGGCTGGTTTCGACATCTCGGCCTCCGAATAATTTCGCTTTTTCATACAGGATCACCCGCCCAAAAGCAAGATAAGGATCGGGCATGGAACGATCGCCCCGCCGAGCCCAAAGTCATCCGGCGCCGTCGGTGCGGCGCCGCGCGCGTGCCGCCACCGCCCAATCGGCGATCGCGTCGATCAGCTCCGCCTGGCTCTCCAAGAGGGTAAACGTGTGGTCCGCTTCTTTGAGAATGTGCACGCCGAGCCGGCCGTGAAAATCGAGCGCATCGAGGCGCGGCTTTAGTTCCGTCCGGTAATTGTAATACGGGCTGCCCGCCCCTGAATAGATGAAGAACAAATCCGCTCCGCGCCGAGCCAGCGCGTCGAGCGGCCGAACGACTTCGTTTCTTCGAGCCGCCTGTTCGGCGGCTTTCGCCCCCGGCCGGGGCCGCCGCGCGCGCTGCCAATAGCGCCACAAAAGGCTCTTCCCGGTGACGAATCGCCGCCAGCTCTGGACGTTGAACAGGCGCGGCAGATAACGATGCAAAAAGAAGCCGCTCGTCGGCGCAGCGTACGGGTCGATCAGCGCAAGCCCGGCCACGCGCTCGTCGCGGCCCGCCACGCGGAGCGCGTGGTCCGCGCCGGAGCAAAGTCCGATCAGAATGTAGCGCCGGGCGCCGCGCGCGGCGAGAAAATCCATCGCCGCGGCCACGTCCTTCAGAACGTTCTCCTCGAAGGAGCTTCCACCGGAGCGCGGCGGGCTGTCGCCGATGCCGGCCAGATCGAATCTCAACGCGGGAAAACCGAGAGCGGCCAATTTGCGCGCCAGCCGGACGTACAACCGGTTCGGACCGACGCGATGGATCAGACCGACGTTAAAAAAAATCGCCGCCGGGGAGGCGTTCGGCGCCGCGGTCTCGGCCTCCGTCAAGATTCCGACGAGCGATTTCGTTTCGCCGAAAAGAACGGCCTTTTCGGTCATGACGGCGCTCGGGCAATCCAGGAGGTGATCGCCTCGACGACGCGCAACGACACCAGGGGATCGCGTCGCTTTCTTTTCATGCCCTTCCGCCACATCGACCCGGCGATGCGCTCGTGTTCGACTTCGGGCGGAAAGCTTTGCGCGCGTTTTCTCCAGAGAAGATGAACCGGCTGCTCGAGGCTATCGACGACGAGCATCCGCCGCGCGAACCCTTCGGCCGGGCCTTGAAGATCGATTTTTTCCAGGTCGCTCCGCAGCCGATCGGTCAACGGAAATCCCACCGCCTCCGTTATCGGATCGTCCGGGTCGAGCCGCCGCGGCTCGGGCAGCCCGTCTCTCAGCCAATCTTTTTGCAGCCTGGTCAACTCCCGAATATAGTCCTCGCCTTTGACAATCGGATCCCAGAGGGCGAGTCCATCGACGTCGCGGCGGCGGCCGGCCGCCAGCGCCGCCAGCGTCGCGCCGAGACGCGCGCCGATCAAAGAGACTTCGGCCGCGCCGGACAAGTCCTTGATCTCTCCTACGGCCGCGCCGATGTCTTCCAGCCACTGCTCGACCGCGCCCTCCTCGCTCTCCCCGGCGGAATCGCCGCAGCCGTAATAGTCGAAGCGCAGCACGTGGAAGCCCGCTTCGACGAGGCGCGCGGATAGCTGCCTGAACGTTCGGTGGGCGCTAAAATATTCATGTCCCATCGGATAGCAGAGGACGACGGCGCGCGGGCGAGCCGGGCCGCGCGCCGGCTCGTCATAAACGCCGAACAGCCTCTTTTCCCCGGCGCGGAAAAAAAACGGTTCCATCGGTTTCAATAACGGTCAGGCGCGGAACAGTCCGCGGCGAATCGCCGCGAGCCAGCGCCGCGCGCGACGCTTCGGTGCCGGCCGCCCATTCGCGGCGTCGCGCCGCTCCAAGCCGGCGGCAAGCTGTTCCACCGTGTGATAGATCATCTCGGCGGGCGGGATGCGCCGCCCCGTAAGCTTTTCGATCCGCGAGATCGCGCGCATGGACAACAGCGAGTGGCCGCCGAGATCGAAGAAATTATCGTAAACGCCGACGCGCTCCACGCCGATAACTTCGCGCCACGCTTCGGCGATCAGTTTTTCCATGGCGGTGCGCGGCGCGACGTACCCCGCCGAGGCCGGCGCTCCGAGTTCACCTGGATCCGGCAACGCCCGGCGGTCGATCTTTCCGTTGGAGGTTAACGGAAATGCGTCCAAGGAAACAAATAGCGAGGGTATCATATATTCCGGCAGCGTTGCCTTGAGATATCTGCGCAACTCGCTTGCGCGCGGCTCATTGCGCGCGTCGCAGGTAAAATAAGCCGCCAGCCGTTTGCCTGTCCTGAGCTCCGTCGAAGGGCCTGTCGAGGGATCGCCTTCGCTCTCGTCGCAAACCATGACAACAACATTTTCGATCGCCGGATGGCGCTCCAAGGCCGCTTCAATCTCGCCGGGTTCGACGCGGAAGCCGCGGATTTTCACTTGGCGATCGATGCGTCCCAAAAATTCGATGTCCCCGTCGGGGAGGTACCGGGCCAGATCCCCGGTCTTGTAGAGACGGGCCTCAGGATCGGCGTCAAAGGGGTCGGGAATAAATTTTTCGGCCGTCAGCTCCGGGCGATTATAATAGCCTCGGGCAAGGCCATCTCCTCCGATGTGGATTTCACCCGCTACGCCCACCGGAACCGGCTGCAGATAACGGTCGAGCAGATAAATCCGGGTATTGGCGATCGGCCGGCCTATCGGGATAGTCGTCGCGCTTTCACCGGCGGGCTCCACCAGACGCCACGATGCGAACGTCGTCGTCTCAGTCGGCCCGTAGACGTGGAGAAGTCTCTGCGGAGGACCATGCTGCAAAACTTCCGCGACCCATCTCGGATCCACGGCTTCACCCCCGAAGAGCAGATGGCGCACGCCCCTGAAGGCGGACGGCAATTCCCGCGCCATTTGATTGAAGAGGGCCGTCGTCAAGAACAACGTGGTGATTTTTTTCGTTTCGATCAGGCCGGCAAATTCTCGCGGCGAGAGAACCGCGTCCGCTTTGATCCCGACCAGCCGGGCGCCGTTTAATAGAGTTCCCCAAATTTCGAATGTCGCTGCATCGAAAGAGCAGTTCGCTGCCTGGGCGACGACGTCGCCGGGTCCCAACGTCAAGTAGTCGGTGTTAACGACCAACCGGTTTACGGCGCGATGCGGTACGGCGACGCCTTTGGGATTCCCGGTGGAGCCCGACGTGTAGATGATATAAGCGAGATTTTTCGCCGTTGCCCCGCTGACGGGATTGTGCGCGGGTTCATGGGCGAATGGCCGCCAGTCTTGATCGACGTGGACTATCTCGCCGAACCGCCACTCGGGCATCCGACTGAGAAATTTTTTCTGCGTGAGCAGAAGTCGGGCTTCGCTATCGTTGAGCATGAAACCAACGCGCTCTTTGGGGCAGTCGAGATCGAGCGGCACATAGACCCCACCGGCTTTGAGAATCCCGAGCAGGCCCACGATCATTTCCAACGAGCGGTCCATGTAGATGGCCACCCGCGCTTCCGGCCCCACGCCCAACTTTCTTAGATGATGCGCCAACTGATTCGCACGTCGATTCAACTCCCGATAGGTGAGCTCCCCCTCCTCGAACACCGCCGCCACCGCGTCAGGAGTCCGTTCGACCTGCCGCTCGAAGAGTTCGTGGACGCACCGGTCTCTCGGATAGTCTCTCTTCGTATGGTTCCACTCGACCAGGATTTGTTGTCGCTCGGCGCCGGTCAGCATGGAAAGATCGGACAGGCGTCGTTCCGGATTGGCGGCGATGCTCTCCAGCAATGTCTGGAAGTGCTCCGCCATACGCGCAACGGTCGCCGCGCCGAACAGATCGGTGTTATACGTCAGGGAACCGGTCAGCGATCCGCTCGATTCCGATATCGAAAGGGTCAAACCGAACTTTGCCGTGCCGGTGCCGGTTTCTAGAGATCGCGCCTCAACGTCGCGCAGGTTCAGGCCGGAACGCGGCGCGTTCTGGAGCACAAACATGACTTGCACCAGAGGCGTTGAGCTCAAACTGCGATCCGGCTTGAGCTCTTCGACGAGTTTCTCGAACGGTAGGTCCTGATGGGCATATGCGCTCAGTGCCACTTCCCGCACGCGCCCCAGCAATTGCTTGAAGGTCGGATTGCCCGATAGATCGGTCCGCAGCACCAGCGTGTTGACGAAAAAGCCGATGAGATCTTCGAGATCCACGCGCTGGCGCCCGGCAATCGGAGAGCCGACAACGATATCGTCCCGCGCGGTATAGCGGTGCAGCAAACTTTGAAACGCCGCCAGCAGCATCATGAACAGAGTGACGTTCTCTTGCCGGCTCAAAGCCTTCAGAGCGTGAGTTAACGAACGAGATAAAACGAACGTTTCATGCGCGCCGTGAAAGGTTTGAACCGCAGGGCGAGGACGGTCCGTGGGCAACTCCAGAACGGCCGGCATACCGCGAAGCTGCGCCGTCCAATAAGAAAGTTGCGCCTCGATGGCTTCGTCACTCAACCACTGCCGTTGTCGAACGGAAAAATCGGCGTACTGGATCGGCAGCGGCGCAAGCGGCGACTGCTTTCCGGTGACGAAAGCGTCATAGAGCGCGGAGATCTCGCGCAATAGAATCGCCATCGACCAACCGTCGGAAACGATGTGGTGCATCGTCAGAAGCAAGACGTGCTCTTCGCCGCCGGTTCTGAGCAGCTTCGCGCGCAGCAGCGGTCCCCGGCTCAGGTCGAACGGCCGATGCGCCTCTTCGCTCACCAGCCGGTCGCGCTCGGCCTGCCGCCGGTCATTGGGCAAATCTCGCAAGTCGATCACCGGGAGCGTTAGAGTCAGCTCCGGGCTCACGAGCTGCTCGGGTTGTCCTTCCACGGCCCGGAATGTCGTTCGCAAAATTTCATGACGCCTGACGATCTCGTTGAGACATTTCTCCAGCGCCGCCACGTCGAGCCGGCCCGTGAGAACAAAAGCGGACGGTATGTTGTAGATCGGACTGTCGGGATTTAACCGGTCCAAAAACCACAATCGCTCTTGGGAAAAGGATAGCGGCAGATTGACCCGCTTTTCCGGCGCGACAACGGGACGGCGATCTTCCCGTCCCAGAAGCGTCTCGATGCGCTCGGCGAGACCGGCTACGGTCGGCGCGTCGAAAAAACTCCGCAGCGACACTTCCGCCGCGAAAGCGCTGCGCGCTCGCGCGACGACTTGAGTGGCAAGCAAGGAATGGCCGCCTAACTCAAAAAAATTATCGTGGATGCCGATCCGGTCGATTTTCAGCACCTCGGCCCAGATCCGGGTTAAAACTTCCTCGACACCGGAACGAGGAACGACAAAGCCGCCGGTCGGTTCCGGTCTTTCCGCGCTCCGCCCGACGAGCGCGCGACGATCGATCTTGCCGTTGGGAGTCAGCGGCAAACTTTCGAGGATGACGAAGGACGACGGAATCATGTGTTGCGGCAGTCTGGAAGTTAAGAAACTACGCAGCTCGCCGAGCGTGCAAGCAAACTCCCGCTCCAGCACAACATACGCCGCCAGACTCTTCTCTTCACGTTGATTGTCGCGCGCGACAACCACGCTCTCGCAGACGGCCGGATGGAGAGATAGCACGGCTTCGATCTCTCCCAGCTCGATGCGAAAGCCGTGGATTTTCACCTGGTGATCGATCCGGCCGAGGAACTCGATGTCGCCGTCGGGAAGATAGCGGGCCAAGTCTCCGGTTTTGTAGAGACGAGCTCCGGGCTCGTCGCTGAAGGGATCGCGAACGAACTTATCCGCGGTTAAGAGCGGACGATTGAGATAGCCGCGCGCAACGCCGGCGCCTGCGATGCAAAGTTCACCCGGAACGCCGGCGGGAACGGGCTCGAGGTGAGAATCCAAGATATAGATCCGCGTATTGGCAATCGGCCGTCCGAGCGTGATCGCACCGTCGGGAAATATCCTTGCAACGGCCGCATTCGCCGTCGCCTCGGTCGGACCATAGAGATTCCAGAGTTCGATGCCGGGAAAAGCGTCGAAGGTTCGATCGACCAACGGCCGGTTGAGCGTCTCACCGCCGAGCAAAAGAGATGAAACGGTCTTGGACGGCGCGTTCCCATCGATACTATCGAGCACCGCCTTCCATAAGGACGGCGCGCAGTTGAGCCCGGCCCCGGCGCGGGCGGAGATTAACTCGAGCAGCCGAGCGGGCTGACCGACGACTTCATCCGACACGAGCCATACTGAGCCGCCGCGCAACAACGGCGCGAAGAGTTGTTTCAACGACGCATCGAACGTCGCTCTGGCGGTTGCCGGCAAAAACTTTTCCGCCAGCGGACTTTCGTTGAACCAGCAAAGGTAGTTGACCAAACTCTTGTGCTCGATCACCGTCCCCTTGGGCGCTCCGGTAGTTCCCGATGTGTAAATGACGTAGGCCGCGTTTTCTCCCGTCAACTCCGTGACGGGAGGCGAGCGCTCTTCCCGAGCGATCTCTTCCCAGTCTCGATCCAAGCAAACGATCCGGACCTGATTTTCCCGGAACCGAACCGACATTTGTTCCTGGGTGAGCAGCGCGCGGACTTCGGCGTCCTTCAGCATGAAACCAAGCCGTTCTTCGGGGTAAGTTGGATCAAGCGGCAGATACGCTCCGCCCGCCTTGAGAACGGCAAGCAAACCGATGACCATCGCCAACGAGCGCTCCATGCAGATGCCGACCAAGACCTCCGGCCCCACGCCCAATTTTCCAAGATAGCGCGCGAGCTGGTTCGCGCGGCCGCTCAGCTCTCGGTAGGTCAGCTCTTGCCCGTCGAAAATCACCGCTACCGCATCGGGCGTCCGCTCGACCTGAGCCTCGAAGAGCTCATGGATGTATTTGCCCTTCGGATAATTTCTCTTCGTGTCGTTCCACTCGATCAGTATTTCTTGTCGCTCGGCGCGGCTTAATATGGGAAGAGCCGAAAGCCGTTGTTCGGGATTGGCGGCGATAGCTTCCAGCAATCTCTGAAAGTGACGCACCATCCGAACGACGGTAGGCGCATCAAACAGGTCCGTGTTATACGTCAACGATCCCGTCAGCGAATCCGTTGACGCCGTCACGGAGAGGGTCAAGTCAAATTTGGCCGTTCCGCTTTCTGTCGGCATGGGATGGACTCGGACGTCGCGCAGTTTCAGGGTCGAACTCGGCGCGTTCTGAAGCACGAACAAAACTTGAAACAGCGGGGTGGCGCTAAGGTTTCGATCGGGATTGAGTTCTTCCACGAGTTTTTCGAACGGAAGGTCCTGATGGGTATAGGCATCCAAAGTCATTTCGCGCACGCGCCCCAACAATTGCTTGAAGGTCGGATCGCCCGATAGATCGGTCCGCAACACCAGGGTGTTCACGAAGAAGCCGATGAGATTTTCGAACTCGATGTGCTGGCGTCCGGCGATCGGAGAGCCGATCGCGATATCGTCCTGTCCTGTGTACCGGTGCAGCAAGGTTTGAAAGGCCGCCAGCAGAGTCATGAACAGGGTGACTCTCTCTTGACGGCTCAAAACCTTCAGCGCGTCGGTCAGGAATTTGGGCAAGACAAACGATTCAGAAGCGCCGTGGAAGGTTGGAACAGCCGGCCGCAGCCGGTCCGTGGGCAACTCGAGGACTGCGACGCCCGACAATTGTCGCTTCCAATAGGAGAGCTGATCCTGCAGAACTTTACCCTGCAGTTGCTGGCGCTGCCGGACGGCGAAGTCGGCGTACTGGATGGAGAGCGGTCGAAGCGGCGACTCTTGTCCGGCTGAAAAAGCGTCGTAGAGCACGGAGATCTCCCGCAACAGAATTCCCCTGGACCAGCCGTCCGAAACGATGTGGTGGAACGCCAACAGCAGGATATGCTTCTCTCGGTCGATCTTGACGAGCGTCCGGCGAAAAAGCGGACCCGCCGCTAAATCGAACGGCCGGCGCGCCTCATCGGCGATGAGCCGCGCGGCTTCGGC
>JBGPTS010000057.1:0-19049 GCA_041490745.1 Binatia bacterium | reverse complement strand
TACGCCGCCGCCGTCCGCATCCTTCCCGACGATCCCGACATTTACCTCAATCGCGGCACGATCTACGACGCCATGAAGCAGTACGAGGCCGCGCTCGGCGATTACGCCGAAGCGATTCGTCTCAACCCGCAGTACGCCGAGGCCTACTACAATCGCGGCAACACGCACGCGAGCATGGGCAACTCCGAGCGCGCGATCGAAGACTACAGCCGGGCGATCGATTTGAACGGCGAGTTCGGCGAAGCCTATTTTAACCGGGCCGACGCCTACATGAAGGCGGGGCAGCACGAAAAGGCGATCGAGGATTACACGGAGGTCATCAAGGCGTATCCCAAGGCGTCCGAGGCCTATTACAACCGCGGCCTGGCCTATTTCCGGATCGAAAAGACCGAGGAGGCGATCGAGGATTACAACGAAGCGATCCGCATCGACCCTAAGGACGCAGAAGCGATTTACAATCGGGGCCTCGCGTACGGCCGTCTCGGCAAGGACGACTACGCCGCGCGCGACTTTACCGAGGTGGTCGTCATGGCGCCGAAGAACGCGGAAGCCTACGGACAGCGCGGCCTCGCCCGCCTGCGGCAGGGGCGCGACAAGGAAGCCGAAGCGGATTTTCAAAAAGCCTACCAGCTCGACCCGAACGCGAAAAAGAAATTCTCGCCGCTGATCGAAGAAGCGAAGAAGAAATCCGGCGGGAAGAAATAAGCGGAACGGAAGAGAGCGCGATTACGTCCCCCGCCCTGGCCGCGGCGTGGAGGTGTAAGGGCGACCGGCCGGTTGCCCCTGCTATTAATCTCACTCCTTTAGCCTCGCGCCTCTTTACAATGGCGTCGTGCTTGCCGGCGGGCGGCGGTGATGGGTCGCCTGCTCGTAGGCGTAGGCGAGTTTGATCATGTTGCCGTCGTCGTACGGCCGCCCTAGAAAACTAATTCCGGCCGGAAGGTTGTCGCGAGTAAATCCGGCGGGCACGACGATGGTCGGCACAAAGACCATGAACGTGTTCAAATGCGGCGCGCCTTTCTGATCGACGTAGGGCGGGTTGACGCCGTCCTTGATGAGCGTCGGCTGGTGCTCGACCGCCTTGTGCACGATCGCGTCGAGCTTGTGGTCGGCCATGACTTTGAGAAAATTGACCGTCAGCTCCTCGCGCGCGAGTAAATATTCGTAGTGTTTGCCCGGATCGACCGCTCGCTTCCAGCGCTGTTGTGAGCCGCGGACGACTTTGGCGAAGTCCGACGAGCATGCCGCCTCGGCGCGCGATTTGAACGGCGGCTTGGCGCTCCTCGCAAAATATTTCTTGAACGATTCCTCCGCCTCTGCGTAGCTTCCGGCGCGCTTCGACAGCAGTTCTTTGAGTTTTGGAATCGTAATCGGTTCGACGATCTCGGCGCCCGCGGCTTTCAGCGCTCCGACCGCGCGATCGAAAACTTCCTCGATCATTTTGAAATCTTCCGAGCCCGGCTCGGAGTCGTAGCCTATCGACTCGCGCAAAATTCCGACGCGCGCGCCCTTCAAGCCGTTCGGGTCGAGAAAATTCGTGTAGCTGTCCGGAACGTGGCCGACGCCCCGCGCCGTCACCGGGTCTTCGGGATCGTAGCCGACCATGGCGTCCAAGAGCGTCGCCAGATCCTTAACCGTGCGCGCCATCGGGCCGAGAGATCCGGCGATTTCCGGCCAACCGGCGAAGACGCCGCCGCGGCTCACGAGGCCCGCGGTGGGCCGCATGCCGGCGATACAATTCCAGATCGACGGCCGGCGAATCGACGCGAACCCTTCCTGGCCGACGGCCACGGTAGAAAAATTCGCCGCGACGCTGACCGCCGAGCCTCCGGACGAGCCGCCGGCCGTGCGGTCGAGCGCGTAGGGATTTTTCGTCGAGCCGAACAGCGAGCCGTGCGTGTCGCCGCCGCCCAGCTCGCCGAGCGTCGCCTTGGCTAAAATGATCGCGCCGGCTTTTTTCAGCTTCTCCACGACGAACGCGTCCCGCTCCGGAAAATAGTTCTTGAACAAGAGCGAGCCGAGCGTCGTCGGCATGCCCGCGGCGTCGGCCTGGTCTTTGATGATAATAGGAATGCCGTGCAGCGGTCCGGCGAAGCCGGAACTCTTGAGCACGGCGTCGAGCCGGTCCGCTTCTTCGAGAGCTTTTGAATTTATTGTGATGATCGCGTTGAGCGCCGGGCCGCTCTTGTCGTACGCCTCGATGCGATCGAGGTACATCTGAACCAGTTGCCGCGCCGTTAGCCGCCCGGATTTGTAAGCCGCGAGAACGTCGGCGATGGTCGTTTCCAGAAGGCGAAAGGGCGTTGTGGATTCCACCATCAGATTCTCACCTTGTCAGACTCCAACTCGAAGAATCACCGACGAAAGCGGAAAAAAGCAGGTTTTCGCCAAGCTCGGCTTTTATCCCTGCTGAGTCCTCAATACTTTAATGTCGGCAAAATTTCCAGCCGCGGCTGCAATCCGCCCGACCTCTTTACGTCGATTCCAAGAACGTGTTAGGTTTCGGGCATCTCGGCTGCGCGGAGAGACACCATGGAAATCGTAGAGCGTGCATTGAGCTGCAAAGGCGACGGTATGGCCGGCTTTCTGGCGCATCCCGCGCGAGGAACTCCGGGACCGGGGTTGCTTCTGATCCACCCGAAGTCGGGGGTCACCGACTACATCAAGATCGAGGCGCGCAAATTTGCCAAGCTGGGCTACAGCACCTTGGCCGTCAACGTCTTCGAGCTTCTTGGACATCCGGCGGCGACCCATATCGAAACCGGATCGCAGATTCAGGCCAAAACCTCCGACGCCGAGTTCACGCGCGTTCTCACCGAGGGCTGGCGCTATTTGCTTGCCCAACCTCATGTGGACGCGAAGAGAGTCGCGGTGTGCGGCTATTGCATGGGCGGGCGCATTGCCATTCAATTCGTCGCCGCCACGCCGGCAGTGCGCGCCTTCGTCGGTTACTATCCGACGGTGCGCGACGAACCCACGACGCCCATGAGACCGGTCGCGCCCTGGGAAGCGGCGCGATCGATTCGCTGCCCCTCCATTATTTTGTACGGCGCCGACGACGTCACCACCAAGATCCCCGTGCAGGAAAAGATGTGGGATGCTTTCAAGGCCAACGGCCAGCGTTTAGAGTGGCACTTCTTTCCGTTCGGAGGCCACGGCTACGTCGATCCCGGCGCGCTCGGGTACCATGCCCACGCCGCCGAGCTGTCATGGCCGTTGGCGGCGGATTTCATGGAGCGCGAGCTCCAATGGGATTCCGCCGGCTGATTTGGATTTTCATCAAACGTAAAAGACCGCCGAGCGATTACCGCTCGCGGTCGTCCCTCGCTTACTTCGACGGATATTTCCTCGCCAGCTCCCCGAAGAAATTGTCCTTATCGAGTTCCTGCAAAAAGCTCAAATCGACGAATTGTTCCGGCTTGGCGTTTTTTGCCTGCGGCATCTGCGGCGCGAGCATGTCGAGCATGAACTGGATTCCCCTGAGCGTCGGGTAGGGCCGCTTGGGAATCGTCTTCACGTAATTCTGGTACGAGGTTTCCAGCACCTCGGGGTCGTTGGTGCGCATATACTTGGAGAAAACTTTCTGCGCCACCGGCTTGTTCGCGTGGATGAAATAGATCGCCTCGATGTATCCGCTTTAGAGCGGCCTTCACCGTCGGCCGATTGCTCTTGATGTAATCGCGCGAGGTGGCGAGGCCGTTTCCCTGGACTTCGACGCCGAGATCGGCGACGTTGATCAGCTCGTTGAAACCCATCCGGCGCGCGAACGGCGCGGTCGAGAGATTGAAAAAGCAGGCGTCGAGCTTCCCTGCGACCAGGGCGCCGAGCCGCTCGGCGTCCGGCCCGGCGGGAACCAGCACCACGTCCTTGTTGGGATCGAGGTTCAGATGTTTGAAAAGAATCAGCGCCGCGTAGTGCGTTGCCGAGCCGAAGCCGCTGATGCCGAATTTTTTTCCCTTGAGCTGTTCCGGCCGCGTGATCTCGGGCCGCGCGAACACGACTTGATAGTAGTTGTTTTCCACCGCCGCGATGAGCACGAGGCTGAAACCCGTGAGGCCCGCCTGGATGACCGTGCCGACGTTGACGATCGGCGGATCGCCCGCGGCAAGCGCCTGGGTCGCGACCTGTCCGCCGCGAAGAAAGACAGGATCGACGTCCACGCCATTCTTGTTGAAAAGTTTTTCTTCTTTGCCGACCCAGATATGGCTCTGCGTGAAGGCGAGCGACGGATAACCGAGACGGATTTTCTTCAGCTCCTGCGCGAAAGCGGAGGTGGCGAGAGTCAAGAGGAGAATGACGCCAAAGGCGAAACGCTTCTTTAACATCGCACTCTACGGAGGCGAGGGAGACGGAATGGTCCGTCAGGCGAACGCCTCGCGGACGAACAGGCTCTCGAGCGGCAGCTCGGTTTTCAACAAGCCCTGCTCGATCTGGTAGCGATTGAGCGCGCGCATCGTTCGTTTTTCCATCTCGCCGAGAACGTAAGCGTAAGGATCTTCACCCAGGACTTCACGCTCTTTCGCGTAACCGGCCGCCTCGTCGGGAGTCGTATATTTGGTTGCCAGCTTCATCGACGCTCGAAACGCCTCGATGAGCTTCGCCGGCAGATCGGGATATTTCTCGGCGGTCTCCTGTTTCATCGTCATCAGGTGAATGATCGGATAAATCCCGCTCCGCTTCACCCAGCGGACGATCTCGTCGGTGTCCTCGAAGAGCGGCTTGACGCCGGGAAATTTGCCCATCTCATGCGGAACTTCGCCGCCGCCGAAGAGTCCGAGATAGCCGGAGTCGCCCGGAACCAGCGCAGCGCCGAGCACGCCTTTACTTACCAGCTCCGCGAGTTGCGCCTTTTCCTGCCCGAACGGCGGCGGAGGATCGATCCTTTCGACCTTGACCGGCAATTCGTTCGCGATAAAAACTTCCCGTCCCGAGACGAACCAGCCCACATCCGTTGTCTTGATGCCGTATTCGTCGAGCAAAAACCCGCGCGCCCACGAGACCGCCGTCGCGCCGTAGCGGAACGCGCCGACTTTCTTCCCCTTGAGCTCGCTCGGATGCTTCAACTTGCCTTCGCAGTAAAAAATATTGCGCTGGCGCGGCCCGCGCTGGAAAAAGACCGGCAGCGCGACGAATCGCTTGCCCTTCTCTTTCGCCCGCATGAACGTCGCCGTGGACATCTCGCACAGGTCATATTCGCCTTGCACGAAGCGGTAATGAAACTCGCCGGGCGAATATTTGCCGATGTGCTCGATCTCGTAGCCGTCGAGCTTGACGAGCCCGTCGATCAGCGCGCGATTTCGCGGCTCGGGCGGCGAGCCGAAAGTGATGCGTGGTTTTGTTTGTGGCATGACGGAGCCTTTCGCGGAAGAGATATGTGGCGTGTAGCGCGCCGGGATGGAGGTTGTCAACCCTGTGTTAGTGCGGAACTTTTGTTGCGAAGTATTCCAGAAAACCTTCTCTCACGCTCCACTCGTCGCTTGCATATTGCGGTTGCCAATGAAGATGTAACCATTCGACCAGCCCCTAGGGGGCATGCTAGACTCCCGCTGTGCGATTTGAGTGGGATCCCGACAAAGCCGCTTCAAATTTGGCGAAGCACGGTGTATCCTTTGAGGAAGCCAGCACGGTATTTGGAGACGCACTGGCGACGACTACCGCCGATCCGGAACATTCGCTCGGCGAGCAACGTTTCCTTACGACCGGTCTTTCAACTCAGGGTAGGCTGCTGGTTGTATGGCACACGGATCGCGGCGAATCTATTCGGATTGTTGGTGTTCGTGAAGCGACGACGCGTGAGAGGAGAATTTATGAGTCAGGCGAATAAAAGAGACAAGGACGAGATGAGGCCGGAGTATGACATTCGTGGCGGCGTCCGGGGGAAGTACTACGAGCGATATCGGCAAGGGACCAATATCATCGTGCTGGACGCCGATGTCGCGGCAGTATTCCGGGACTCTCAATCCGTCAATCAGGCGCTACGATCGCTGATGGCGCAAAAAGTTAGGCCGGGGGAATCAACTCAGAAAGACTAGGGATCGAGAACTTTCTCAGCCGTCGCTATTCTCAGCTAATCGAATCTGCCGGAGTCATCCCTTCAGCAGCTTCAACTTATTCTTCGCGCTCTTGCCGATCTTTGTCCGCGGGATTTTCGCCGCGACGTGCTCGAGCAAACTTTTTCCAAGATTGCGTTCGTCGCCGGGGCGTTCGGCGAAGGTGAATCCGAGGGAAAATAAATCCTCGGGCGCGAGCTTTTTTTCTTTCTTCAAAGACTCGAACAGGGGAAAAGCGGAGTTGCGGTAGATTTCGCTCAGCAGCTCGACGGCCGGTTGTTGGCGCTGCGGATGGGCCTTGAGTTGCGCCACACCGAGCAGGAACTTGTGCTCGGGCTTGAATTCCGGGAACTCCTTCAGCGGGGTCAGAAAAGCGGCGGCCTCTTTGTACTTTTTCGTTTTGAGAAGGCGCGCGCCTTCGGCGGCAAGCCGCTCGTAAACGTCGTCCACATCGGCTTTCTTGAGCACGTGCATGAAGGAATTCTGAATCCGGTCTTCGGCTTCGATCGCTTTCTGCAGCCGCTTCCACAGCCCATTCAAAACATCCTGGCGCCACTTGCCCTCGTAGGAAACCAAAAGCTCGGCGATGCTCCACGCCTTGCTGGCGTCCTCGCAGGTGAGAAGCTCCTTCAGCAGGGCGGCGCGCGCTTCGGGAATCTTGTGCAGCGAGTGCGCGGCGATGTCGCGCTTTCTGTAATCCAGATCGCCCATCTGCTCGATCAGCGTGCGCACGGTCGCCGGCGTGCCGACGTCGCCCATTTTCCGCAGCGCGAACTGCTGCACCGCGGCGTGCGGGCTCGCAAGCAGACGCGACAGCGTCGCGCGCGAATCTTCCGGCAGTTCATGCGCGTCGAGAAGATCGATGGCGAGGCGCGCGACCTCGGAAAATTCCGCTTCTTCGAGCAATGGAAAGAGCTTGGCGTATTCTTCCTTCCGCAAGTCTTCCTTGCCGAGGCAGTGAAGCAGCGCCGCGAGCGCGTGGGAGCGTAGCATCGGATGATGCTCGCGCCCGACGAAGCCGAAAAGCCGGCGGCGCGCCTGTGGCCGGCCGAGCTGTCCCAATAATCGGACGGAAGAGACAATCGCGGGCCGCTGCTGCTTTTCGTCGAGCTTGGCGGCGAACTTCTCGACTTCATCGTAGAGCAGCGCTTGCTCTCCGGCGTCCATCTCGCGAATCCACGGCGTCATCAAATCGCACACCGTCTTGTTGAAATCGTCCGTGCCGGAGACGAGCATTTGCAGCAGTCCCTTAAGCGCCGCTTTCCCGCGCACAGCCGAGAGAACGCGCGCGGCGTGCAACTGCCAGGGGCGCGATGCCGTCGCCGCGCGTTCAAGCAGCGGGGCGACCGCCGCCTCCCCGGCGCGGGCGAGCAATTTGACCGCGCGCTCTTGTATCTCTCTATCCGGATCGTCGAGAAACTTTCCCAGCAGGGAAGCGGAATTCTTGGGCTGAACTTCCTCGAAGTAGCGCAGGGCATAATCTTTGAGCACGGGATTGGAATGATTCAGAGTCGCCGCCACCGTCTTGACGATCCCGGCGTTGTCCAGCTTAAGACCGCTCAACACCAGCAGGGCCGCGCAGCGCTGCTCAATGTTGCCCTTCTCGGTCAAGGTGAGCAGTTGCTCTAGAGTCTTATCCATCTTCTTGGGTTTGTGCTTTATCCGTCATTCCCGTGACAACGGGAATCCAGTCTTTTTCTGGACTCCCGCTGGAGCCTGCCCTGAGCCCGTCGAACGGGCGGGACTGACGATCTATCTCTTCGCGTCAGCGCAGAGTCACATTGAGAACTAAAAAAACGCCAGCGCGCGGATCTCGATGCTTTCGCGCGGCGGGGCGTTCGGCGGGCTGGTCGGATCGTCGAACGACGCATGCGCCGTCCAGCGCGCGCGGCCGTCCTTGGCCGAGTCATATGTCTTGAATACCAGCGCCTCGTTTCGTTGCATGTTCGGAAAATAGAACCAGCGGTGCTCGGGGTTGTACGTGATGTGGTAAATCTCACCGACGCGGTCGGGGTATCTCCGCTCGGTCGGGATCAAATTCTTCATCGGCAGGCTCCGGGCGTCGGCGATCGCGAGGGGCGCGCTCTCTACGGGGTTGCGAATCGGGCGCCAGGTTTGAATGACCGCGAAGCGGCGTTTGAGAAGGGAGTCCGCCTCGGCCGGGAGCAAATCGCGCACGCGCTGCGGGCCGGACCATTCGGTGTAATCGTTATGGACTCGGCGCACCGGCTCGCGGACTTGTTTTGCCGCGCGCGTTGCGTCGTCTTCCGCCCGCAGCGTGTGATCGAAGATCACGACTCTCGACGCGCCGGCCGCGTCTTTTATCAACCGCTCCATCTCCGGATAGTAGACCGAGCGGATTTCTTCCGCGTTGTAGAAATTTGCAACCCTCGTCTCATGGTTGACGAGGATGAAGCCTTCGCGCTCGAGCGTCGGTCGATCACGAACGAGCCGGGCGTTATGGATCGTCGCCGGCCGGTCCTCGTAGGTGCCCGTATGCTGCACGGGCGTCGCGCCGGGCGCGTTCGAGTGGCTTACCGGCTTGTCTCCCGTGTCGATGAGATAGCTAAGGGAAGTCTCGACGGACTCCAATGCCGCTTGTGTTTCCGGTCGCACCATTTCGGTTCAGCCATATATCCGGAGAAAAGGCATGTCAATCTAGGGTAGTGGGTCATTTTGGGAGAGATCCTTCACTTCGTTCAGGATGACAATCCAACTCATGTCCTTCTGAGTCCTTCGCTTTCTGTCATGCTGAGAGAAGCGAAGCATCTCTCTTTTCCGATCAAGGCTCCGCGAAGAATCTCGGTTCTGGATTGTGTTGTTCGCAAGCTGAAAATGACCCACTACCCAATCCGGAGGCCGTCATCGGACTGGAAGCAAATACAAAATCAAAATTATCTCTTGACGTTCGGTGCTATGGTGTATTACCGAGGTTGGCGAGGGAAACATCATGGCGGGATTCACAGTACTGGACACCGCAGTTCCGCGGGCGGAAGGGGCCGAGAAAGTCAGCGGCCGCACCGTCTACACCGCCGACGTCAAGCTCCCCGGAATGCTCTGGGGAAAAATCCTCCGCAGCCCGCATCCGCACGCGCGCATCCGCCGCATCGACGTCTCGAAAGCCCGCCGCGCGCCGGGCGTGAAAGCCGTTATCACGGGCCGCGAGATTCCGGATCGTTTCGTCGGCAAGATGATTCGCGACATGCCCGTGCTGTGCTGGGACAGGGTGCGCTACATCGGCGACAGAGTCGCGGCCGCGGCCGCCGACACGCTCGAAGCCGCCGAAGAGGCGCTGGCTCTCGTTCACGTCGAATACGAGGAGCTGCCGGCGGTCTTCGATCCGCTGGCGGCGATGGAGCCCGGCGCCCCGCTAATCCACGAGGACGTCGCAAGTTACGACGGGGCGCCGAAGGAGCGGCTGGCGCTCGACGTTCACAACGGACTTACGCGGCTCGCCTGGGTGAACGGCGACGTGGAGCGGGGTTTTCGCGCGGCGGACTTGATCATGGAACATACGTTTCATATTCCGGGCCGGCACCAGGGATACCTCGAGCCGCACGCCGGAGTTGTCGCCATCGAGCCCGATGGCAAGATTCAAGTATGGGTATCCGCCAAGAATCCCTTCGGCGTGCGCACTCAGCTTGCCAAGGCGATCGGCGCGCCGGAACAGCGCATCCGCGTCAACGTGGTCAACGTGGGCGGAGAATTCGGCGGCAAGGGCGACGCTTGTGATTTGCCTGTCGCCTATTTTCTCGCCCGGCAATCCGGGCGGCCGGTGAAGATCGTCATGACCTACGCCGAGGAGTTGACCGCGAGCAACCCGGCGCATCCGACTGTGGTCACGGTGCGCAGCGGTGTAAAACGAGACGGCCGCATCGTGGCCCGCCGGTTGAAGGCGGTCCACGCCGGCGGCGCCTACGGCGCGCTCAAAGCCAACGCCTCTCTGGCCACGTGGCATTATGCCGGCGGGCCTTACTGCGTCGACAACGCTTCGTTCGAATTTCTTCAGGTCTATACGAACACGGTTCCCGGCGGTTATTATCGGAGCCCCGGATCCGTGGCGACGTTCTTTGCGCTCGAGTCGCACACCGACATCATCGCGAACGAGCTCGGCATCGACCCCGCGGAGTTTCGCTTGAAGAATCTTATCCGCGACGGCGAGCGGGACGCCGTGGGGCAGCGGTTGCTGAGCGTGCGCTTTCACGAGGTGCTTCGGGCCGCTCTGGACGCCGCCGGATGGCAGAAGCCAAAGGCGGGCGCCGGCTTCGGCCGCGGCATCGCGCTGTTCGGACGCCATATAAGCGGCGGCGACACCGGAGTCATACTTACGGTCGAGCCGGACGGCGCCTTCACGGTGATCAGCCCTACGTTCGATCAGGGCGCGGGCACCCACACGATCTTGCGGCAACTCGTGGCCGAGGAAATGCAGGTTCCCGTCGATCAGGTGAGCGTGAGCGTCGGCGACACCGACACCGCGCCGCGCGACAGCGGCGCGCGCGCGAGCCGGATGACCTACGTCGCCGGCCGCGCCGTCGTTCAGGCGTGCGGCAAGATGCGGCAGCGCCTGTTGGCTCAGGCCGCCCGGATGTTGGAGGCGGCCGCGGACGAAGTCGAGTTCCGCGACGGAAAATTCCGGCTGAGGGAAGATCCCAGCCAGCAACTCGCATTGAGAAAAGTCGCCATGCTACTACCGGAGCGCGCGGTGACGGCGCTCGAAGACCTGCCGCCGCCCGACGACGTCACCTATACCTGCGCGCAAGTGGCCGAAGTCGAAGTCGATCGTGAGACGGGAAAAATTCGGCTGCATCGCTTCGTCACCGCGCACGACGTGGGCACGGTCATCAATCCCGTCACCCATCAAGGCCAGATCGACGGCGGCGTGGTCATGGGCCTGGGCCAGGCTCTCATGGAAGAGCTGGTCTTCGACGGCGGCCGGGTCGTCAACGCCAGTCTCGGCGACTATAAGCTTCCCACGGCCGCCGACATTCCCGAGCTTCAGACGGTGCTGGTCCGCTCGGCCGGCGGTCTCGCGCCTTACGAAGCGAAAGCCATCGGCGAATTCGCCAACAACAGTCCTCCCGCGGCGATCGCCAACGCCGTGGCCGACGCCGTAGGCGCGCGCCTCTTCGAGATGCCCATCACTGCGGAAAAAATTTACCTCGCTCTCAAGCGGACCACGGGAGGAGACCATGAAAAACGTTAAAACCGGACTTCTTTTGCCCCTTATTCTCCTCGTGCATTGCTTTGCGCCCGCGGCCGGATTCGGACAGGAAAAGATCCGCGTCGGCGTGCCGCTCTTTCCGACGGTTTCGTTCCCGGTATTTATCGCGCAGGAGAAAGGCATTTTTGAACGGAACGGTTTGAAGGCCGAGATCATCCGGATCAACAGCGAGCCGACGACTTATCAGGCGTTGATTTCCGGCGACATCGACGCCACCTCCGGCGCGCCGACCGGCCTGGTGCAATCCAATTTGCAGGGCGTGCCGGTGGTCTCGCTCGGGAGCTGGGACAACCTGGTTTCGTACACTCTGGCGACGCGCGAAAAAATCGACGACCTGTCGCAGTTGAGAGGAAAGAAAATCGGCGTCAACCGGCTCGGCGGCAAATCGTCGCTCGTCCTTCGCGTCATGCTCGAGGACGCCGGCATCAACGCGCTGAAGGACGTCACGTTGCTGCAGCTCGGCGGCTCGCAGGAAAGGTTGGCGGCCCTCATCCGGGGAGGGATCGACGCGGCGCCCGTCGATTTCGCTTTCGAGCCCAAAATGAAACAGATGGGATTCTTTCTTGTCACGGGCAAAAAAACGCCGTTCTTGAACGGCCCGATCACCGTGAAGGTGACTTCTTTGCAGGCGAACCGGCCTAAATGGGTGCGGTTCGTCAAAGCGTACCTGGAGGCGACCCGCTACTTGACGACGAACAAAGAAGGCTCGGTCGAGGTTTTGCGGCGCCTGATACAGAGCGACGACAAAGAAACGCTCGAATTCACCTACGAACAGATGCGGACGCGCGCGACCGTCGACCTGATTCCGCCCGACGCGGCGGTCGAGAATCTGATCAAGATGGTCGCCTATGTCGATAAGCGCGCGTCGTCTATGGAGAAGAGCAGGCTCGCGGATTATTCCATCCTGAAAGAGCTTCTGAAAAAATGAGCGAGATTCACTTCGTCGACACCACGCTGCGCGACGGGCAGCAGAGCCTCTGGGCGCTGGGGATGAGGACCGCCACGATGCTATCCGTCGCGGAGCAGATGGATCGGGCCGGGTTCGAATCGATCGAGTTTTTCGTCTCGATCATGATCAAGAAATACGTTCGCGAGCACAAGGAGAATCCGTGGGAGTGGATACGAAAGGGGACGAAGCGCTTCCGGCGCACCCGGCTGCGTAATCACGGCGGCATGCACGGCTCCGGCGCTTTCGAAAAACTGCCGCACGCGGTGATGAAACTTCTGATCGAGCGCCTGGTATCCTACGGCATTACTCTGACCCGGACTTCGAACAGCTGGAACGATTTTCCCGGTTTCAAAACGGAGCTGAAAGAGCTCCGCGCGGCGGGGATGGAGACGATCGTGAATCTGATTTATTCCGTCTCGCCGCGCCACACCGACGAATACTACGCGCAAAAGACCCGCGAGGCGGCGGCGATCCGGCCCTATCGAATCTGCCTCAAGGACGTGGGCGGTCTCCTCACGCCCGACCGCGTCCGGATATTGGTCCCGCTCATCCTGAAAAATGCCGGCGGCGTTCCGGTCGAATTCCATGCGCAC
This sequence comes from Binatia bacterium, assembly GCA_041490745.1. Classification (GTDB taxonomy): domain Bacteria; phylum Desulfobacterota; class Binatia; order UBA9968; family UBA9968; genus JAJPJQ01. Next base: position 6,236 of record JBGPTS010000057.1, on the reverse strand, counting down.
TGTAACAACGGCCTGGCGCCGCTGTGTTATCTGGAGGCCGTAAAGCTCGGCATCACGACGCTCCACACCTCGGTTCCTCCGCTCGCGAACGGCTCCTCTCAGCCTTCGATTTTCAACCTGGTCAAAAATCTCCGGGCTTTGGGCTACACGCCGGTCGTTCACGAAAAGGAGTTGAAGCCCGTCGAGGAGCGTTTGACCGCCGTCGCCGAGCGGGACGGGCTTCCCGTGGGCCGGCCTCTCGACTACGATCATTCGCAATATCTCCACCAGGTTCCCGGAGGCGTGATCTCCAATTTGCGCCACCAGCTCCGCCTCGTCGGGATGGAGGACAGGCTCCCGGCGACTTTGGAGGAGGCCGCCCGCGTCCGCGCGGAGTTCGGTTACCCGATCATGGTGACGCCGCTTTCGCAATTTATTTGCAGCCAGGCCGCCATCAACGTGATCACCGGAGAGCGATATAAGGAAGTCACCGATCAAGTCATCCAGTACGCGCTCGGATTGTGGGGCAGGGAAGCGCCGGCGCTCATGGATGCCGACGTAAAAGATAAGATTTTGAACCGGCCCCGCGCAAAAGTGTGGCGCGGTTGGGAGCCGCCTGAACCGTCGCTTCAGGAAATTCGGCGCAAGTTCGGCGGGCCTGCGATTTCCGACGAGGAGCTTCTCCTCCGTGTTTACGCCGGCGAGGAGGCGGTGAAAGCGATGCGTGCCGGATCTCCCGGGGAATATCCGCGGCGAGAGCAGCCCGTTATCCGTTTGATCGAGGAGTTAAGCAGGAAAAAAGGATGCAGCCGAATTTCCGTGAATCGGGCGGATCTGTCGCTGACGCTCGCGAAGAGAACCGCGCGCGAGCGATCGTCGAGCTAGCGAAATCTACTTATCGGTATTCGCGGGCGGCCGCGCCGGTGAAGTTTTGTCCGGCGGCGCGGTCGAAGTCTCGTCGGTCGGAATATCCCCGCCGAGCCGGCGGCGGAGCCACGCCGCGCCCAAAAGCATCAAAGTCAAGATCGTTGCCGCGACGGCGAGCGCCATGCCGCTCGGATTGCGAATCATCTCTTCAAGCTCAGTCTCGAACAGCGTGATGCCCGTCACCGCGGGGCTCATGCCGATCGCCGTTCCCAGGACGAAATCCTGAAACCGAACGCGCGCCGCGCCCGCCGCCAGACTCACGACCGAATAGGGCGCGACCGGCAGTATGCGAATCGTCGCGACCGCGAGCACGCCGTGCTTCGTGATCAAGCCGTGCAGCCGGGTCCAGCGCCGCCCGGTGAAGCGCGCGACCGTGTCGCGGCCGAGCCGGAAGCCGACGGCGTATATCGCGATCGCGCTGAGAACGCAGCCGAGCAGCGAATAAATCAAAGCCGTCCACGGCCCGAAGGCGAACGCGGTTGCGGCGATCAAGACCGTCACCGGAAACACGGCCAGGCCGCCGAGCACGTAAGCGCCCAGGACGAAGAGAGGCGCGGCGCGGTTTTGTCGCAGCGACGCTTCCCAGCCGGCGATGTTTTCCACGTCGAGCCATTGCCCGAGGCTCGTCCAGCGCCAAGCTGCGGCCAGAGCGAGGAGCGCGGCGAGGAAAAGCGCGCCGCGCGCCCAGTTTTTTCCCGCCTGCGGGATGGGTTCCGACATAAACGCATTCTAGCAGAACTCGGGGAAAGAATCAGGCGGGGAAAATTAACCGTCGGCTCAAGGATCAGCCGAACGGTGGCGCTATTTTTCGCTATCGGCGCTCGTTTCGGAAATCGAATTTAGGCGCGCACGGGATGTCGCAGCCGGAATGGTAAACGCACTCGCCGCACGCCGGTTTTGCGACGGCAACGGCGGTCAAGCAGCGCGGGCAACGGTCGGTAAGCGGGTTCACGATCTCGTAGCGGCACAGCGGGCACGCGCGCGCGTCCGGGTTTAATTGTTTTTCGAGCGTTACCATATCAAGATCTGCGACAGCAGCCCGCCGACCAGAAACGCGACGATCCAGGTTCCGAGCCAGACGGTCAACGCTTCCTTCCGCCCGCGCTCTTTCAGCATCACCATCAGCGACGCGATGCACGGCGTAAACAGAGTGATGGTCACCAACGCGACGACGATCTGGTTCGGCGTCAGAGACAATTGATAGAGACCGGCCGCGCCGAAATCCCGGCGCACCATCCCCATGACGAAAGCCGTCGCCGCCGCGCGCGGGAGCTGAAGCCAGCCGGTGGTAAGCGGCGCGAGCAGATTTTCCCAAACCGTAAGCAGACCCGTCACCTGAAGAATCCCCACGCCGAGCGCGCCGGCAAAAAACCACGGCGTCGCCTCTTTCATGAAGAAGTAGCTCCGATAAAACGTCTTGCGAACGATGTTGTCCGGCCGCGGCATCCGCATCGGCGGCAGGTCGATCAGAAGAGGCGTCGTCTTGCCCGGAATGATCCGGTGGAGAACGGTCCCGATCGCGACCAGGACGGCGAAAATCGTCACGCTGTAAATCGCCGTCGCGCGCAGTCCGGCGCCCGTGAGCAGCGCGGTCACGACGGCGAGCTGCGCGGAGCAGGGGATGGCGAATTGGAGAATCGCGGTCGAGATTCTTTTTTCGCGCTCGCTGCCGAGGATGCGCGTGGTTATCGTCGCCATCGTGACGCAGCCGAAGCCGAGGATGAGAGGAATCACCGCCGAGCCGTTCAAGCCGATCGCGTTGAGGCTCCGGTCGACGAAGGTCGCCAGGCGCGGCAGATATCCGCTGTCTTCCATGATTGCGAGCGACAGGTAGAACGCGACGACGAGCGGCAGCAACAGAAACAGCAGGTAAGTCACGGTCATCGTCGCGACTCCGAACTCGCCGACTAGAATCGTCGCGAGCCACGAGCCGGGTGGAACGTATTGAACGATGACGCCGCGAACCCACGGCTCCCAGAGTTCCTGGCCCAGCTTCACCTCGGTGAATTTCACCAGGTCTTGCGCGACAAGCTTGCCGACGAAAAGATAGATCAGGTACAGCGCCGCGAGCAGCATCGGAACGCCGGTCCATACGTTCAGCGCCCACCGGCCCACCCATACCGAAAGCCGCGCCGGATGATGATCGTCGGAAAGAACGGCGTCGGTGATGGCGTTGACGCGGTTGCGCCGGTCGATGTAGATGTTCTCGCGGTCGTCCGCGGGGTCGACGCCGTGGCGGCGCGCGACGGCTTCGTCGCCTTCGAGAACGAGCAGCGCCTCGGCTTCCGATCCCGTCATCGCCAGCATCGAATGCAGCCGGTTGTGCAGGGTGCGGTCCTTTATTCCCTGGGTCGCGCGCTCGATCGCGCCGTCGATGGCATCGAAGCCCGCGCGCTTTGTCGCCGTGGATTCGAAGACGGGAACGCCGAGAAGGCGGGCGAGGAGCTTCGTGTCGATCTTGAGCCCGATCTGCTCGACTTCGTCCATGAAATTCAAGAACACGGAAATTTTCTTTCCCATGTCGATCAATTGGCGGGTGAGAAAGAGGTCGCGCTCGAGATGGGCCGCGTCGACGACGTTGAGAACGACTTCGGCTTCGAGAACGATCTCGCGCGTGACGATCTCTTCGTCGCTGAACGAGGAAATGCCGTAGACGCCCGGCGTGTCGAAGATGTCGAAATCTTTGTACCGGCCGGTGGCGAGTTCGATCGTCGTGCCGGGGTAATTCGAGACGTCCATGTACATGCCCGAGAGGTAATTGAAAAAGATGGATTTGCCGACGTTGGGATTGCCGACGAGCGCGACTTTCGTCCGAGCGCTCTCGCCCGTGGCGGGCTCCGTGGCCGGGTGCTTGTGTTTCTCGACGTGCCCGTGGCACCCGCGCGCTTCTTTGAGCGAGGGAATATACATCGGGACCTAGATTTCCGCGATTTCCGCCGGTTCGTCCGGCGTCGCGCAGGCGACGAGGATCGTTTTGGCGAGCGCCGCGCCGATGCCGATTTCCTGGCGATTTTTTGCCACCACGACGGTGCCGCCGGGAAGCCTTTCGACGCACGTGATCGATTCGCCGCGCAGGATGCCGAAGCGGATCAGCTGCGCCCGGCTTCGTCCCTGCGGTATATCGAGGATGATGAGCGGCGTCTTCCTGGGCGCGGATGAAAGCGGAATCGGCTTCTCGGCGGTTCGCGTAAAAAACTCTCCTCTTTACGGCTATAATCGAGCAAGCCGTGTGCCACGAAGGAAAAGGAATTTTTCGAGTATTTGCCGCGCGCGAACGCGCTGGAGGAAAAATCGCTCTTACGTTTGAGAAGACGAGGCAAACAATTTCTTAGATGTTGGAATGATGGCGAGGAAGAATGAAGTGGTGGTACCAACGGGAATCGAACCGCAAACCGGCTTACGGCAGAAGAGAACGCAGCTTTAAGGTCACAAATTGTGACCTTAAAGCCGGGCCGCGGACAACATCCCACGAGCACGGCTTTTTATTTTGTTTTCATCCCTCATCCTTGCATTCCGGCTGTTGCCTATTTCAGCCTGAGGCTGATCCGCCAATTTTTATGGCGGAGCCTAGTGCCTGTTGCCTGTATTTCGTGCTTGCCAGATTCCCGGCGCTCGACTAAAATCCGCGGACACTCCGGGAATATAATAAAGGACGTCGAGATGCGATTCAGTGAGCTTGTAAGACTTCTGGAACAAAACGGATTCAGGCTGGTTCGAGAGAAAGGCTCTATCCGATACTATGGCAAAGCGGGTTGGACAGGTTGATCCGAGTCGATTATCATGGTCCTAAGGAAGTGCCGAGCGGAACCTGCAATGCGATTCTCAAGGCCGCCGGTCTGAAGAGGTAGGAGAGTAGCTATGATCGATCTGAAATACTCGCTAGTCATCGAGGCAACCAGCGATCCGACCTTTTTCGGATTCTATTCTCCGGATTTGGAAGGCTTCACCGGGGTCGGGCATTCCGTAGAGGACTGCTTGTACCGGGCGAAATGGGGCATGGAGGATCACGTCGCGCTGCTCAAGGAACAAAAACTTTCCGTTCCTAAGGAGAATCCCAGTCCCAAGATCGTCATCCAAAACGAAGAACCATTAGCCAGAAGCGCCTAGCAGTTGTCACCGTCATTTCGACGTTTCGGGAATTGCCGAAACGTGGAAGCGTGCGCGTGAAGGTTTGCTGTCTGTTTGCCCTTTTTCATCCTTCATCCCTCCGCCCTCATCCTTGTATTTCGGAGCCTGTCCTGCCTTCGAGCCCTGAGCCTCAGGCCGAAGGGAGCTAAGCCCGCCCTGAGTCTCATCGAAGGGTCGAAGGGCCTAACGCCTGTTTCGCTCTTTTCATCCTTCATCCCTCCGCCCTCATCCTTGTCTTCGATTCATCCCTTATCCCTTTTATTTGCGCTTGCCAGCTTCCCCGCAAATCGACTAATCTTTTCCGGACCAAGCCGAAGAGTGAGATAAATTAGTGAAGCTGCCTCCCGACGCTCTCATTGCGCCTGACAAGCTAAGAAGGTATCTTCTCGTTAAGAGGCTGGTTGGGGATAAATCAGAGTTCTTGAAGCAAGCGGGTTACAGCCTAGATACGTGGCAACGATTGGAGCAAGATATTCGTCAGCAAGTTTTACCCATGGAAGCCGAGCTAATCGAGCAAGCTCTGTACGGAGATTACTACGAGATACGAGCGCCACTCGCGGGTTCCAACGGAACCGTATTAAACGTGAGAACTATCTGGATGCGAGAATCGACCACCGGAATTACAAAATTTATCACTTTATATCCGGACAGACGGAGGGCGCGTTGAAATTCAAATTGTATCAGCAGGTTGGTTTGGCACATGATATGCCGGACAAGAAGCTACGGAGAGGAGACCTGGCGGTCGTAGTCGACCGACATCCGGCCGTCCAGGGCGAAGTCGGCTACTCGATCGAGGTTTTTAATGCGCTCGGAGACACGATTCTTGTCACTGCGGTGCCGGAATCATTTCTTCAGGAGCTCTCCGCCGACGAAATTCTCCACGTCCGATCGCTACGCTCTGCTTAGTTAGATTTCGACGTTTCGGGAATTTCCGAAACGTGGAACTGTCGAGCATGAAGGTTTCTGTCTGGTTTTTCTTTTAAGCCTTTAAACCCCAATTGCTGGAGCGAGGCCCATGAAACGGATCAACGGGAAGAAAGACTCAAAGACGTTTGCGATGGCCGTCGGACGCGCGTTGCGTCGCGCGGCGAAATCCGCTCGCAAGACCGCCCGCGCCTACGGCACCCCGATATACGTCTGGCAGAACGGCAAAGTCGTCGCGCAGAAGCCTTAACCGGAATTGCCGGATGACCTTCTATTCT
>JBGPTS010000056.1:0-19895 GCA_041490745.1 Binatia bacterium | reverse complement strand
GCGCTTGCCGCCGCCGCAGATCAAGTGCGCCGCGATGTCGGTGAGAGTTTTTTCCGCCGAGCGGATCGAGCGGGTGAGATTTTCCTCGACCAACTGAAGCTCGTCGGCGACGCAATCGAAGGGATCGACCCCGTCGCCGAGTCGCTGGGCTTTCAAGAGTTCGGACACGTAGGCCGCGTCGGGAGATTTCTTCTTTCTTTGCTGCAGCATGGAAAGTTTTAGCCCGGGAGCGTACTGGCAAAATCGCATAGAACCGCCGGTAGGTCAAGCCGATTCGATGCGATGGATGCGGGCCGTGTAGCGATGAATAGACCTTTTACTTTTCGAAGAACGACTTGCGCCGCATCTCTCCGTGCCGCGCCGTTCGAGTTTGGCCTTGACAAGACAAAGCCGCCGTTAATATAAAGCCTAGAAGCCGAATTGAAGCGTCCGGGAAGCATGTAGGCCAGAAGGAGGGGAAAAAGATGGAACTAGGGTTGTTCTCGTTGCGGTGGATTCATTTTCTCGCGGGCGTCGTCTGGATCGGAATGCTTTACTATTTCAATTTCGTCCAGACGCCCTTTTTCGCTGAGGCCGAGCCGGGAGTCAGGAGCGCGGCGATTCAAAAGCTGGTGCCGCGCGCGCTGTGGTGGTTTCGCTGGGGCGCGATGTTTACTTTCCTTTCGGGCATTCTCATTTATTTGCATAAGCTGGGGGAATTCGGCGGCGATTTCCTGACGACGAATTACGGCCTGGCGATTACCATCGGCGGCTTGATCGGCACGCTCATGTTCCTCAACGTCTGGCTCGTGATCTGGCCGGCGCAGCAGGTTGTGATCGCCTCGGCGACCCAAGTCGCGAAGGGCGGACAGGCGATTCCCGATGCCGCCGCGCGGGCGCGTAGAGCCGCCCTCACATCCAGAACCAACACGGTCTTTTCCATTCCGATGCTTTTTTATATGGGTGCGGCGAGCCATTTCAACGGACTCGTGGGGCAAACGACGAGTTCGGCGGCGACGGGTCTACTGATCGCCACCGTCGTCATCGTCGGCGCCGTCGAGGTGAATGCTCTGGCGGGGACCCAGGGGCCGACGAAAAAGCCGCTGGACTCCGTATCGGGCGCGTTGTGGGCCGGCTTTATCCTCACGGCCCTGCTGTATGTGGTTGTGAAGGCGCTGGCCTAGAATTTTATATCAGGGCTGGTTGAGAAACGCCGCCAGGTCGGGGATCGAAGGTCCCAGGTACGGTTGGGCGGGCATAACGGCGGTGTTCCGCTTCGGCGTGTAGCCGGGCGGATACGCCGCCTTCAGCACGCGCGCCTCGATCAAGGCGGATGACGAGCCTTTGATCGCCGGTCCGATCGCTCCATCCCGCGATGGATCGTTGTTGTGGCACGCGGCGCAATTGGAAAGATAAATCGCGCGCCCACGGTCGGGATTTCCATTAGCCGCGGTTTTCACCGGCGCATCCGATTTCTTCTCGCAGCCGCCGAGCAGCAAAACCAGCAGCAGCGGCGCTATCCATTTCGTCATAAAGTCTGAACGCTCACCAGCACTTCGACCCGCCGGGTACGACGATGCCTCGCCATGGAGGGTCGCCATGGATCGTTAGAGAAATTTAGAAGTCTATGATAAATCTTTCGATTGTGAAGAGATGGTGCGAAAGGGGGGAATTGAACCCCCACGGGTGTTAGCCCACAGGATCCTGAATCCTGCGCGTCTACCAATTCCGCCACTTTCGCACGTCAGGCCGAGCGCCCGGAACTTTTTTATCTAACCTGAGCGCGCCGCCTTAGTCAAGTTAACGTGCGATTTATATAGCTCCAGCCATGGGAAAAGTCGTTCTCATCGAGCCGCACAAAGTTTTGCAGCAGGCGATCGCGCTGTCGCTGTTTCCCGAGCACGACGTGCGGGTGGAAGTGAGCGTTACCGCGTCCGCCATCGGCGCTTTGCGGGATGTCGATCTTCTGATCGTGGACGCCGGCGCGCTTCGCGCAAGCGACAAACTTTCGCCGGAGCTCAGCCGTGCGGTCGAGAGTTCGCTGATACCCACGCTGTGGATCGACGAGGACCAAACCGCGCGGCCATCCCGGCGGGACAAGCTGGTGGCAATCACGAAGCCGATCGAAAGCAAGGCGTTTCACACCGCCGTGACGGAGCTTTTATCTCCAGCGAGCGCAGGCAGAGAGCGGCAGAAGGCCGCGTCGCCCGTCGAGCCGAAAGCGGAGAAAGTCAAAGCCAGCGAGAAAAAAGCCCTGGTCGCGAAAAGCGAGCCGTCCGAGCCGGAGGCGGAATTGATCGAGCTGGTCGAAGTCGTCGGTGAAGACGCGCCGCCCGCGGAGAATCGCAAAGCGCCCAAAAAAGCCGACTCGTAATGGAACTATCCAAGGCATACGCCCACGGGGAAATCGAAGCCAAGTGGTACCGCTACTGGGACGAACTCGGGGCTTTCCGTCCTTCAGATGGCGCAGAGCGTTCGTTCTCGATGGTGATCCCGCCGCCGAACGTCACCGGCTCGCTCCACATGGGCCATGCGCTCAACAACACGCTGCAAGATATTCTCTGCCGCTACAAGCGCATGGACGGCTACAGCGTCCTCTGGGTGCCGGGGACCGACCACGCCGGCATCGCGACGCAAAACGTCGTCGAGCGTCAGCTCGCGCAAGAAGGAATCAGCCGAGCGCAACTCGGACGAGAAAAATTCATCGCCCGCGTATGGCAGTGGAAAGAAGAAGCCGGCAACACGATTCTCAACCAGCTCAAGGCCCTCGGTGTTTCCTGCGACTGGCGCCACGAGCGCTTTACCATGGACGAGGGGCTGTCGCGCGCCGTGCGCGAAGCGTTCGTGCGCTTGTGGGAAGATGGGCTGCTTTACCGCGCCGAGAGATTGGTCAACTGGTGCCCGCGCTGCAAGACGGCGCTGGCCGACATCGAAGTCGTGCACGAAGAAACCGACGGCCACCTCTGGCACATTCGCTATCCTTTCGTCGATGATCCGTCCGGCGGCTTGACCGTGGCGACGACGCGGCCGGAAACGATGCTCGGCGACACCGCCGTCGCGGTGCATCCGGACGACGAGCGTTATAAAAACGCCGTCGGCAAGAGAGTCCGTCTTCCGATCGTCGGCCGCGAGCTGCCGGTCATCGGCGACGTTTACGTCGATCCCGCCTTCGGCACCGGCGCGCTCAAGATCACGCCGGGCCACGATTTCAACGACTTTGAGATCGGCCAGAAATACGGCCTGGAAAAAATTTGCATCTTCGACGACGAGGCGAAAATCCGCCCGGCCGCCTTCGCTATCGAAGGCCGCGAGCCCGCGTGGCTCGCGCGCTACCGGCTCAAAGACCGCTTCGAGGCGCGCAAGCTCGTCGTCGATGAATTGAAAGCCAACGGGTTGTTGGAAAAAGTCGAGCCGTATCGCCTGGCGTTGGGACGGTGCTACCGCTGCCAAACGCCCGTCGAGCCTTATCTCACGCCGCAGTGGTTCGTGAAAATTCAGCCGCTGGCCGCGCCGGCCATCGAAGTCGTGCGCGACGGTAGAGTGCGCATCGTGCCCGAAGGCTGGGCGAATTCCTACTTCGCCTGGATGGAAAATATCAAAGACTGGTGCATCTCGCGCCAGATCTGGTGGGGCCACCAGATCCCGGCGTGGTATTGCGCCGATTGCAACGCCGGCCACGCGATCAAAACCGGAACGGGCGATCTCATCCTCGACAAAGATGCCAAGCCGATTGTCGCGCGCGCAGAGCCGACGCGCTGCCCGGTGTGCGGCGGCGAAAAATTTATTCGCGATCCCGACGTTCTCGACACCTGGTTCTCGTCCGGTCTCTGGCCGTTCTCCACTTTGGGCTGGCCGGAGCGAACGGAGGACCTGAAACGCTTCTATCCGACGTCGGTGCTCGTGACCGGCTTCGACATTCTCTTTTTCTGGGTCGCGCGGATGATCATGATGGGGCTCAAGTTCATGGGCGACGTGCCGTTCCGCGATGTTTACATCCACGCCCTGGTCCGAGATCAAGAAGGGCAGAAGATGTCGAAGTCGAAAGGCAACGTCATCGACCCGTTGGAAATCATGGGCAAGTACGGCGCCGACGCGTTTCGCTTCACGCTGGCAGCCATGGCGGCGATGGGGCGCGACATCAAGCTCGCGGAGGAGCGGATCGACGGCTATCAGAATTTCGTCAACAAGCTCTGGAACGCGGCGCGATTTGTGCTCATGAACCTGACGATCCGCAACATCGACGGTAAAGAAACCTCGGAAAGGCCGGCGCACGAAGAGCTGAACGTCGCGGATCGGTGGATACTGTCGCGTCTCGCCGCGACCGTCGGCAGTGTCCGCGAGGCGATCGATTCGTACCGCTTCAACGAATACGCGCACTATCTTTATCAGTTCACCTGGCACGAGTTCTGCGACTGGCACATCGAAATGAGCAAGCTCGCGCTCAACGGCGGCGACGAAAACGAGCGTCGCCGCACCGAGCGCGTCCTCGCGACGGTGCTGGAAAATATTCTCTTGCTGCTCCATCCGGTGATGCCGTTCGTCACGGAGGAGATCTGGCGCGCGCTGAATGATAAGCTCGGACGGAAAGAAGCAGGCCTGACGCTGATGCTCCAGAAGTATCCGCGCGTCGAGGCCGCGTATCGCCGGCCGGAGGTCGAAGAAAAAATCGGTTATCTGATGGAGATCACGCGCGCGGTGCGCAATCTCCGCGCCGAGATGAATTGCGCGCCGTCCAAAGAAGTAAAAGTGATCTTGTTCGCTTCGGCAGACAACCGCGCCTTTCTGCGCTCGCAGGAGCGTTATCTCCGCGCCCTTGCGCGCGTCGGCTCGGTGGATTACCTGAGCGACGGCGAGCGGCCCAAAGGAGCGGCGACGGCGATCGTCGGCGAGACCGAGGTGTATGTGCCGCTCGGCGACATGATTGATCTCGAAGAAGAAAAAATCCGCCTCGACCGGGAGCTCGGCCGTGCGGAAGAAGATCTGGCGCGCGTCAAGCGCAAGCTCGGCAACGGCGACTTCGTGGCCAAGGCGAAGGAAGCAGTCGTCCGGCGGGAAAAAGAAAAAGCGGCGGAGTTCGAGGAAAAAATTCGCACGCTGAAGCTGAGCCTTGGAAGGATTCGAGAAATCGAGCAGACGGGAGACAAAGCTTAGTCATGGACATCGTCGTAACTCCGCAAATCGAACAATTGATCCGCTCGGCGCTCGAAGAAGATATCGGCCCCGGCGACATTACGACGCTCAGCACGGTGCCGCGCGACGCCGTGAGCAAGGGGCTGTTTCGCGCCAAAAAAGAAGGCGTGGTCGCCGGCCTTATTCTGCTTCAGAAGATTTTTAGTCTGTTGGACGAAGCCGTCAAGGTCCGCTGTCTCGCGCGCGACGGCGACGCCGTCGCACGCGGTAAGGTGGTGGCGGAGGCCGACGGGCCGGCGCGCGCGCTGCTGATGGGCGAGCGGACGGCGCTCAATTTTCTCCAACGCCTCTCCGGCACGGCGACACTGACGCGGCGCTACGTCGAGGCGGTGAAAGATTTTCCCTGCAAGCTCATCGACACGCGGAAGACCACGCCCGGCTTTCGCACCCTGGAAAAATACGCCGTGCGCATGGGCGGCGGAACCAACCACCGCTTCGGCCTCTACGACGCCGCGCTCGTCAAAGACAATCACATAGCCGCCGCCGGATCGATTGCCGCCGCGGTCGAGCGGGTGCGCTGCGGTGCGCCTTTTATGGCGCGGGTGGAAGTCGAATGCGCGAGCCTGGAGCAAATCGGCGATGCGCTCGCTGCGGGCGCGGACGTGATCATGCTCGATAACATGAACGTCACGCAGATGGCCGAAGCGGTGCGCCTGATCGACAAGCGCGCCTGGGTCGAGGCGTCGGGCGGAATCACGATGGAAACGCTGCGCGAAGTCGCAGCCACGGGAGTCGATTTCATCTCCGTCGGCGCGCTCACCCATTCCGCGCCGGCGATCGACTTCAACATGAAGATCGCCGCGCCAAAATAGAAACGGTTGAAGGGTTTTAGGCTTGAACGGTTAAACCCATGGCCAAATTCCCCACGCCGCTTGAACCGGAAGAGATCCGGCAGCAAATCGAGAGCGCGCGGCTCGGGAAAAAAATCCACTACTTTTCGGAGCTCGAATCGACCAACCGCTGGGCTTTCAAGCTGGCTCAAGCGGGCGCGGCGGAGGGCGAGGTCGTCATCGCCGAGAGCCAGACGCGCGGCAAAGGGCGGCTCGGGCGCAGTTGGTTTTCGCCGCCGGGCTTGAACCTCCATCTCTCCGTCGTTCTCAAGCCGAAGCTCGCTCCCGCCGAGGCGCCCAAGCTCACGCTCGTGTCCGCGGTCGCGCTCGCGGAGACGGTTCAATCTTTTCTCGGCGCGCCGCCCGCCATCAAGTGGCCGAACGACATCACCGTCGGAAGCAAAAAACTCGCCGGCATCTTGACCGAGTCCTCCTGCAATTTCGAGCGCCTCGACTTCGTCGTCGTCGGTGTCGGCGTCAACCTCAATCTCCCCGGCGACCTCTTGCCCGATGACATTCGCGACCGCGCCACTTCACTTCTCATCCTGACCGGCGAGCCGGTCGATCGGAACTTTTTCGCAAGGGAATTGATTCAGAGCCTCGACAGGTGCTATGGGGAACTGGAGAGCAGGGGGTTCCCCTGGGTCGCCCGGCGCTGGGAAAGCCATTTCGAGCTTCGAGACCGAAGAGTCAGAGTCGAAATGGGGGAGGAGCGCTTGACGGGGATTGCCCGGGGAATCGACGGCGACGGCGCGCTCGTCATCGAAATGGACGGCGGCGCGCTCAAAAAAATCATCGCCGGCGACGTGATTCCGCTCGATCCGTAGAGGAAGATGCTGCTAACGATCGACATCGGCAATACGAACATCGTTCTCGGAATCTACGATGGGCAAAAGCTCGTCACGCACTGGCGCCTGCAGACGCAGCCGGAGCGGACCGTGGACGAATACAGCGCGGTCATTTCGCAGCTCGCGGCGGCGAAAAAATTCGACTGCGATCAAATCGACGCGATCATCGTCTCGTGCGTCGTGCCGCCGATGACGAGTATGATCCAGGAGCTGAGCGATAGGCTCTTCGGCCTCGCGCCGCTGATCGTCGGCCCCGGCGTCAAGACCGGCATGCCGATCCTCTACGACAGCCCCAAAGAAGTCGGCGCCGACCGCATCTGCAACGGCGTCGCCGCCTACGAGCGCTACGGCGACTGCTGCATCGCGGTCGATTTCGGCACGGCGACGACTTTCGATTTCATTTCCAAAAAAGGCGAATACGTCGGCGGCTGCATCGCGCCCGGCCTGCTGATCTCCGTCGAGGCGCTGTTCCAGCGCGCCTCCAAGCTGCCGCGCGTCGAAATCGTTAAACCTAAGGAGATCGTCGGAAAAAATCCCGTCCATTCGATTCAAGCCGGCGTGTTTTACGGCTACGTCGGTCTGGTGGACGGTATCGTCGAGCGGATTCAGAAAGAAAACGGCGTCCGGGCCAAGGTTATCGCCACCGGCGGTTTGGCACGGGTGATCGCACCCGAGTGCTCTTTCATCGACGACGTCGACGAGTTTCTCACGCTCGACGGGCTCCGAATTATTTATGAGAGAAATTCCCTTCAGGACGTGAAAAAGAAACCGCAAGAGATCAAGCAAGAGATCAAGCAAGAGATCAAGAAGGAGGTCGGCGGCAGATGATCGAGATGGACAAACTGCGCAACGTTGGCATCCTGGGTCACGGCGGCGTCGGCAAGACCTCGCTCGGCGAGGCGATGCTGTTCGCCGCCGGCGCGACGCCGCGACTGGGTCGGGTGGCGGACGGAACTTCGGCGTTCGATTTCGAGCCGGAAGAAATTCACCGGCACATTTCGCTCTCCACCGCGCTTCACTCGCTCGCCTGGAAAAAATCTCCCTTTTGCCTGATCGACACGCCGGGCTACGCAACCTTTCTCCCTGATACGATCAACGCGATGCGCGCGTTTCGCGCGGCGCTGTTTCTCTTGAGTCCATCGACCGGCATGCGCGTTGAGACCGAAAGGCTCTGGCAGCGCGCGAACGAGCTCGGCGTCAGCCGGCTTGTTTTCGTCGGCAAGATGGAGCGGGAAAAAGCCAACCTGCGGGAAGGGCTCGACGCGATTTTCTCCGCGCTCGAAACCAAGGGCGTCCACCTGCAACTGCCGATCGGCGCCGAAGAAGGCTTCAAGGGCGTCGTCGATCTGGTTTCGATGAAGGCGCTTCTCTTCGAGAGCGACACGGGCAAATTCAAAGAAACGGAAATCCCTTCCGACCTCGCCAAGCAGGCGGCGGAGTTGCGCGTCGAGTTGATGGAGAACGTGGCCGAGACCGACGACGCCTTGTTGGAAAAATATCTCGAAGCGCAGGACATGACGCCGGACGAGCTCAAGCGGGGAATTCGCAGCGCGGTGATCAAGGGTCAGCTATTTCCCGTGCTCTTCGGCTCGGCGCTGCGCCAGATCGGCGTGCCGCAATTACTCGACGCGATCAACGACTACTTGCCGTCGCCCCAGGAAGAGGGCGCGTTCGCCGGAATCAATCCGGTGACGCGCGAAACGGAGACGCGTGCGTGCGATCCGGCGGCGCCGGCTTCCGCGTACGTGTTCAAGACGCTGATCGATCCGTTCGCCGGAAAGCTTTCGATCATGCGCGTCGTGTCGGGAAAGATCGCAGAAGACATGACGGTCTATAATCCCAACAAGCAGGTCAAAGAGAAGATCGGCCACCTTTTCAAGCTTGAAGGAAAAAAGCAGGAGGGCGTGCGCGAAGCCGTCGCCGGCGAGATCGTCGCGGCGGCGAAATTGAAAGACGTCGCTTCGGGCGACACGCTGTGCGATGAGAGGGCGCCGGTGCAATTCGATGGCTTAAGCCACTTCACGCATTTGATCTCGTTCGCGCTCGAGCCCAAGACCAAGGCGGACGAGGAAAAAGTGCCGCAGGGGCTGCACAAGCTGATGGAAGAAGATCCCACGATCGAGCTCCACCGCGACACCCAGACGCGGGAATTTATTCTCTCCGGCATGGGCCAGCTTCATGTTGAAGTCATCGTTGAGAAACTCCGGCGCAAGTACGGAGCCGAGGTGGAGCTGAAGGTGCCCAAAGTGCCGTACAAAGAAACCATCAAAGGGAGCGCCAGCTCGCAGGGAAAACTCAAGAAACAAACCGGCGGCAGGGGCCAGTACGGCGATACCTGGATCAAGATAGAGCCGCTGCCGCGCGGCAAGGGCTTCGAATTCGTGGATGACGTCGTCGGCGGCGCGGTCCCGCGGAACTACATTCCGGCCGTCGAGAAGGGAATTAGAGAGGCGATGGGCGAAGGGCACCTTGCGGGCTATCAGATGGTGGATGTGCGCGCGACTTTATACGACGGCTCGTACCACGACGTCGATTCCTCCGACATGGCGTTCAAGATCGCGGCGTCGCTCGGCTTCAAGGCCGCGGTGGACAAGGCCAAGCCGATCATTCTCGAACCGATCATGCACATGGAGATCGCCGTGCCCGACGAGAACATGGGCGCGGTGATCGGCGACTTGAACGGTCGGCGTGGCAAGGTCGAGGGCATGGAAACCCACGGCCATACCGAAGTCATTAAAGCGCGCGTGCCGATGGCGGAGGTTTTGAAGTACTCGCTCGACTTGAACGCGATGACCAGCGGTCGCGGCAGCTTCACGACGGAATTCTCCCACTACGAGGAGCTGCCGGCGCATCTCGTCGATAAAGTGGTGAAAGAGACCAAGGCCGCGCGCGAGGCGCAACACAAAGAGTAAGCGAGCGGCCGATCGCAGTCATGGAAAAGCAGTTCGACCAGTTGAGGGCGTCGCTGCTCTATTGCAACCGCTGCGGCCGGGCGATGCCGGTCAGCGAACGGCTGCTTTTGGTTTTGCCCGACGGCGATCTCTATGAATACATTTGCCAGGGCTGCGGCGGAGCGGTCGGCTCCAAAACCGATCGCGCGGCGCCGGAATCGTTGTTAATAAAATCCGGAAACTGATTCATGCCGATCATCGACGCCGACGCCCACGTGCTGGAGACCGACCGGACGTGGGATTACATGCTTGAGTCCGAGCGCGCCTATAGACCGCGCGTCGTCGCGACGCCCGACGACCAAGAGACCGGCGGCGAATCGTGGCTGATCGACGGACGGCTTCACGGCAAGGCGCGCAACGTCGGCGGTGACACGCCGAAAGAGTCGCGCGAGATGGAAGACATCCCGGCGCGAATCAAGCACATGGACGCGCTCGGAGTCGATATCCAGGTTCTTTACCCGACGGTTTTTTTGAGGCCGTTCACCCAACGGCCCGAAATCGAGCTGGCGCTGGCGCGCAGCTACAACCGCTGGCTCGTCGATATCTGGAAACGCGGCAACGGCCGTCTCAGATGGGTCGTCGTCCTGCCGCTGCTCACGATGGACGCGGCGCTGGCCGAGGCGCGGTGGGCCAAAGAGAACGGCGCCTGCGGGATTTTCATCCGCGGGCTGGAAGGCGACCGGCTCCTCTCCGATCCTTACTTCTACCCGCTCTACGAAGAAGCAAGCAGGCTCGCCATGCCGGTCTGCGTGCACTCGGCGACCGGGAGTTTTGCGGTCCATGATTTTTTCGAGCGCGAGTCCGGGTTCAACAAGTTCAAGCTCGCCGTCGTCGGCTCTTTTCACTCGGTCCTCTTCGAGGGCATACCCGAACGGTTTCCGAAATTGAAATTCGGTTTCATCGAAGTCAGCGCGCAGTGGATTCCCTACGCGCTGCACGACATCGCGCGCCGCCTGCAGCGAAGGGGCCGGCAGGCGGGGAAAAATATTCTCCGCGACAGCCGGATTTACGTCGCCTGCCAGACCGACGACGACCTGCAGTATATTCTCAAGTACTCCGGTCCTGATAACCTCGTAATCGGCTCGGACTACGGCCACGCCGACACGGCGAGCGAGCTCGACGCGCTGCGCACGCTCAAGCAGACCGGCGAGATCGGCGCGAGCGTGATCGACAAAATTCTCGACGATAATCCACGCGCGCTCTACGGGCTGTAAATGATAATCGACTTCCAAGCCCACGTTTTTCCCGAGAGTTACATCGCCGAGATGGACCGGCTCGACGGCGAAGTCATCTTGGAGCCGCCCGATCCGCACAGCGGCATGCGCTATTTTTTCGACCGCAAGCTCGGCTGCCGGATCAACACGGCGACGTTTCAAGGCCGCGATATCGACCGGCGCATCGCGCACATGGACCGGCTCGGCATCGACGTGCAAGTCTTGAGCATCCCGGCGCCGGCGGCCGACCGTTTCGAGGGCGACGGCGCGCTCGCGCTCGCCCGCGTCGCGAACGACGCGCTCGCGGCGCTCTGTAAAAAACATCCGCGCCGTTTCGTCGGACTCTTTACCTTGCCGACCTGTTCCACTCACGCGTCGCTCGACGAGCTGTCGCGCGCAGTGAATGAGCTCGGCATGCGCGGCTTCGGCTGCTTCACGAATCTGAACGGCCGGGCGCTCGACAGCGAGGAGTTTTTTCCGATCTACGAGCGGCTCGCCCGACTTCGCCTGCCCGTCTATCTGCATCCGACCGCGCCGCTGGCGACAGAAGCCGTCGGTCTCGACATCATGCCGACGCTCATTTTCGGCTGGGCCTTCGACTCGACGGTGGCGATGACGCGGCTGGTCTATGGCCGCGTGCTGGAGCGCTTTCCGGAAATCAACTTCGTCGTCGCCGACGTGGGCGGCGTGCTGGCGTTTTTCGCCCAGCGAGCGATCAACATCTACACCGGCAGGACGGAAGAGATCCGCCAGCGCTACGGCCTCAAAGAAAATCCGCTCGATTCGTTCAGAAGATTCTACGTCGATACGGCCGATCATCCATCTTCGACACTCCGCTGCGTGTTTGATTTTTTCGGCTCGGACCGCTTGGTGCTCGGCACGAATTATCCCTACGGGCCGGAAGAAGGCTGCGTGCTGGCGAAAAACAGCTTGAAGGCGATCGAGGAGCTGGGGCTCGGAAAGGAAGAGCGGGAAAAAATTCTCGGCGGCAACGCGGAGAAAGTTCTCCGGCTCGGCGCGTCATGAATTTCGGCCACGCGGGAAGGCCTGTCGTCATGGGTCGAAACGGCATGGTTTCCTCCGGCCACTACCTCGCGTCGCTCGCCGGCATGCGGGCGCTGCTGGACGGCGGCAACGCGGTGGATGCCGCGCTTGCGGCCTCTCTCGCTCTAAGCGTCGTCACGCCGGAAACCTCCGGGCCCGGCGGCGACATCTTCGCGCTGGTCTATATGAAAAAAACCGGCAAGGTCGAAGCGCTAAACGCGAGCGGCCCGGCGCCGAAACGGGCGACGATAGATTTTTTTCGCGCCAAAGGCCTTACAACAATTCCTACCGAAGGACCGCTCAGCATCGCCGTGCCCGGTGCGGTCGATGGCTGGACCGAGCTGCACAAACGTTACGGCACGCTGGAGCTGCCGAGAATCGCCGCGGACGCGGTCGCTTACGCGCGCGACGGATTTCCGATCTCGGATCATCTTAGCGCTAGAATCCAAGAATTCAGCCGCTCGTTTCCTTTGGTGAACCGCAACTACGGGCAAGTTTTGGATTCGGTGGCGCCCGGTAGCATCCTCGTGCAGAAAGGTCTCGCGGACACGATCGAGCTGATCGCGAAGAAGGGCAGGAAGGCGTTCTACTCCGGCGAATCGGCCGAGCGCGTGTGCGCGGCCGTCAAAGCGGAAGGCGGAATTCTTACCGAAGAAGATCTGCAAGGGAAGTTCGCCGATTGGGAGGAGCCGCTCAGCTCGACGTACCGGGATTTTACTCTTTTCGAACAACCGCCGGTCTCGCAGGGCTTCATGGTTCTCGAGATGCTCAACATTGTCGAAGCTTATCCGCTCGATCGGATGGCGCCCGCCGAGGCGATTCACGTCATGATCGAAGCCAAGAAGCTCGCCTTCGAGGACCGGTTGAATCATCTCGACGATCCGCGCTTCGGCGATCCGCAGATCGCGCGCCTTATCTCCAAAGCGCACGCCGCGGCAAGAAGAAACGCGATCTCCAACGGCGCGACGCCGACCACGCGCGCCGCGTCCGCCGGCGGCGACACGACCTATCTCTGCGCCGCCGACCGCGATGGCAACGCGGTCACTCTTATCCAGAGCGTCTTCGCGCCGTTCGGCTCGCGCATCATAGCGGGCGACACCGGTATCGCAATGAACAATCGGCTGTGCAGCTTTCTCCTCGATGAAAGAAGGGCCAACGCGCTCAAGCCCGGCAAGCGCCCGGCGCACACGCTCAATTCTTACATGGCGTTTCGCGGCGGATTGTTTTTCGCTATGGGCGGCACGCCGGGCAACGACGACCAGCCGCAGACGAACGTGCAAATCCTCCATCAACTTCTCGATCGAAGAATGGACCCGCAGTCGGCGGTCGAGGCGCCGCGCTGGAGCCACATGCCGGGCACGCCGCCGCGCGACAAGCTGCCGGAGGAACTCCGGATGGAAGAAGGTTTTCCGGCGGCGGTCAGAGAAGGGTTGGAAGCGAAAGGCCACAAAGTAAAAGTCGTCGACCGCTGGTCGTTCGGCGCGTCGCAAGTGATTACACGAGATCCGGCGACCGGCGCGTGGATGGGCGCCGCGGACCCTAGACGGGAGGGGTATGCGATCGGGTGGTAAGGCGGGAAAAATGATGCGTCGGGTATTTCTTACCGCGTTGTCTTTAGTCGTCGCCGGCGCTTCGCCGGTTTGGGCCGAGCTGATTCGCGCGGGCTATCCTTCGCCTAACGTGCAGTTCCTGCCCGCTTTCGTGGCGCTCGATAAAGGGTTTTACAAGAGCGAAGGGCTGGACATCGAGCTGATCTCGGTGCGCTCGGCGACGATCGCGGTCCAGGCGCTTCTCGGCGGGCAGATGCAATATATTCTCACCATCGGGCCGCAGATGCCGGCGATCTGGGAGGGAGCGGATATCGTCCTGCTCGCCCAGCAGGTCGGCCGTCCGACGTTTTCACTTGTCGTGACTCCCGACATCCAGAAGGTCTCGGATCTCAGGGGGAAAAAAATCGGCGTGAGCTTCGGCGGCTCGACTTATGCGGGAATCCGTGCGCTGCTGGAAGTGAACAAGATCAGTGAGAAAGAGGTCGAGTATCTCAACATTCCCGGCAGCACGCCGAAGGTCGCGGCCATGAAGCAGGGTTTGATCGCCGCGGCGCTGCTCGCGCCTCCCGCCGATTACGTCGCGATCAAGTCGGGCTTCAAGCGGCTGGTGAACTTGGCCGACGTTTTTAAGGACACGGCGTTTACCGGCCTTGCGGCGACGGGAAAGTGGATTCGTGAAAACCCCCAGCAAGTAAAAAGGATGGTGCGCGCCGTGGTCAAAGGAGTGCTCCACACCCGCGACCATCCCGAAGACGCGATCTTGAGCATGTCGAAGCATCTCAGTATGGATCGCGACGGCGCTGCGGATGCCTACTCTTTGATTCGCAACTCGCTCAATCCCGTGCCGACGGCGCAGGGCGTGGAGCTGATGGCCGAGTGGCAAGCCGCGGCGCTCAACGTGAAGCCGAAGAAAAAAGCGACGGAGTACATGGATCTGAGATTCGTCAACGAAGTCATGAGCGAGCTGGGACGGAAATGAAAAGAGGAAGCGTCACGGCGAAGATTGGGTCGGGGCTGATGCTCTTTCTCGGCCTTGCCGCGGTTGCTCGCGCCGCCGAGCCGGCGGCGATCAAATCGAGCTACGCCGCGGTGAGCGGCGCGTTCGCGCCGATCTGGGTGGCGCAGGAAAGAAATCTCTTCGCCAAATACGGCGTGAGCGTGGACTTGAAATACATTTTGCCGGCCACGGCGACGCAGGCGCTGATCTCGCGCAGCCTCGACATCTGCAATCCCGGCGGCGAGCTGATCGAGGCGAATCTCGCCGGCCATGATGTCGTTTTCATGCTCGGCGTGCTCAACCGCGCCGTCTTTTCGCTCTACAGCAAGCCGGAACTCAAGAGCTTCGCCGATCTCAAAGGCAAAGTGATCGGCGTGACCCAGCCCGGATCGACGACCGATTTCGTCGCGCGCATGCTCGCGCGGGACGCCGGCATGACGCTGGGAAAAGATGTCCGCATCGCTTATCTCGACGGCATCCCCGCGATCATGACCGCGCTCACGCAGGGAAATATCGACGCCGGCGTCATCTCCGCGCCGACAACGGTGCGGGCGCGCAAGGCCGGGCTCAAAGAGCTTGTCAATGTGACGGAAAAAAATATCCCGATGATTCACGTCGCCTTCGCCAGCACGCGGCAGTACATGAAAGAAAATCCCGAGCGCGTGCGCAGCTTCTTGCAGGGATACTTGGAAGGCCTCAAGATCGTCCGCACCGACCCCGAACAGGCGAAGCAGGCGATCGGAAAGTACACGAAATTGAGCGACGCCGACGATCTCGAAGAGACTTACAAAACTTTTTTGCCGGCGTGGGAAAAAATTCCCTACGTCTCGACCGGCGCCGTGCAGACGATGCTCAACTTCGCCAACCATCCGGCGGCCAGGACCGCGAAGCCGGAACAGGCGATCGACAATTCGTTCCTGGCCGAGCTGGAGAAGTCCGGTTTCATCGACAAATTGTATCAACAATAGGAAAAGGAGGCGGCTATGAAGTTATTGGACGTAAGCGAGTTCGCCAAGCAAAGAAAGAAGGGCCAGCGCAGGATCGATCTCTTCCGGCGCGACAACCTGCACACGTGGCTGCTTTTCTTTCCGCCCGGCGACGTGCAGAAAATGCACAATCATCCGTCGGACCGGAGTTATTACGTCGTTACGGGGCGCGGTGTAATGAAAGGACTGAACGAGACGCACGAGCTCTCTCCGGGCATGATCCTCAGCATTCCGGCGCACGAGTATTACGAAGGCTCCAATCCCTACGACGAGCCGATGATTTTGCTCGGCAACAGCCACAAGCCGACCGCGGAGGACCTGGCGCAGGCCGGCGGCGCTCGAAACGAGATCGACGCTGCAAGCGGCAAGCGGATCGTGTATCAGCACGGCGGCGGGCAGGACGAAGGGAAAATCGTCGAGTAGCCGGCCGCCGAAAAGAGTGTTTTCACTAGACTACTTGCGCGGATAGTAATGTCGGAGACGATGATGGAAAAGATCGGGATAGTCGGCGTCGGCGCGATGGGAAGCGCGCTCTTGGCGCGATTGAAGCTCGCCGGAGCGCATGCGACCGCGTATGACATCGATGCCGCTGCGCTGGACGCGGCGCGGGCGCTCGGCGCGGATATCGCGCAGAGTGCGGCGGAAGTGGCGACGGCGTGCGCGTTCGTCGATATCGTTGTGCGCACGGACGATGAAGCGCTCGACTGCGCGCTCGGCAAAGGCGCGATCGTGGAAAACGCCCGGCCCGACACGCTGCTCATTTTACATAGCACGATTCTGCCGCAAACGACGCGCAAAGTCGCCGAGGCGGCCGCCAAGCGCGGCGTCCGGGTGATCGACGCCTGCATGCTCGGCGTGCCGCGGGCGGTGCGCGCAGGCGATTTGATTTTCGTCGTCGGGGGGTCGAAGGAAGACGTGGAGCGCGCGCAGCCTCATCTTCTCCGCATGGGGAAGAAGGTGATTCACATGGGCGGCGTCGGCGCAGGCAACACGGCCAAGCTGATCAAGAACTTGACTTCAGGCGCCGAAACCTTGCTGGTCCACGAAGCGCTTCAATTGGGCGAAGCAGAAGGTCTCAAATTTCCCCAGGTGCTGGAGATGCTTCAACAGGTCGAGTCGCAAAAGCTGCTGGACCGCTGGCCGCGCGTCTTCGATCCGTCGTTACCCCACCCCACACCGCATATCGGCACAAATATTTTCGACAAAGACGTGCCGCTCGCAGGCGAGCTGGCGCGGCAAAGCGGCCTCGACCTGCCGATCATCAAGCAGCTCGCCGCGGCGTCCAAGCGGCTGGCAAAAATGAAAACGAGATCCTAAGGAGGAATCTTATGGCGAAGATCCGACATATCGCGCTCTTGACGAATGACCCGCCGAAGCTCGCCGAGTTCTACCGCAACTCGTTCGGCATGAAAGAAGTCGCGCGCAGTGGAGAGAAACAGGATGCGATCTATCTCTCAGACGGCCATATCAACCTGGCGATTTTGCCCGCGCGCGGCCGGCCGGAAGGAATTTTTCATTTCGGCTTCGAGGTGGAGAACGTCGAGAAAGCGACGCACGCCGCGATCGAAGCCGGCGCGACGAAAGGGACGGACTCTCTTCCGCGCGACGGCCGCTTCGCGGAAGGGTTTATTAAAGATCCCGTCGGAACCCGAGTGGATCTTTCCCTGGGTTGGAAGGTGTGATGGCAAGGATGAAGGCGAAAGGATGAGGGATGAAAAAGGCGCTTGGTCCGCGTTCTTGTTTCATCCTTCATCCGTCATCCCTCATCCTTGAGGTTCCATGAACTTCAGCCTCTTCACCGAAATCCAATGTCCCGCAGGCGCGGCGCCGGCCGCTCGGCTGGAGGAATTTCTCGAACAGGCTGAGCGCGCCGACGCACTCGGCTTTCGCGGTTTCTGGATCGCCGAGATTCACTGCCAGCCGGGAATGTCTCTGCTCGCCGCGCCTTATGTGGTCCTCGGCGCGGCGGCGGCGCGAACGAAGCGGCTCCGCCTCGGCGTCGCCGTCAACACGCTGCCGGTGCATCACCCGGTCGAGATCGCCGAGTTATCGGCGACGCTCGATATCGTCTCGCGCGGCCGCATGGACTTTGCCGCGGGCGGCGGCCACCCGCACAGCCGGGTCTATGAGTGCTTCGGCGCGGATCATCAAAAGACGCACGAGATCGTCGAAGAGAGCCTCAAGATTATTCAGGCCGCGTGGACGGACGACGCGCTCTCGTTCGACGGGCGCTTCTTTAAAATTCCCGGCGTCGTCGTCAATCCCAAGCCGATGCAGAAACCTCATCCGCCGGTTTACATCGCCGCGAGCTCGACGGAGGGGGTCGAGCTTGCCTCGCGCATGGGCGTGAATCTTTTTTTGCCGATTCATACGCGCACGCGGGAGCAGGTCGTGGAGCTGGCGAATTTGTATTGGTCCGGCATCGAGAGCCACGGCCACGATCGGGCGCGGCGCGAATTGGGTCTGCTCGTGCCGATGCATCTGGCGCGCAATGTCGATGAAGCGCGCGAGCGGTCGCGCGAAGGAATCATGAGCTACTACCGGACGATCGGGGAGATGAGGACGAGCTACATCGATTGGCTCACCGCGCGCGGCGATCCGCTGCCGCCGCGCCTGCTGAAGACGGCGACGGGAGAACTCACATTCGAGCGCGTCTGCGCGGAGCATGCGGTGGTCGGGGATTCGGCGTCGGCGGTGGAAAAATTGCGCCGGCTCGCCGAAGAGACGCGCGCGGCGCACCTGCTCGTCTGGATGAACATCGGCAGCATGCCTCATCGTCTGGTGCTCGAATCGATGGAACAGTTCGCGCGCGAGGTGATGCCGAGGCTCGATGGGGAGGGTTGATATGCCGAGCAGCGCCCGCATGCAAATCCAAATTCATATAGTTTTTCTCGTTATCGTCGCCCTGTTCGGCTGCGATCTCGCCGACAAGTTTACGGCGACGAAAATCAAAAATATTCTGGATCATCCGCGCGATTATGAAAACAAGGAAGTGACGGTTTCCGGGACGGTAACGGGTTCTACGTCGCTTCTGGTGATTAAATTCTTCGAGGTGAAAGACGACACGGGGACGATCAAAATCGTGACCGATCGAGTCTTGCCGCAAACGGGAGAAAAAATCCGCGTCACGGGACGCATGGAGTCGGTCGAACTCGGGCCGCAGCGGCTGATCGTGCTGCGCGAGAAAAAAGCGAGTGGACAAGAAACGCCCGTACGTGAGGCCCGCTAGCGGTGTCATCCGATCGGGCGCAGTATTACCGCGCGTCGACTTCGAGCCGCCCGTTTTTAAGCGTCAGCCGCTGGCCGCTGAGATTCATCCCCGCCTCGGCCGCCAGGACGAAGCGATTTCCCGCGGACTCGGGACCGGGCATGGTCCGGCGCACTTCTTCGGGGGCGTCTTCCGTCGCGATCGCGCCGCCGGGCGAAACCGCGACGACGCAGATGTTCCATTCCCTGACTTCCTCGGCAGCGAATCGGGTAAAAGTCCGAATCGCATCTTTAGACACTGAGTAGACGCAGGAGCCGAGGGTCTTCGGCGGGCTACCGCCGTAAAGATTGATGACGTGGCCCGTGCGCCGCTCTTGCATGTAGCCGAGCGCGTGCTTCGTGCAGAGAAAAGTGCCGCCGAGATTCGTCTCCACGACCTTGTCCCAAAAATTTTTCTCCATGTCACGAATGAGAGGCCAGCGCGGCACGCCCCAGCCGAAGTGGGTGACGATGCCGGCGTTGTTGACGAGAATATCGATTTTCCCGTAGCGCGACACGGTTTCTTGCATCAACGCGCGAACTTCCTCCTCTATTCGCACGTCGGTTTTTCGCGCGAGCACGTCGGCTCCGATTTCATGCAGCTCGGCTTCGGTATTTTTCATCCGCTGGACGTCGATGTCGCTGATCACGACCTTGGCGCCTTCGCGGGCGAGACCATGGGCGATGTAACGGCCGATGCCTTTGGCCCCGCCGGTGATTACCGCAACCTTACCTTTCAGCATATCGTATATTTGGATCGACGGTTTCCTTTAGATTAAGACCCACCGCAGAGACGCAGAGTTCGCGGAGGTCGAAGTGTTTATGGATCAAAAACTCTTGACTCTTCGCCCTCAGCGCCTCCGCGGTTAGGCCGCACCAAGTTCCGAAGAGCGGGATCACTGAATCTGATCGAGGACAATCTCGACTTTAGCCGAGCCTATTTCGACGGGGTTTTTCTTGTATTCGCCGCTCAGATCTCCGGCCCCTCTGGTCATCGGGTCGCCGTCTTTATCCAGGCGCGCGGAGACCATGACTTTGCCGGAAAGCGGCGCGTTGGGCG
>JBGPTS010000055.1:0-19895 GCA_041490745.1 Binatia bacterium | reverse complement strand
CACTGTGAGGCGATCAGCGCCGCCTGGCGCGCATGGCCCGGATAGCGCTGCTTGATCGCGACGACGAGCACGAGACGGCTGCCGCCGGAAACCGTGAGCCACACGCCCTTCACGTCCGGCACGCCGGCTTTTTCCATCTCGTCCCAGATGAGCGCGGAACGGAGATACGACCGGTACCAGCCGAGCTCCGCCGGCGGCCTCCCTGGAGGCGAGCCTAGAATGATCGGATTGTTGCGGTGATAAACCCGTTTGATCTTGACGATCGGCTCCGGCCGCTCGTCGCTGGCGTAGTAGCCGGTCCACTCGCCGAACGGGCCTTCGGTGCGCGGCTGATCGAAGATCACGTCGCCTTCAATCGCTATTTCCGACGTTGCCGGAATCGGGAAGCCGGTATATTCACCCTCGAAGACCTCGAACGGCTCGCCGCGAACGCCGCCGATGAAATCGCACTCCTGAACGCCGTACGGAACCTCGATGCTGCCGGCCAGAAAAGTCAGCGGATCGTGACCGAACGACATGGCAATCTTGCATGGCCGGCCGGTGCTTGAATATTTCTCTCTCTGAATGCGTCCATGCTTTCCCGGAGAGATATAAAAGCCGACCGTGTCCTTGTCGTGAATCATGACCCGGTAGGTTCCATAGTTGACCCAGTTTTCGTCCGGGTCCTTGGTGATGTCGATGCTGCCCGTCCCGATGTAACGACCGCCGTCGTGCTCGTGCCATTTGGGCGTGGGGAATTTCAAAATATCCACGTCGTTGTCGCGATAGACGTTTTCCATGCAGGGAGCTTGCTTCACGACCTTAGCGGGAATCGGCTTGATCTCTTTGTACCGCTGCCGCCAATTGCGGACGAAATCCATTTTGCTTTCGCCGGGAGGAATGTTCAGCGTCATCGCCAGGCGCTTGCGCGAGCTAAGCGAGTTGGACAGCACGCGGTAGCCTTTCGGAAAACCTTTGATGTCGTCGAAAAGCACCGCCGGCCCGTCTTCCTTGTGATGCACGAGCTCGGTGACGGCGCCGATTTCCAGGTTCCAGTCGCAGCCGGTGAGCGTCCTGACTTCGCCTTCTCCGGCGGCTTTGAGCCAATCTCTCAGATCGCGATACTGCATGATTTCCTCCTGAATGTTTACGAGAAAAATTGTAATGGAATGACGCTAACGACCTTATCGGAAATCCCCCCGACGGTCAAGGTTTCCCGGCTCCGCCCATCCCGCGATAGCGGCTCATTGGCCGCGTCGGGCCAATAATTCCCGATAAAGTTCCAGATGGCGGCGGGTCACGTCGGTGAGAGAAAATTTCCGGCGAACTTTGTCGACGGCGTTTGCCGCCAGCTTGCGTCGCAAACTCGCGTCATCGTGAAGCCGCAGAATCGCCCGCGCCAGCTCGGCGGCGTCGCGCCGGTCTAAAATGATTCCGTCCTCGCCGTCGTCGATCATGTCTTCCGTAACGCCGGGAATGCGCGTGCAGATCGCCGGCAGGCCGCATGCCATCGCTTCAATCACCGCCTTGCTGAGCCCCTCCCGTTTCGACGCAAAAACGAAACAGTCCGACGCCCGCAAATACCGCGGTACATCCGCATATGGCACCTGTCCCGTGAAGATGATTCGTTTCTCTGCACCTGCTTGCAGCGTCGCGCGGAGTTTCGCAGCGAATGGGCCATGTCCTTCGCCGTTGTAAGGCCCGACCAACAGAAGATTGCCGCTGAATCCCTGGTGGCGCAGTATTTCGTTCCATGCATCGAAAAGAAGATCGCATCCCTTTCTCTCCTGGATATGACCGACAAACGTCACGAGAAACCCGTCGGCGGGAAGGCCCAAGTCCGCTCGCGTCCGGCGAATCTCTTCATGATCACGCGCGGGCCTGAAAGGACTATCCGCCGCCGATGCAGGAACGGCGCCTGGAATCGAAGCGATCAGCGAGGCTGGAATTTTGGCCGTCGCGCACGATTCCCTCACCGCCGCGCTCTTGCAAATGATTTTTCCATAAAAGCGGTACGTCCGGCCCTCGACCTGCCAGAGAAACGGTTTCCTCTTGAGCGTCATCGGATCGTCATGCCCCATCAGCGTCGGCGAAAGGACGATGGGTTTTTTCAGCGCTTTCGCTAAGACCAAAATCAAAAAGTAAAACGGCCGCGTCGAATGCAGGTGAATCACGTCGCAGGAGTTTCGTTCGACAAAAAGCCGCTTGCACACCTGCAACGCAAAAGTCAGATAGCGGATTCTCGACGGGCCGCGCGGCGTGAAGCGATAGACCGGAAAGTCTTCGTAGATTTCTTCGGGCGCAGAATGGGTGAGGTTGGCGACGAGAAAAAAACTTTCCACGCCGTGAGGCCCAAGCGCCCGGGCGAGCTCGAGCGCATGGCGCGCGCCGCCGGCGAACATCGGCGGAAATTGATAGGCGACCATGGCGATCCGCAAGCGGCCGCCTGCTGAATATTTTTTCATCGGCGTCGGGAATCGATGCGAGTGTGTCGCGAACGTCGCCTTCGACTATAAGATACGCTCGTCTTGAAAACAAACATGGGACATGTTACCCACCTAGCGTGCGAGATAAGGTCCAGCCACGCGACCAGCTCAAGCTCACGACCGCCGCAGCCAAAAGATCGGGCAAGAAAGTGGTTTTCACCAACGGCTGCTTCGACCTGCTCCACGCCGGCCATCTGCACGTGCTCCGCGAGGCGAAAAAGCTCGGCGATGTTTTGATCGTGGGTCTTAACAGCGACCGTTCGGTCAAGGAGATCAAGGGCTCATCGCGGCCGATCATGCCCGAAGGCGAGCGCGCGGAGTTGATTGCGGCGCTGGAGATGATAGACTACGTTACAATATTCGACGAGCCGGACCCGCTGAACCTGATTCGAGAGTTGAAGCCCGACGTGGTGGCCAAGGGCGGAGATTGGCGCGAAGATCAAATCGTCGGGAAGGAGTGGGTCGAGAAAACCGGCGGCAGAGTGGCGATCATTCCCTATCTCAACGGCCACTCGACAACCGATATCGTCGACACCATCATCGAAAGGATGCGGAAGCACTAATCATGGCGAGAATCTGCAAAATCTGCGGCAAGGGTCACTCGGTAGGAAACAGCGTCAGCCACGCCAACAACAAGACAAAAAGACGTTGGCGACCCAACTTGCAGCGGGTCAAGGCCCGCATTGAAGGACAGGTGCGGCGGATTCTCGTCTGCACCGACTGCATCCACTCCGGCCGGGTGCAAAAAGTCGCGTAAAGAAGGCGAGCGGCGAGCGGTTTACGACGGTCCTTCCCTTTTGAATTTTCCCTCGATCTAAGATTTTCTTCCGCTATGGACGGCCTCCCGATCCTCGCGCCCGCGTCGCTTTATAGACGCCTTTAACTTTGGAAATGCTGGCCAGCACCCGCTTCAACTGCTTCGAGTCCGAGATCATCACTTCGAAAGTATTCAGCGCCTTTTGATCGGGGAACGTGCGCACCTGCGCGCGCGCGATGTTCACGTCGGCGCCGGTGATCGCGGCGCTGATCGCCGCCAGCAGGCCGGGCCGATCGACGCAGCTCACGTCGATCTTGATCGGCCGCGGCGGCTGGCCGCCGTCCTGCCACGCGACCTCGACTTTGCGGTGCGGGTCGCTCTCCAAAACCGCGGGGCAGCTCGCGACGTGGACCGTCACGCCGCGCCCGCGTGTGATGAAGCCGGTGATTTCTTCTCCGGGCAGCGGGTGGCAGCAGCGCGCGAAGCGCACCAGCACGTCGCCGACGCCTTTGACGCGCACGCCGAGATCGCGCTTCTGCCGCGACACGATGCGGAAGAGCCGCTCCAACGTCCCTTCCGCCGGCTTCTTGCCGCCGTCGAGTTTTTCCGGCGGCACGAGCTTCACCAGCGCCTGGCGCGGCGTCAACTTGCCGTAGCCGATGCCGGCGAGCAATCCTTCCTCGTCCTTCATGCCCAGCTCTTTCGCTATCGCCTCGATTTTTCCCTCGCGCCTCAGCCCCGCGTAATCGAGCTTGTAGCGCCCGAAGTCGCTTTCGAGAATTTCCCGTCCGAGCGCGACGCTCCGCTCCCGCTGCTGTTTCTTGAGCCAGTTGCGAATGCTCGATTTCGCCCGCGGCGTTTTAGCGAGCTTGAGCCAATCGCGGCTCGGCGTCTGCTGCTGCATCGTGATGATCTCGACCGTGTCGCCGCTGCGCAGAATATATTTGAGCGGCACGAGCTGGCCGTTGATCCGCGCGCCGGAGCAGTGATGCCCGACTTCCGAATGGATGCGATACGCGAAGTCGATGACCGTCGCGCCCTTGGGAAAATTCAGCATGTCGCCTTTCGGCGTGAACGCGTAGACCTCGTCGGAAAAAAGATCTTCCTTGAGGCTGTGGAGAAACTCCTGCGGGTCTTCCAGTTTCTGCTGCCATTCGAGAAGCTGCTTGAGCCAGGCGAAGCGCTGGATGTCGTTGAACTGGAAATCCTTGCCTTCCTTCTTATATTTCCAGTGCGCCGCGATCCCCTCTTCCGCCACCCGGTGCATCTCCTGCGTGCGGATTTGAATCTCGATCCGCTCGCCGTACGGGCCGATCACCGTCGTGTGCAGCGACTGGTACATGTTGGGCTTGGCGAGCGCGATGTAATCTTTGAAACGCCCCGGCACCGGCCTCCAATTGCCGTGGATCACGCCGAGCGTCTCGTAGCACTCGCGCGCCGTATCGACGAGTATCCGAAACGCGACAAGGTCGTAGATCTGATCGTAGAGAAGATTTTGCGTCTCCATCTTTTGATAAATGCTGTAGAAGTGCTTCGGCCTGCCGCTCACCTCCGCATCGATGCCTTCTTTTTCGAGAATCTTGCGGATCAGCGCGATCACCTCGTTGATATATTTCTCACGCCCGGCCTTTTTTTTCGCCACGTTGCGCTTGAGTTGGTAGTAAATTTCCGGGTGCAGATGCTTGAGCGCGAGGTCCTCGAGCTCGTCTTTGATCCAGGCGATGCCGAGCCGGTGCGCCAGCGGCGCGTAGATGTCGAGCGTCTCCTGGGCGGTGACGAGCTGCTTTTCCACCGGCATGTGATCGAGCGTGCGCATGTTGTGCGTGCGGTCGGCGAGCTTGATCATGATCACGCGGATGTCTTTCGCCATCGCGACGATCATCTTGCGGAAGTTCTCCGCCTGCTTCTCTTGCAGGCTGGCGAAGTTAACCTGGCTCAACTTGGTGACGCCATCCACCAGGCCGGCGATCTCCGGACCGAAGAGGTTTTTGATCTCGTCGAGAGTGGCCAGCGTGTCTTCGACGGTGTCGTGCAGCAGGCCGCCGACGACGCTTGGCACGTCGAGCTTCAAGTCGGCGATGATGCTCGCCACCGCCGCCGGGTGGATCAGGTACGGCTCGCCGGAGCGGCGCTTCTGTCCGCGATGGACGCCGGCGGAAAAATCATAGGCGCGCCGGACGAGGTCGAGATCGGCCGCCGGATGGTACGCGGAGATTTTTTCCACCAGGTCGGCGACTTTAATTTCTTTGCTCATGCTCGCGTGTGGCGCTCGGCCCCTAACGACCGAGCGATTTCAGCCGGGAAACGCGGAGCCGTTCCGCTCTCACGATCGCCTGCAATGCATCGACGGCCCGGCGAAGATCGCGGTTCATCACGACGTAATCATAGCGCACGAGCTCGCGGATTTCACGCCGGGCGTTTTCCAGCCGGCGGCGAATGGTTTCCCGCCGGTCGGTGCCGCGGAGCGCGAGCCGCCGCTCCAGCGCGCCGAACGACGGCGGCAGAACGAAGATCGAAACCGCGCCGGGATAGCGCCGCTTAATCTTGCGCGCGCCCTGCACGTCGATGTCGAGCAGCATGTCGCGGCCGCGGCGCATGACGCGCTCCAGCGGCGCGCGCGGCGTGCCGTAGAGCGATCCGTGCACGCCGGCCCATTCGGCGAAGCCGTTCCCCGAGCGCAGCGCGGCAAATTGTTTCGCCGTAACGAAGCGATAGTCTCTGCCCGCGACCTCTCCCGGCCGGCGCGCGCGCGTCGTGCAGGAGACGGAAAGCCACAGGTCGGGAAATAGCTTGAGGAGCTTTTTGACGAGCGTCGTCTTGCCCGCGCCGGAAGGCGCGGAGACGATGAAGAGAATGCCTTTACGCCTGCGGGCGAGCGAGCGGGGCCACATTATTCTATATTCTGCGCTTGTTCGCGGATTTTTTCCACGCGCTCCTTGCCGGCCACCACCAGTTGGATCACCGGCAACTGCGGCGCCTTGGAGCTGACGGTGTTGAGCTCGCGGACGATTTCCTGGAGCAAAAATTCGATCCGCTTGCCCATCGCGCTGCGCTTTCCGACCACGCGGCTCAACTCGATAACGTGCGTCTTCAAGCGCACCGTCTCTTCGTGAATGTCGCCCTTGAAATTCATGCCCCCGTTTGTCGGATTGCTCGCGCCCGACCCGCCGCCGGCCTCGACGTCGCCGCCTCCCTTCAAGACCAGAGAGCGGTTGATTCTGCGCGCGATCGCCCGCGCCTCTTTCCTCAGCGCCGCGCCGATCGCGCGCAGGTGCGCGGTCTGGGCCTTGATATCGAGCATGAGCTGCCGGCCCTCGCGCTCGCGCGAGCGTTCGAGTTGGCCGAGCGCGCGGCCGAGCGCCTTGAAGACCAGCGCGCCTTCCTCTTTTTCTTCGGCGACCGGCTCGACGAATCGAAACAGGTCCGGCAGGCCGGACAATAACGACAGGTCAAGATCCCCCTGGAGGCCGAATCTGCGTTTGATCCGGCGCAACGATTGAACGTACTGGCTGAGCAATCTTTCGTCCCATTCCAGCCTGCGTCCCTGTCCTTTCAACGGCAAGCGGCTGACGAACAGCTCGACCCTGCCGCGCGAAATTTTTTCCCGAACGAGCTTGCGGATTTCTTCCTCCAACGCCAGATACTCCCTCGGTATGCGCGGCTGGAGATCGAGATGACGATGATTGAGCGTGCGCACTTGCACGAGCACCTTGACCAGACGGCCCTGCGCCGCCGCTTCGCCGTAGCCCGTCATGCTTTTCATTTCCGCCTCCGCACCGCCAGTTTGAGTTTTTCCAGCGGTACCGCTACCGGTCCGACCTCGGCGCCGACCAGGGCGGCCGAGAGGTTGGCCAGCACGGCCGCGTCTTCATAACTCGAGCCGCTGGCGAGCGCCAGCGACACGGTCGCCACGACGGTATCGCCGGCGCCGGTTACATCGAAAATTTCCTGAGGCTCGGCGGCGAAATGTCGCACCTCGCGGCCCGGGCGAAACAGGCTCACGCCGTCGGGGCCGCGCGTGATCAACACCGCTTTCGCCTGCCACATCTCGACCAGCTTGCGTCCGGCGGCGCGGAGCGACGCCTCGTCGCGGATCTCCACGCCCGCGGCCTGGCCCGCCTCCTCGCGATTCGGCGTAATCAGGCTCAGGTGGCGATAGACGCCGTAATTTTCTTTCTTCGGATCGGCGATGCAGAGCAGATTCTTCTCCTGGGCGAGCCGCGCGATCAGATCGAGCAACTCGCAGTGGACGACGCCCTTGCCGTAATCCGAGAGCACGACGGCATCGTAGCGCGCGGCGTTGCGAACGACGAACCGGCGGATTTTTTGCCGGACGGCTTGGCTCAAATGCCGGCCGTTTTCGCGGTCGAGCCGCACGATCTGCTGATGGCGCGGCTGTGCGATCACGCGGGTCTTTTGCGTCGTCTGAACGCCCTTCTCGACGAGCACTCCGGTCGTCGAGATGCCGGCGGCGCGGAGCTCGCGCAAGAGCATCACCCCGGTGCGGTCACGCCCGATCACGCCGGCGACGGTAACGCGGCCGCCGAGTTTCATGATATTGTGCACGACGTTGGCCGCGCCGCCAAGGCGGAAAGTCTCGGAGGTGACCCGGAGCACCGGCACGGGCGCCTCCGGAGAAATTCTCTCGACATCGCCCCAGATAAAGCGGTCGAGCATCAAATCGCCGACTACGAGGACGCGGCTCTTGCGAAACCTCGCCATCAGCGCCAGAAGCCTGCTCACGTTCGATGCCAAATCGGTTTACCTCCCCGGCACTGCGTCCGCGCCGCGCTCTTCGAGCAAATCGTAATAATAGTCTTCGTTTCCCCGCGCCATTTGCTCCATCGTAAAATGCTCCCGCACGCGCGCCCTTCCGCTCGCTCCCATCGCGCGGCGGCGCTCTCCGTCGGCGGCGATTTCACCGATGGCCCGCGCCAGCGAGAACGAATCCGCCGGCGGCACGAGCAGCCCGGTACGGCGATCTTCTACCAATTCCGCCAGACCGCCGACGCGCGTCGCAATTACCGGGCGCGCCGCGGCCATCGCCTCCAGAGCGGCGACGCCGAGTCCCTCGAAGAGCGAAGGCAGAACGAAAATATCGATCGACGCCAAAAACGGCGCCGCATCGTGGACGAATCCCAAGAACTCGACCTCTTCCTCGAGGCCCAAAGTCCGCGTCAAATTCTTGAGCCGCTCACTCTCGGAGCCGTCTCCGGCGATCCGATATTTCAGGCGCAGTCCTTGCCGTTTTAATTCCGCCGCCGCCTCCAAGAGAAACCGGTGCCCCTTTCGCTCCTCCAACACCGCCAGCGCGCCGACGATCAGCGGACCGCCGGCGCCGTCCGGTGGCGGAATTTTTTCAAAAGGCGCGGGATCGACGCCGCTCGGAATCACGCGAATTTTTTCCTTCGCCACGCCGCCTTCGACGAGCAACGCGGCGATTTGTTCGGATATGGCGATCACGCCGTCCACCGCCCTATTATAGAGGTAGCGGTCGTAGCAGCCGCGCCGGATCGGATAATCCATCCGGCGCGTCACGACGCGCCGCGCCCCGCGTCGCGCGCCGCCGAGCCAGACGGCAAAGGCGTGCGCCCGCTTGGTATGAAAATGAACTATGTCGTAGCGCTCGTTCCGAATCAACCACCTCCCCACCCATGCCGGCCGGAAATCGAAGTCGTTCCTCAGCCGGAGCGGATGAACCGTCGTCCCGGTCGCGCCCGCCGCACGCCCGAGCGGCCCGTCGGGATGACAGAGGAGATGGTTCGCGTGGCCCCGTCGCGAAAGATAGCCGATCAGGCCGAGCACCTGCGTTTCTCCGCCACCCCACGATCTCTCCGGGTCGATGTGCAGAATCTTGAGCGCTCGCCTACGACTGTCCACCGCGCCGCTCGTCCTCGCCAGCGAGCTCGAGTTCCCTCAGCTTGGCGTATTTTAGAAACACGTAAATCGCCGCCGTCGCCGCGATGAAAAATCCGGGGAAACCCTCGAGCGCTCCCCGCTTCCATATATAAGAACGGAAAAAGCGAAACGGCGGCCGCAGTAAATTATCCCTCCAGCGCCACAGCCGCCCTTCGGCCTTCTGCTCCGACGCCGCGATGCTGGTGAAGCGGTTGATGCGCTTCCAGTGATCCGCCACGTCGCGATACGAATAGTGGCGCAGCGGATGCGTCAAGCGGCGCGTTTTGCCATCGACGAGAATTTTTTCGTGCGGGTCTTTGCCGCCCCAGCGCGCCGAGTCGTTGCGAAAAATTCGCACGTCGAAGTCGGGATACCAGCCGCCGCGCCGCCACCACCGGCCGAGATAAAAAACCAGCCGCGGCACGGAGAATCCCGCGCATTCGCCGCCGAAACGCGAGAGCGCCGAGGTAATTTCAGCGCACAGCTCCGGCGAAACCTCTTCGTCCGAATCGACCAGGAAGACCCATTCCTTGGTCGCCAGCGAATGCGCGAACGATTTCTGGTCGCGGTAGCCGGCCCACGCGCGCTGGATGACGCGGTCGGTGTAGCGCCGCGCGATCTCGACCGTCCGGTCGGCACTGAACGAATCGACGACGACGATCTCGTCGCACCACCGAAGGCTCGCGAGGCAGCGGCCGATATTATCCTCTTCGTTGAAGCAGACGACGATGGCGGAGATCTCGGGTCGTTGGGCGGTCATGAGCGCGATTCCAGAAATTTGCCGGGAAGGGTCGCCAGAGAATAGCCGAGGGATGGCGGAAAAATCAAACCGGCGGCCGCAACCGCCGGCGTCAGATCGAGTAGTTTCTCTCGTCGCCGGCGCCCAGGAGAAAACCCTTTTCGATCAGATGATTGACGATCAGCCGCGCGTTGTCTTCGGGCGTGCATTTGATCGTCGTGAGACGCAGCTCCGGGTCGAGCGGCTCTTCGTAAGGATCGTCGATGCCGGTAAAGCCCTTGATCTCGCCGCGCCGCGCCTTGGCGTACATGCCTTTGATATCGCGCTGCTCGCACACCGCGAGCGGCGTGTCGATATAGACTTCGATGAACTGGTCCTGGCCCATCATGCTGCGCACTTCCGTGCGCGTCGCCCGATAGGGACTCACCGCGGCGCAGACGACGACGCCGTGATGACGCACGATTTCGGAGGCGACGTAGCCGATGCGGAGGATGTTCATGTCGCGGTCTTCCTTGCTGAAGCCGAGGCCGCGCGAGAGGTGCGTGCGGACGACGTCGCCGTCGAGCACGGTCGCCTCGCGGCCGTGTTCGAGCAATAGGCTCGTGAGGATCTCCGCGATGGTCGATTTCCCCGCGCCCGAGAGGCCCGTGAACCAGACGCAAAATCCCTTGCGGTGAAACGCCGGCGAGACCCGCGAGAGGATCGCGGCGATCTCGGACCGGGTGAACCATTCGGGCAGCTTCTTGCCGCCGCCGAGGTAATCTTCCCGCACCTCCGTGCCGGAAATCGAAGCGATGACCGCACCCGGCGGCACCCGGTCCATTTCTTCGTAGCGCGACTCCGTCGGCAGATAGACCAATTCTTTGAACTGGACCATCTTCACACCGATCTCGTCCTGATATTGGCGCAGAAGATTCTGCGCGTCGTACGGCCCGTAAAACGGCCTGCCCTGGGAATCTTTACCGGGCCCGGCGTGATCGCGGCCGACGATGAAGTGATTGGCGCCGTGATTGCGCCGGATGATGGCGTGCCAGAGCGCCTCGCGCGGGCCGCCCATGCGCATGGCGAGCGGCAACAGGCTCAAGAGCGTCGAGCCGCGCTCGTAATATTTTTCCACCAGCACGCGATACGCGCGCACGCGCGTGTAATGATCGATGTCGCCCGGCTTGGTCATGCCGACGACGGGATGAATCAGCAGCGAGCCGCCGACTTCCCCGGCCGCGCGCTTGGTCAATTCCTCGTGCGCCCGGTGAATGGGATTCCGGGTTTGGAACGCGACCGCGTTCGCGTGGCCCATGAACTGGAGCGCCTGGCGCACCTCGGCCGGCGTCCGGCGCAAATCGACGAAGTCGTAATGCTTGGGAACGTTGAGGACCCTGAGCGGCCCGGAAATATACGTCGTGCCCCAGGAGGTCATCTCCGCGACCATCGGATGGCGCGAATCGGACGTGCCGTAAACGTTCGACACCTCGCGATTCAAATTCCACTCGAACTTCTCTTCGACTTTCATGACGGCGATGAGTTCGTTGTTAGCATTTCTGAGCGCGAGATCGCCGCCGACGGGAATGTCTTTCCCATCCGGCACCGGCAGCGTGATGGGAATCGGGAACAGCGTCCCGTTCTTGAGCCGCATCTCTTCGACGACGCGGAGGTAGTCTTCCTTGCCCATGAAGCGGTCGAGCGGGGAGAAAGCGCCGACCGCGAGCAGCTCGATGTCGCAGAGCGAGCGCGCGGAAAGCTGGATCGAGGGAAGTGTGTGGGCGTAAGGAAGCAGCTCGGTCCGTTCCTTCTCGCCGACGACGAGATTGACGAGCTTGCCGCCGTAAGGCGTGATCAGTTGGACGCTTTTTTCGCGCGCGCTGCCGGCATGTTCATTCATCGTGATACACTCGGACTTTCTGTAGTTTTGACTTTTATATCATCCGTGACGACGGATTGCCACTGAATCGCCGGCCATGAAACGCGCCCGCTTGAAATAACTCCATCGACTCGGCATAATGCGTCGCAATCTCAGTCCGTCCCACGAATCTTCGCCCGACAATGACTCGAAGTTGGATTACCGGCATCAGGAAGTCGATCTCGACGCTTAAGTTTAGCGATCTCGCCTGGGCGTACCGCCAGCGGCGCCATACGAGCGCGCCGGTCATGCACCGCAAACTGCTCGCGAATATCCGCGTGCCCGACAAAATGCTGCTGCCGCTGCTCTGTGGCAAACGGCCGCGCCGCCGGCCGCCCGAGTTGTCGATTTTGCTCGTGCACAACTACAAGAGTCCGCCGATCATGGAGCGAAGTTTGCGTTACCTCGGAATCGACGATTTCGACGTCGCATGCCCGAATATCACCCCCTGGCGCCATTCATGGAAAATCAAAGCGATTGCAGAGTATCTGCGCACCCGCTGCGCGACCGAATATGTCCTCTACGTCGATGCCAACGATGCGGTGCTCACGGGCGATCCCGCGCGCTTCGTGCCGCTGTTGAAGGAATACGACTGCGATCTGCTTTTTTCTTCTACACACTACAAGGGCGGCTATGAGTGCATGCCGGAGATCAAACGGTGGGCGGATCAAAGATGCCGCGAGGCCGGCTTCGAGCGTTCATACCTGAACACGGGCGTCTTCCTCGGGCGACGCGAATTCACGCGCGAAGTCTTCGAGGCGGCGACGGTTTACGTCGACGCCGAAGACCTGACACCCGAGGAATTCACAAAACGCCGCGCCAAGGGCCAACTTTGCAAGACGCTGCCGGAATTTCCTAAAAACGTCGGCGCCGACCAAGTCATCATCAGCTACCTCGAGCCCCGCTTTTACCCGCGACTGAAGGTCGACTACAGCGGAAAGTTGGCGATTCGGGCAAGGTCGAAGCGCTCTTTCAGATGGAACGGGACGCACTCTTGAAAATGCGCCGTATCGCATCGTAAACGCGAGCCCTTTCTCTCCGATACGATCTTCATCCACCGCCTCTCCCCTTCTCCTCCGCGATTCGCCGGCACCATGATTCCAATCGATCGACCACGCGATTAAGACTCGCGGCCTCGCCCGCCGCGCGCGCGGCCACGGCAAGTCCGCCGCGCCGCGCCGGATCGAGACCGAGACGAATGCGCGCCGCGACCGCGTTTGCATCGCGTGGATCTTCGACCAACAACTCCGCGAGTTCTCCCGTCAGCAGCTCCGGCGCGCCCGTCGCGCGCGACGTCACGACCGGAATTCCGGAAGCAAGCGCTTCGAGAATCGCCACCGGGCACCCTTCGTAAAGCGACGGCAGCGTGAAGAGATCGGCCGCGCCGTAGAATCGTTCGATGTCGCGCCGCGCTCCGGTAACGACCACCGGACCGCCGAGCGCGCCCGCCTCGCGCACGCGCGCCGCTAATTGCTGGTCGTTGCCGACGACCACCAGCGCCGCGCCCGCCGGCGGCTCGCGGCGCCAGATCTCAAAGAGCGTATCGACCCCCTTGCGGCGAAAGCCGCTGCCGACGAAAAGGACAACCGGCTGTTGCAAATCGATGCCGAGCTCGCGCCGGAGCGCCGCGCCGTCCGCGGCGCGACGGCCGGGATGAAAGCGATCGACATCCGCGCCGCAGTGCAGCACGGCGATGTCCTCCGGCCGCACCATCGAATACGTGGAAAGAATGTCCCGGCGCGACAACTCCGAGACCGCGAGGACGATGCGCTGCCCGCCCCGGGCATACTGCCGCCTCTCGATATTGAGGATCGCACGCTCGTAGAGCGAGAGCCGCTGGCGCAGACGCTCGAAGCCGCCGCGCTCGGCCGCCGTTCGTTTCAGGTACTCGCGGTGACACTCGCTGGCGCGGAAAATATCCGGGCCGATCGTGCGCCCGAAGCCGATCACGACATCGGCGTCGATCGCGCGCCACACGCGCGGCGCCAGCGCGGCGAACGACACGAGCTTGGCGAGTTGCCCCGCGCGCAGCATCGCCACCTTGTGCAGCCGGACGCCTTCGGGCGCCGCGACACGTTGCTCGCCGACCACCAAGTGAACGTCGTGGCCGCGCGCCGCGAGCCGTCGCGCAAACTCGTAGCATTCCCATTCGGCCCCGCCGGAACGGTCGAGGCGCTTGTGCACGATGGCGAGTTTCATTCGATAGGGAATCGATCGCGTTGGCGCGGTTCCGCCGCCGCGGAGCGTCTGGAATTATGAATAGATTCCAAAGTCTGGACGATCACGGAGAATGTTTTGCCCTTGCCGCGTCCTCGCTCTCCCTTCTTGGCTTGGTGATTTCGTCAAAAACGCGGAGATAGGACTCGCACATAAACTCGGGCGTAAATTGCCGTGGAAATTCCATCGCCCGGCCGTTCCGCTTGTCGCGGTCGCGCAGCGTCGCGATGATCGCGCGCGCCAGCTCGCCCGAGTCGCCCGGCGTGACCAGGAGCCCGGCTCCTTCGGGAACGATCTCCGGCAATCCCGCCAAACGGCTGGCGACGACCGGCTTGCCCAACAACAGCGCCTCCTTGAGCACGGCCGGCGATGA
Source organism: Binatia bacterium (assembly GCA_041490745.1). GTDB lineage: Bacteria > Desulfobacterota > Binatia > UBA9968 > UBA9968 > JAJPJQ01. The sequence goes on along the minus strand of JBGPTS010000055.1, from coordinate 5,549 downwards.
ATCGGTGCCGACCGCCGGCAATACCGACACGTCGAGCGCGGCGGTGATTTGAACGATATCTTCGCGAAAGCCGAGCAGCCGGACGGATTTTTCGAGTCCCCGGTCGCGGATGATCCCGCGCACCTTCGGCCCCAGACGCCGCCCGACCTTGCCGACGAACACGAACACGGCGTCGGGAAATTCCTTGAGCACCTCCGGCGCCGCGTCCAGCAGAACCTCGTGCCCCTTGTCCTTGCTGACGCGGCCGATCACGCCGACGAGAGGCGCGCCGCTCCCGACGCCCATCTCAGCGCGCAACTTTTCCGGGCGCGCCGGCTCATCGAACCGTTCGACATCGACGCAGGAGTGAATGACGGTGATGTCCTCGGGCTTGAGCACGCCCGCTTCGAAAAAGCGACGATAGGTTTCCAGCGACGCTCGGCTCACAACCACGACGCGATCGACGCCCCGACCGTAAAGCCACCGGTTGACGCGATCGAAGCGCACCGGCTTGGTGTTGTGACGGGTCAGGAGAATGGGCTGCGCGAGACCGAAAAGCCGGCAAGCGGCGACCGTGGCCCAGGTGTCCTGCGAGCCATGGGTATGGAGCATATCGAAATTTTCGGCGCGCGCCAGCCGGCCCAAGACTGCCACGTCCCGCAGGAAGGAAAGAAGCCGGTTGGTCTTGCGGAATCGGACATCGGTGCATACGGCTATCCCCTCCGCCACGGCGCGCCGCGCTAAAGCCGATCCCGCCGGCGCCGCGATCACCACGCGATGACCGCGCCGCACGAGTTCGCGCGAGAGCAGGAAAATCCGCGCGACCTGCCCGTTCCATTCCGTATGAAAACTGGTCTGGAGAATCTTTAGTGCGCGCATGCTGGCGTTGGTTTCTCGCGACGAGGCGGCCTCTGATCGGCCGACCCGCTCCTGCCGGGCGCGGAAGCGGCGTATCCTTCGATACGCCTAGGCGGAACGATGGCCATATCGCGAAATTCCCTCGTAGGCCGAGTTCTCGACATAGCCGAAATATCGGAGCGCCTCCTTTGCGATGGTTTCCACGCGGCCAACCTGATCCTCCGTCAGCTCGGTCTTCCACTTGTAATTCCGATTGTCGAATTTGGGCGCGGCGTCGAGCGCCGACCTGGAATCCTTCACGCCGAGCCAGCGCCAGATCTCGAGCACGATCGAAATTCCGTTTTCCGGCAGCGCCTCGTAAAACACTTCTCGGTAGTCGTCGCCGTATTTTTTTCCTTCCACCGAGGCGTAAAGCGCCGTCTCGTTCCAGAGATACGCCAACTGGTCGAGCAGCGGCCAGTCCAGACGCTCGCGCCATCCGGGAGGTCGCACAAAGGCGCCGAAGGGATGCGCGAGCCGCTCCTGGTGCAACATCACGCTGCGGTAATTGCTGCAGACCACGGCGCGGCCGTCGCGGACAATGTGGATGATCCGGGCCGAGGGAAATATTTTTTTGATAAAGTGAATTCTCAGGCTGTTCTCCGGATGCCGGTTGAGCACGACCCGTTTGCCCGATTTCCATTGGTAGTAGCAGAAATTTCCGACCAGCCTAAGGACGTCCGCCCGTCTCACGTCCGCCGCGGTTTTGAGCGTGTCGTTGCGCCTTTCGTGAAAGTCCTTGTCCCAGAGAACCCGGGCCTCGCTTCTGTCTTCGATGTCGGGCGAGAGTGCGATCGCGCGGCCCAGCGCCCGCGTCCCGGAGTTGGGCGCGCCGACGACAAACACTGGACGGTTCAAGCAGCCGAACGCGCCGCAATAGCCGGCGAAGCCGCGCAGAAGATGCACGTAGTGCCGCGGCCGCGAGCGCAACGCCGTGTAGAGATTCATCGCAATTTCCCTGGAAAGTACGGATTGGCCTGGACGATCTTCACCGCGCGCTTTACGGACGCCGACCTAGCTCTCCGCTTTGTGATTGGCCCGCAAAAGAGGCAGCAGCTTTTTCTTGACGAGCCGGGGAATTTTTCCCGTCAACAAACCGTTCGCCCGTATTTTTTCGACGGCGATTTTCTCCCGCGGGATGACCAGTTTTTCAACCTTTCTCATCTTCTTCTCGGTGAAATCGATGCCGAGAAATTCCGCCAATCTACCCGCCTCCTTCAAAGGGTCGCGAACCAGATCTTCGAAGGACACGAACACTTGAGGCAAATCGGGGTGGCGGTCGATAAATTGCAAGGTCTCGCCGTGGTAATAGTCGACCAGCTTGAGCGCGCGCCAAAGATCGACCCGGTCCTTGAATCGCCGCGTATGTTCGACCGTGGACTGCGCCGTGCCCAGGGGATTTCTAAAAACGACGATGAAGTGCGGGTTCACGAGATACGGCAGATACAACTCGGCCATCATGATCGTGTCCGGGTGCTTCCAGCCCCAGAGCGGCTTGCCGCGCGATTTTTCCACCAGCAGCGCGCGAATTCTCGCCTCGAATTTTTCCCGCTGCGCGAGAATTTTCTCCGGCACCGGCGGATCGAAATAAGTTTTTCCATCCTCGGCGGCGTTGAGAATCGCCTTGTGCAGCTTGCCAAAGTCCTCGTCCTCGAAATTGCCCTTGGGGTTCCAGTCGGTCGGATAGCTCGGCGGACCCATATCGACCCCTAAAGTCTCGAGGACGCCCGTGGTAACGGAAGTGCCGGAGCGCGCCTGACCCAAGACCACGACGGTTTTCTGGGTCGTGTCCGTTGCGCGCTCTACCGTGACTTTTTGCATGGATCGTTCTGCCGGGAGGTTTTTTTCGTCGCCGATGAGACGGACGGAGTCGTCGGATATGCATTGGTGATAACAAAATTTCCCCTCCAGTGCAACGTTAGCCGCCGCACGCGCGCGCGGCGGGACGCGCCTGTTTTGCCCATAGATCGAGAGCGCGGCGGACGAGCGCCTTCGCCCCCGTTTTCGAGGCGCTGCAAAGCGCGGCGTAACGCCGATAAAAATAAACCCGCTCGCGCCGCCGCCACGAGACTTTTACCTGGAGAAGATTCTTGAGCCTTTTCGCCTGCGGCACCGAGCGCCGCGCTTGGACGCGGTCGAGGTCGATCAGATAAAATCGCCGCGCTTCGTTTTTCCAGTCCTCGATCAAAATGTTGCCGCCCTTGAGATCGCCGTGATAAATTCCCGCGGCGTGGAGCCGGTAAAACAGCTCGGCCAGTTGGCGAATGATCGAGCGGCCGAGCCTGAGCCGCTCGGCGCTTGCGAGCGCCGGCGCGACCGATCGCCAAAACTCTCTGAGCGAGCAGCTATTATCGACCGGCACGGCGACGTAATAGCTTGTGCCGAGATCGTTCCAATTCCGATGCTCGAGCGCCGCCAGCGGCTCGGCGGTGAAAAAACCGCTCCGCCGGAGCAGCAACGCAGCCTTCAGCGAGCGTGCGGCGGGCGAGCGAAAGAATAAAAATCCCAACCGCCGCAGCGCCGATGGATGCCGCACGCACTTGACGATCGCCGGGCGCGCCGCGCCGTTTCGGCCTGCGAATGTAGTTCGCAACACCGTCGTCTTGGCATCCGACTTGATAATTTGAGCCGACGGTTCCGCGAAAAAGGCGCGCGGATCGCGGATCAAGGCGGCGAAAATATCTTCGGGCAGATTTTTCGCCACCCACCCGATCAAGCCGCCGGAAGTGGAAACGCGCACGAACCCGGCGGCAATAAGCTTGTCATTTTCAACCTTCACGATTTTCTTGCCGCAACGGAAGCGGAGTCTCGATTCTGCGCCGAATCTTTTTTGGATTTTCGCTTACGCGCGCTCGGCTTAAAGGGAGAAACGTTTCTTTTTGCTGCCCGGGACGACGAAAGGAAAAGCGCTCGGCGGGACCGGTTTATGGTTTAAGAAGGAACATAATTTTCCCCAACCCTCCCCCGCGCAAATGTTCAATGCCAGAAGATCCGCCGGACGGTCCTTAAAATATTCCTTCACATCGCGCACGTGTTTTTCATAGACGTATCTCAAGCGGCCGGCGTGAAACGCGACCACTCCGTAGACGGCCATCCGCACGCGCAGCACAAACTCGCTCGGCCGGCGATTTTGGCTCAGCCACCGCTCCATGCTTTGCAGCCAATCGTCCACCTCGCGCACCGTGAGAATAAATTTCGATCCCGGGTAACGTTCGTCCAGCTGCGGATAGTAGGGCGCGATCGGAATATCGGTGGCCGCGTCATAGTCGTCGAGGCAGCCGAAGTCCCCGGAAAACAGCTCGGCGCGCTGCGGATAGTGAACGCTTTTATAACCCAACTCGATCAATGCCTGATTCAGGCTTGTCGTGCCCGTCTTGCTCAGGCCGATGCCAAATATTTTACCGCTCACGCGTTCTGCCTTGTATCTTCGGCTAAGGGATCTTCACCAGCGCGAGCGTCGGGTTGGAAAAGTCGACCCTGCCCTTCAGCCGCCGCGCCGTTTCCTCCGCTTCGTCCGCGCGCGCGATAATCACCGCGCCCGGCACCGCTTCCTCGTCGCATTGCGTCGCGCACGCATGGAGAAGCGGCGCGGCGTAAAAGCCGATGGTTTTTGCGACGCTCGCGTCCACCCCGTCGCTGCGCGCGCTGCGCCGCGTGAGCCACGCGCGGTCCTCCGCGGTGAGCCGCCGCGCGACCTCGACCGCGTCGCGCGTCGTCGGCGGCGGCCGGTTGCCCTTCCGGGCGACGATCGTGAGCGTCACCGCCCCGATCATTGCCAGAACGATGAAGGCGCGCAGCAGACGCGGATAGCGCCGAACGGCGAGTGCCGCCGCCGCGCCTGCGGCCACCGAGAGCGCCGGATATAGCTGAAAGAGGTAGCGCATTCTCTTTTCCGCGGTAAGCATGATAAGGACGACGACCACGCCCGCGTAGAGAATCCAGAGCTTGGCGCCGACCGACCGGCGCCAGCCGCGTCCAAGGAGAAAGAAGCCGACGACGGCCGCGGGAAGCCACGGCCAGTAGGTCACGGCGAGCCTCGCCGGATAGAAGAACGGCCCGTTGCGAAGTTGCGTCGGACCGAACAGCGTATGGCGAAGCTCCTTGCCAAAATATCCCTGGGCGAAACCGCTTCCTTCTTGCAGCCGCGACAACAGCCACGGTGCAAGAATCAAAATCAGCGCGACGCCCGACGCGATGCTCCAGAACGATACGATCCGGCGCCGTGCGATCCCTTCGGATTTCCATAACAGCAGCGCGACCGCGCCCGGAAAGAGCGACTGCGGCCCTTTGGCGAGCCAGCCGAGACCTGCGGCGACGCCCATGCCCACGATCGCGCTCGGTCGCTTCACCGAGACATAAGCCGCCAAAAGTCCCACGAGCGTCCAAAACGTCTGCACGGTTTCCAGATGGACTCCGCGCGTCCAGTGCAGCGCCTCGTGCGTCGTGAGAAAGACCAGCGTCGAGCAGAATGCCCACTCCCAACCGGGAAACATCGCGCGGCATAAAAGATAAATCATCAGCGCGCAGAACGCGCCGAAGAGCGCCGACCCGAGGGCCGCGGTGGACGCCGTCATCGGCAATACGTGGAACAGCGCCGCGGTGATCCAGAAATTCAGCGGCGGCTTGAAAAAATAAGGTTGGCCGTTAAACGAGAGATGCATCCACTCCCCGGT
>JBGPTS010000054.1:0-19995 GCA_041490745.1 Binatia bacterium | reverse complement strand
GAAGATTTCCTTCACGCTCGCCACCGGGTAGCCCAGCATCTCCCGCTTGACGACTTCCTTGAAAAACTCCGCCTTGGTCACGCCGGTAAAAAATCGCGCGATCGGTTCTTCCATCCGATCGATCTCCTCTTGCGTGACCTTGGCGATGTCGAAACGGGTCCAATCTTTCTGCTTCAAAAAATCCGGCGCCATTCCCTTGCCGTCCATCCAATCGACCAGCGCCTGGTTGGTTCGCCGGCCCGCCTCGCCGCCGTAAATGATGAAATTCAAGTATCCGTCTTTGCAGGGCCAGAAAACCCGCATCTTGGCGCCGGTGATGCTGCGGCCGGTCATGAACGAGCCGGCGCGTTTTTCGACGTGGCGGTTGAGATCCCAGAATGTATGCGCGTGCGAGAACGCCCACAGCATCGTAGCCTGTGCGGAAACGTCCACGTGTTGCCCGCGGCCGGTTTGTTGCCGGTGATAATGCGCGATGAGACTTCCCATCGCGGCGTACGATCCCGTCCATGAATACGACTGGGGAAACGTGACGCGGAGCGGCGGACGGCCCGGGTCGCCGGTGAGCGACATACAGCCGCTTAACGCCATGATCTCGATGTCCGACGCGCGGAACTTGCTGTAGGGGCCGCGCTGGCCGAACGGCGTGATGGAGACGAGGACGAGACGCGGATTGATTTTCTTGAGCGCCGCGCGGCCGATTTTGAGTTTGTCCAGAAAGCCGGGCGCGAACGATTCGATGACAAAGTCGGCCTGGGCCGCGAGCCGCAAGAAAAGGGCGCGCCCCTTTGCCGATTGGAGGTTGAGCGTGACGCCGCGCTTATTGTTGTTGAAACCGAACCAGTAAAGACTTTTTTGCGGGTCGGATTTGTTTTTGAAAAAGGGTCCGATCCGCCGCGCCGGGTCGCCGCCCGGCCGCTCGATCTTGATCGCGTCGGCGCCGAGATCGCCGAGGATCTTGCCGCAGAGAAATCCCAGCTCGTCGGTCAAATCCAAAACGCGGAAGGGAGCGAGCAGGCCTTCGTTGTTATCGGCGGTCATAAGAATCACTTCTTAAAAAAAAGGGCAGGGGACGATAACCCTGCCCTTTTTTTCATCCTGAGAAAAAATCAGCAAGCGTTATCTACCCGTGCGCGCCAACGAGTGGACCCAGCCGTGCATGCGCGACTTGGCGTTTTGAATGTCTTTGTCGCTGAACCATTTTTTGAGATCGATGCGATCGACCGGATAGACCGGCCGCATGAAGTCGTTCTCGTAACCGAACGGAACCGTCGCGTCGATGCCCATGCCGCCTTCGAACATCGTGTTCGACGCGGTCCATTCGCGCTCGCCGGCGGTCATGCGCTCGGCCGGCATGAACGTCTGGCCGCGCCCGCCCGGCAGCGGATTGATGATGTCGGTCTTGGGATTCACGCGCGTGGTCAAACACCACATCACGTCGTCCATGTCGTACGGGTCGGTGTCTTCGCTGACGGCGATGACGAGACGCGAGCCTTGCGAGGTGGCGAGGATGGCGGCCATGAAATTCCGCTGCCAGCCTTCTTCGATCTTGTTGCGCTTCTTTACTTGAATGATCGCCCCGCCCCAGTCGGTCATGCAATACGGAATGTTCACGTCCATGATGATGCCGGGCTGCATCCGCTCGCACAGTTCGAACATCGCGGCCTCGCGCACCGTCGTATCGATGTTGTGGTCGTCGAGAGTGTGGACGCCGAGCGGAAAAATGATCGGCTTCGACTCGCGTTTGCGCGTGGTCACGGCGGTGACGTGGAAGGTCGGGGCTTTGTATGCTTTCCCCATATATCCGGCCCATTCGGGATGGAAGTGAAAACGGCCCTGAATGCCGGCCTTCTCCGACTCGGCCGTCTCGAAGCGGCGATCGCGCGGATTGACGTAACCTTCGAGCACGACTTCCGCGTCCGCGACCGCCATCGCATCGACCGTGCGCGCTTTGACCAGACGAACCGGAGCGCCTTGCACCGCGCCGGCGCTGCCGACTTCGTCGCAGCCTTGCGGCAGAATCACATAGTCGAAACCTGCGCCGGCCATCAGCGTGCAAGCGGGCGGTAAGCCGAAGTTCATCGTGATCGGGACCAGTTTTTTTTCTTTGTAATACTTGGTGACGACCTGCCACATGTGCGAGCCGGGCGAGATCTGAAAAGTTCCGACGTTACCCCAGCGGAAGTTCATGCGGTTGTAGCCGAGGTCCGTGCCGCCGTCGAAGTGCTCGCCGGAAATCAACCGATTACCGGAGCCCACGGTCAACTCGGGCTCGATGTCGGTATGGCGGATCGGCACGACGAATTCGTTCGCATCGGTCGGCTTCTCGTAAACTTCTTCCTGCACCGGCGCGTCTTTCTGGTCGATGATGACGGGCTTCAAGGGATGGGTCAGCGCGTAGGCCAGCTTTCGCGTGCGGTCGGCGTGGTCTTTCCAGCCGAACATCTTGCCGATGACGTTCATGTCGCCGAACAGGTTCGTCACGCAGCGATGCTTCGGCTTGCCTTTGATGTTGTTGAAAAGAATCGGACAGCCGCCGTCCAGTTGTTTCTGGATGCCGGTAATTTCCAGATCGGGATCGACCTCTTTGTCGGTCACGATGAGATCGCCTTCCGCCTTGAGCCATTCGAGGGCGCTGCGCAGGTCTCTGACAGCCTCGGACCGCGCCCTAGAGATTTTCTCCATGGGCTTGCTCATTTCTTCGCTCCTCCGATGAATTGGGGTTGGATCGTGTCGTTCGGGCCGACGACTTCGTCCGGCCCGCAACTTAAGTTAAGTATCTAACCTTTCTCCGGACTATCTCACGTTCGTGAAGAACAGGGGAGAGAAACCGTTCGTTCCAGAATCAATAGAAGATTTTCTTTATCCGATAGCGAGCGAAAAGTCAACCTTGCGTTGCGCGTAAATGCGGCGAATCGCCGGCGACGGGAGGACTTTTCGTCGTCGCGAGGCCTTCGTTGACAGACTTCCAGGCGCGTCATAGGATGATCGCCGCCGGGAGAAAATGACTTCATGTCGTCTATCCATAACGACGTGCCTGCCCGACCGGCGGCGCGGGAAAATTTGCTGGCGGTTTCGAGCGAAGCGGCAATCCGATCGCGCCGCGCCAAGCTGTCGAGCGTTGCGCAGGCGCTGAGGGACGTCGGTCTTCGCGTCGGCTCGATCGCGGCGCTGATATTCGGCTGGTGGATTCTCAGCCTGATCTTTCCCGCGACGTTGATTCCAAAACCTTGGGAAACTTTCGGCGAAGTGGGCGCGATCGTCGCGTCGGGCGATCTTTTCATCGAGATGGGGAACACGCTGCGCCGCGTGGGGGTGGGCTTCGCCGTCGCCATGATCGCCAGCATCCCGCTCGGAATTTTCATGGGCACGCTCCGCAGCCTGGAAAGTTTCTTCGAGCCGCCGGTGATTCTCGGACTCACCATGCCCGGCCTCATCTGGGCGGTGCTGGCGATTATGTTTTTCGGCCTGAACGAAACCAGCGCGTACGCGGCGGTGGCGGTGACGATCATGCCGATGCTCACGATCAGCATCTGGCAGGGGACGAAGTCGATCGACAAGGATCTGATCGACATGGCGGACGTCTTTCACGCGAGCCCGTGGTCGAAGATCGTCGATGTCATCCTGCCCCAGCTCATTTCGCACATCCTCGCGGCGATCCGTTACGGCCTCGGTCTCGCGTGGAAAGTGGTCGTCGTCGTCGAGATGTTCGGTTTCAGCAACGGCGTCGGATATAGAGTGGTCCGCGGCTTCAACACGTTTTCGATGAAAGCCGTGCTCGCCTGGACGATTACCTTTCTCGTCGTCATGATCGTGATCGAATTCGGCATGATCGGGTGGCTCGAGCGGAGCGTGACGCGCTGGCGCCCGCGCGTCGAGGGGTGGAGGCGTTAAGTGATTTTAGATTTTGGATTTTCGATTTTGGATTGAATAAGATGCCCGGAACGGAAGCCGGCGCGCCAAATCAATAAAACATGGCTTACGTGAGCGTCGATCGTGCGGTTAAGTATTTCGCTCGCGAGGACGGCATGGAAATGCTCGTCCTCGACGGCGTCTCTTTCGAGGCGAGGGAGCACGGCGTCACCTGCCTGCTCGGCCCGTCGGGCTGCGGCAAGTCCACGCTGCTGAACGTCATCGCCGGGCTGGAGCGGCTCGACGGCGGCAAAATCGAGTTTCAAATTCCCGACTCGAAACCCGAAACCGGAGACCCGAAACTCGGTTACGTCTTCCAAGACCCGCGCCTGTTAAACTGGAAGCGCGTCGAAGGCAATCTCACTTTCGCTCTCAAGGGGATGAACGTGCCGCCCGGCGAGTGGAACGATCGGCTGAGCAAGTATCTCCGGCTCGTCGGCTTAAGCGAATTTCGGCAGCAATACCCGCTCTATCTCTCCGGCGGCATGCGCCAGCGAGTGGGTCTGGCGCGCGCTCTCGTCATCGAGCCGGAGCTGCTGCTGATGGACGAGCCGTTCAGCAAGCTCGACCAGTTGACCGCGCGCAAGCTGCGCCAGGACTCCGTCGAGATTTGCGCCCGCTTGAAACAGACCTCGATTCTCGTCACGCACGACGTCGAAGAAGCGGCGTACATGGGCGACCGGATCGTCATTCTCTCCGCCCGCCCGGCGCGCATCGTCGAAGTCGTGGACAATCCGCTGGCGCCGACGGAGCGGGACTTCGACGATCTCCATTTCATTCAGTTCAAGAAAAGATTGTTGAGCACCGTGCTGAAACTCGTCGAACAGGAGGGAACATGAAGAAAGAAATAGGCATGAGGCTCCGCCACAAAGAAAGGCGGATCAGCCTTCGGCTGAAACAGGCGACAGGAAGAAAAATATTTGCTCTCTGTCTCACGGCGATCGTTATATGCGCTGCGTCGATGTTCACCGTTCTCGTCAATGCGGCGGAGTTGCCGACGGTGGAAGTCGGGCTGCCCGACGACGGGCTGTTCGGCCTCGGCGGGCAGTACATTCTCGACAAGGGACTGGATAAGAAGAACGGCTTCGTGATGAAGGCGCGTTGGGCGGGAGTGCCGGAGATCCAGCGCCTGCTCGGGATCAAAGCGATCTCCGTCGGGCTGATGACGCCGGAGGCGGGGCTCCGCGCCAACGTCGCCGGCGTTCCGATACGGCTTCTCCAGCCGTATCAGACGAGCCACATGTTTGTGCTGGTGAGAAAGGATTCACCTTACAACACGGTAGAGGATCTCAAGGGCAAACCCGTGGCGCTGACCTCTGAGGTGACCACGATCTATAACCTCTTCGATTTCACGATGAGGAAGAGAGGATGGAACATCGAAAAGGATTTTCAACTGAAAAAAATGGGAGGGCCGCCGGCGATCATCGCCGTGCTGGAAAAGGGCGACGTGGAAGCCGGCCTGATCTGGGAGGCTCACGTCTCGCGGCTGGTCGCCGGCGGGAAATACAAGACCATTCTCGGCTTCCGCGACGAGATGTCGCGCCTTCTCAACGTCAAGGTCATGCCGGTGATCTGGCTCGCCGGTCTCGAACCGTGGGTGAAGGAAAACGGCGCGCTCGTGCCCAAACTTCGCGCCGCGTGGACCGAAGCGTACAAGGGCCTCCAGAACGACGAAGCCCATTTTCAAAAATACGCCAAGCAGTTCTTCGGTCTCGAAAAGCCCGAGGAAGTAGCCGCCGCCTGGCCGCGGACGAAAATTTTCTTGCTGCCGTCCGACTTCACCTGGCCCGACGCGGCGACGCTGAAAGCGCAGAAGACCTGGCTTCGCGAAGGAGTCGAGATGGGAATGTTCGTCAAAGAGGCGGCGGGATTGATCGACGGGATGTATGTGCCGTAGCAACGATTATTTTGCCGCCATGCGCTGGATTGTCGCGCTTTTCCTCCTGGCACTGTCGCCCGCCGCATCGAGCGCTGCGGAACGGAACGATCTCGTCGAGGTGCGCGTGTGGGCGGGACCGAACGCGAAAGCGGACCCCCGCGTCGTCGAAATCGTAGAGCACTACGCGTGCAGCGCAGACGTCGCCGTGATTCGGGTCGACCGGCTGCCGCCACCGCGGCGCGGAGCCGCGCTGGAGCCGGAGCTGGTCGTCGAGTTCTCTCAAGACGGCGACGTTATTCGCCGCTGGCCCATACCGGTCGATTCCCTCGTGATCGGAATGCTGGGCGAACGCATCGTTGTGCCGCGAAGCGACGCGCGCGCCGGCGCGGACGCGCTCACGATCGGTGAAGAGGGGGACCTTTTCGTCACGGCGATGGCGCGCATGCCGGAGTTCGGCAAGCCGGTGCCGTGCCCGACGCTTCCCGAATTCGGCGCATCCGCCTATTTACGGTGCTTCGAACATCGCGACATAGTGAGCGGCCAAGCGCGGCGGATCGCATACAATGCGCCGTGCACGTGAGACCAGGACGCCCGAGCCTGCCGCCGTTCAATGCCGTGAATGCCAAGGCAGCGGAAAATGCGCCCGCTGCTGCGGCAACGGCGTTTGTCCGGAGTGTAGAGAAATAGGGCGCTTCGATCCGGTCATGTAGCAAAGAAAATTAATGCGGATGAGCGACCGCGTCATAGAGCCGGACGGCAGCCAGGACTTCGAGCCGTGCGACTGCTGCGGCGAGAACAGCCGCACGGTGTGGGGCCTGATTCATCGCGATAACGTGACGGAAGCCGCGTACTTCGTGCACTGGTCGCTCGGCAAGGTCGCCGAGAAGGGCGCGCATATCGACCTCATCCTTGGGCCCTGGGGAGAGGGGACCGAGCGAGCCGATCGAAACGCGGTCTCGCTGGAGTTTCGCCAGGGATTCGGAGTCAAGATTATTGATGCTAGCGTACGAAATATTTCGCGCCACAGCCTGGTGGGGCGAGGACTGGTGCGAGAGGATGTCATAATGACGCCACTGGCGCAGGAAGTTTTCGAAATCCTCGACACAATCTGGGAACAAGACGCGCGTATTGCTCAGGTGACGGGTGGTACGGCCTAGCGTGCTCGTCTCAAACCCCATCCTCACTTCGGCAAAAAATCTTCCAGCTTAACCGTCTCCCATCGCATCGGCTTCAATCTCTGAAACGGCATGCGCGTTTCTTTGCCGGCGCAGAGCGGCGGTTTGGTGGCGTCGATAATGACTTTGCCGCCGACGCGGTGCCAGTACGGCCCGCCGGGAATATTACCGCCTGAACAGCGCACGCAATAACTTTCACAAAGCCTCTCTCTTCTAACCTCTTGACTGCCTACGGCAATGCCGTATAACCCATCTTTGCGTCAGATTCGAAAGGAGGTCGAAGATGGCTAAGTCCAAACGCAACATCGGTCTTGAAATCCTTAACGGGCTTCGTGAAATCAAGCGCGGCGAGCATGGGCGTGTGATCAACATTCCCGATGTCGCAACTATTCGCGAGAAGACCGGACTTTCTCAAGCGCGATTTGCTCAGCTACTTGGCGTTTCGGTTCGCACTCTGCAGGACTGGGAGCAAGGGCGTAGAGCCCCCTCCGGCGCCGCGAGAACTTTGCTCATTGTAGCGAACAAGAATCCACGTGCGTTGCTTAACGTGGCTTAACCAGCGTGGCGTCTAACCAGCGGCGAGAACGAGCGAGAAGAACGCGCCGCTTAGCTTAGGTGCTAAACCCTACTTCGGCAAAAAATCTTCGAGCCTCACCGTTTCCCAACCCATCGGTTTCAATCTCTGAAACGGCATGCGCGCTTCTTTGCCGGCGCAGAGCGGCGGTTTGGTCGCGTCGATGATCACTTTGCCGCCGACGCGGTGCCAGTACGGGCCGCCCGGTGGAATCGGCTCGTCGCCGGTCGGGTCCATCGGGTGCATGCGTACGCCGGGAATGATGACCATGTCTTCCTGCGGGTTGCAGCGCGTGTTGATCGCCCACAGCACTTCCCAGTAATTAAAAATATTCACGTCCTCGTCCACGGCGATAGCAATCTTGGGGTGGAGAATCGGACTCGACAAGACGCCCATGAGCACCTGCTTCGCCTCGCCGTAAAAGCGGGGCGTCATCTGCACGACGATGCCGAAGAGTCCGGGCAGCACGAGCAGGTTGTGCAGATTCACGTACCCGCCGATGTTTTTAATGTGGTTGAAGACCGCGACGCCGAAGGGAACTTTGTGAAACACGCAGCCTTCGACCTCCGAGCCGTTCTGAATCGCCTTGAAAATCGCGTCGCGGCGCATCGTGATGCAATCGATCTCGATCACGGGATTTTTTCCCATGCCGGCGACGTAGTAATCGTGGAACTCCGAGAACGGGCCTTCTTCCTCGCGCACGTTCGGCAAAATTCTGCCTTCGAGCACGATCTCCGCGTCATAGGGGACTTCCAAGTCGTTCGTCTCGCACTTCACGACCTTCGCCGGCTCGCCGATCAGCCCGCCGGCCAGCTCCAGCTCGTCCATTTCAAACGGGCCCGTTGTCGCCGCGGCCATGTAATATAAAGGATGGTGGCCGATGAAGATCGCCACCGGCGTCGGCTCGTTCCGCGCCTCGTGCTTGTTCAATATCTCGCGCGTGTGGCGCGGCACGATCAAAGCGCCGGTCTTGCGCGGCCCTTTGATCTGCAAGCGGTGAAAAGCCACGTTGCGCACGCCGGTGTCGGGATCGCGCGCGATCATCAACCCCGACGCTATATACGGAGTCTCCTCGCTGCCGGCGACGTGGGCCGGGAGCTTGGTGAGATCGACCTGATCGCCCTTCAAGATCACTTCCTTCACCGGCCCGCTCGAGACGAGTTCGGTCGGGTGGCGCAACAGCGCGCGCTTGGCCGCCGTGGGAATTAATTGTTCGACGGTCGTTCCGTACGCCAGCGCCGCGTGGCGCAGGTTGGCGGGCGCCATGCCGAGACTTTTCCATTTCGGAAAGCCGGCGACGTTCTCGAACAAGAGCGCCTTCTCTCTTGATTGATAGAGCAGCGCGCCCATCTGTGTGTGCGGATGGACGGGCTTGGTAATATGGATCAACTCGCCTGCCCGTTCGAGTTCACCGATCCAGGTGCGCATGTCTTTCGGCATTGGGTTACCTCCTGGCAGGCTGCTGAAAAAGCCTCATATGCTTCGTTCTGCTCGGCCCGCTTCGCGTCAACGTACGAGAAGAGTACGCCTCCGCTCGCGGGCCGTCGCACGCCTCGCCTCTGAGAGCTTTTTGAGCAGCCTGTAAGAATAGCTTCTCCGGACTCTGTTAGTCTTGTATGTTATAAGCCCTCGATGTTTCAACCGGCGCACCGTACGGTTAAGATTTTGGGTCAGCTCCCGGAACCCGAAATACGAAATTCGAAACTCTTTACAGTGCTTTCCGGGGCTGATATCAGTGCGGGATGACTTTTTACCGGGACAGCGAGAAGGGAACGCTATGACAACAGGCTCTAGCCGCTTGCGGGAGGGATCGCTCCTTTTCATCGCGCTGCTCTGCTTCTTTTTTTCCGGCGTCGCGGGTCTCATCTACGAGGTCGTGTGGACCCGCATGCTGACGCAGATCTTCGGCAACACGACCTACGCCATCGCCACCGTACTGGCCGCGTTCATGGCCGGCCTCGCCGTCGGCAGCTATGTCTTCGGCCGCATCGCCGACCGCGGCAAAAACGATTTTCTGCTTTACGGGCTGCTCGAAGCCGGCGTCGGCGTTTACGGCCTGCTCGTCCCCTGGCTTTTTCAAGCGGGCCGGCAGATTTACATCCCGCTGTTCCACCTGAACGAATCTTATCCGTTCGTCTTCAATCTGCTGCTCTTTTTTCTCTCGTTCGTTCTGCTTGTCCTGCCGACGCTGCTCATGGGCGCGACGCTGCCGGTGCTGAGCCGCTTTTTCGTCAAGAGCTTTGCCGATCTCGGCCGCCGCGTCGGCGACCTCTACGGCACCAACACGCTTGGGGCCGTGCTCGGCTGCGCGGTCTCGGGTTATTATTTCATCCCGAATTTCGGCATGCGCACGACGGTCTATATCGCCGCGGGCCTCAATCTGACGATCGCCGCGATCATCTTCATCATCGATCTGCTGCGCGAGAAGGAATCGGCCGCGGCCGGCGCCGATGCCTCGCCCGCGCCGGTGCCCGATACGCTTGATGCACCCACAGGCGCCGCGCCGTCGCACCTCGGCTGGGTCTTGTTGCTTGCGTTCGGCGTTTCCGGAATGGCGGCGCTGGTTTATGAAAACGCCTGGACGCGCGCGCTGACGCTCGTGATCGGCAGCTCGATCTATTCCTTCACCACGATGCTGGTCACGTTTCTCGTCGGTCTATCGCTCGGCGGATTTCTCTACGCGCGGCTGATGGGCGATCGGGAAGTCCGAGTGACCACCTTCGGCGTGATCGAGCTGTTGGTCGGCGTGACGGCGCTGGCGACGATCCCGCTGTTCGGTGAGCTGCCGCTGATTTTCCTCCGGCTGATGCACGGTTTCGGCGACTCGTTCAATCTGTTTTTGTCGATTCAGGTACTGACCGCGGCGCTGGTGATGTTCGCGCCGACGCTGCTCCTCGGCATGACGTTTCCGCTGGTGGCGCGGCTGTTCACGCAGAGCCTCTATCGCGTCGGCAGCAGCGTCGGGACGTCCTATGCCGCGAATACGTTGGGCGCCATCGTCGGCGCGTTCGCCGGCGGATTTATTTTTATCCCGCAGATCGGCGTGCAGAACTCGATCATGCTGGCGGTCGTGCTGAACCTTATCGTCGGCTGGTTTCTGATCGTGTCCGATCCGCGCCGTTCGACCGCGGCGCGCGCCGGCCTGGGCCTCGCCGTGCTCGCCGCCATCGCGCTGATCTATATTAAGACGCCGCCGTGGGACCGCCACGTCATGACCAGCGGCGTCACCGTCTATAGCGACCGCTACGACAGTCTCCACACCGACTCTCTGCGCGTCGAAGAGATGCACCGCGACGACATCATCTATTATAAAGAGGGGCTGACCGCGACCGTGAGCGTGCACCAGAACGCCGCCGGCGACTACCGCTACTTCCGCACCAACGGCAAGATCGACGGCTCGTACGGCGACGCGCTCAGCCAACTTATGACCGGCTACATCCCCATGCTGTTTCATCCGCAGGGCGGCGAGCGGGCGGCGGTCATCGGTCTCGGCACCGGCATGACGACCAAGGCGGTCGCGGCTTTTCCGGTGAAAGAGGTCGAGGTGCTCGAGATCGAGCCGGCCATGCGCGAGGCGACGACGTTCTTCAAGGACAAGAACGGCGACATTACGGAAAATCCCAAGGTCCGCATCATCCCGACCGACGGCCGCAACTACATTCTCGCCACGCCGAAGATGTACGACGTGATCGCCGCCGAGCCGTCCAATCCGTGGATCGCAGGCATCGCCAATCTCTACACGCGGGAATTCTACGCGGTCGTGCGCTCGAAGCTCAAGCCGGACGGCATCTTCGCGCAGTGGTTCCACAACTACTCCATGTCGCCGGACGATTTTGGTATGGTCTTTCGCACCTTCGCCGAGGCGTTTCCTTACATGACGGTGTGGGGTATGAAGGAAAGCGATTTTCTCATGCTCGGCTCGACGCAGGAGCAGGTCTTCCGTTACCCGGAGCTGAAGGAAGTTTTCGCCAAGAATCAGACGCTCAAGACCGACTTCGAAGACCTGGGCCTCAGCGATCCCTACGCCGCGCTCGGCTTCTATCGCATGGGCCGGGAAGGCGCGCTCGCCTTCAGCGCAGGGGCGACGCTCAACACGGACGACGGCGCCCAGTTGGAATTCTCCGCGCCGAAGAGCCTCGGCCGCGCCACGTCCGAGTTGAACCGCAAGCTCATGAGCCCGCATCTGACCGAAGCCCCTTGGATGAAATCCGCCGGCGCGCCGCCGGAGGCACGCATCCATTTTTATCTCGCCCAGGCGCATGCGGCCAACGGCTGGCAAAGCCGCGCGCTGGATGAGATCGAGCGCGCCATCGCCCTCGAACCAGCCAACGCCGAAAACTACGTGCTCAAAACGCGCATCCTTCTCGACGCCGAGAAAAGCGGCGAGGCGCTCAAGTCGGCGCTGCTGGCGCTCGATCGCTCGCGCGCGGTGCTGGACCAGATTCTCGGCCTCACCGGCGACTTTTATCTTTCGGAAGCCAAGGTTATCTATTTGAAGGCGATCCAGATGGGGATGAAAGAATTCACGCCCTATCTCGGCATGGGCAACATTGCGCTCTATCATCACGACCTCGCCGAGGCCGAGAAATGGCTCGAGCAGGCGCGAAAATTGGCGCCCGATCAGCCAAAAATACTGGTCGCCTGGGGACGATTTTTTTTGGAGAAAGGCGACGTGAAGCAAGCCAAGGAATTTTTGGAGCGCGCCAGGGAAAAAGGAGAGAAGGGCGAGGTATTGCAAATCGCCCTCGCCGACACCTACCGTAGGCTCGAACTCTGGCCGGAGGCCGCCGCCGCATACCGGCGTGCTCTCAGATTCCGGCGCAGCAGCGTCGAGCTCCGGCGCAATCTCGGCGTCGCGCTGGCGAAAACGGGCCGGGTCGGGGAAGCCGAGCAGAAATTTCGCGAAGTGCTGGCGTCGAGCGCGGACGACGCGGAGGCGTGGCAAGAACTGAGAAAATTGGGTAAACGGTATTAAAAGGCGGTAGGCGTTAGGCTCCGCCACAAAGAAAGGCGGATCAGCCTTCGGCTGAAGTAGGCGATAGGACGGGAGATGCTTGAAGAGAAAATCGGCGTGATCGGCGCGGGCAAGATCGGCTCCGCCATCGTGCGCGGCGTCATTCGCGCCGGTCTCACGCGGAAAGACCGGGTGATGGCGAGCGACGTGAGCAAGGCGCTGCGCCAATCGGTCGCCGCCGAGCTCGGCATCGAAGTCACGCCGAGCAACCTGAAGGTTTGCGAGTTCGCCGATATCGTGATACTTGCGGTCAAGCCGCAGATCGTCGATCGCGTGCTTAAAGAAATCAAAAACAAGCTCGCCAAAGCGAAACTTCTGATCTCGGTTGCGGCCGGCGTTCCGCTCGCCCGGCTGGAGAAACCTTTGATTAAAGGCGCGCGCATTGTGCGAGTTATGCCCAATATTGCCTGCGTGGTCGGCGCCGGCGCGTCGTGCTACGCGGGCGGCTCGTATGCAAGTCCCGAGGATTTGGAAAAAGCCGGCGCGATCCTGGGCAGCTTCGGCGTCGGCCTGCCGCTGGAAGAAAAATATTTAGACGCGGTCACGGGCCTTTCCGGCAGCGGCCCGGCTTACGTTTTTCTTTTCATCGAGGCGCTGGCGGACGGCGGCGTTCAAGCGGGTCTCAGCCGCGACGTCGCCTTGAAGCTCGCGCTCCAGACGGTTTACGGCGCGGCGCTGATGGCGCTCGAAAGCGGCAAGCACCTGGGGCAGCTTCGAGACGAGGTCACTTCCCCCGGCGGGACCACAATCGCCGGCCTCTACGCCTTGGAAAAAGGCCGAATGCGGGGTACGGTAATGGAAGCCGTGCTCCGGGCGACTCTGCGCTCCCAGGAGCTTGGAAAAGAATCGACATGAAAGCCGTAAGTCCGATCGAAGTCGATAGCGAAGTCCGCCTGCTGGCACACATCGCCGATTGCATGGGCACCTCGATGGCCTTCGAGGAGGTGCTCACCACGGCGATGCGCTTCGCTTCGGCCATGATGGGCGCCGATGGCTCGTCTATCCTCCTCACCGACCGCGAGCGCGGCGAGCTGAATTTTTTCATCGCGCTCGGCGAGAAGGCCAAGCAACTCAAAAACATCACGCTGGGCAAGGGCGAAGGCATCGCCGGCTTCGTCGCCGAATCGGGACTGCCGATGGTCGTCTCGGACGTGCGCGGCGAGGCCCGCTTTTCCACGCGCGTCGATCGCACCACCGGCTTTAAGACCCGCTCGATCGCCTGCGTGCCCCTCAAGGTGCGGGGCGAGCTCAAGGGCGTCATCGAGGTCGTGAGCAAGAAACCGGGGGCGTTCGGCGACAAAGACCTGGACATGCTCGGCGCGATCGCCGGCCCGGTGGCGGTGATGATCGACAACGCCAAGCTGATCCAGGAAGTCAAAACGTCGCACGACCGGCTCGCGGAGGCGACGCGCCTCAAGGCCGAGATGCTCGCCACCATGACGCACGAGATGCGCACGCCCATCAACATCGTCATCGGCAATCTCGATCTCGTGCTGCGCGGCTTTCTCGGCGATGTGACGGAAAAGCAGCGCAAGTGCCTAGAGACGGCGATGCGCAATTCGGGCGAGGCGCTCAACCTGGTGAGCAGCCTGTTGGATCTGTCGCGCTTCGAGGCGGGCCAATTCGTCGTTCACGTCGAGGAGTTTCGGCTCGAAGATATCTGGACGGAACTCGAGCTGCTTTTCCAGATCGGCCTCAGCGGCAAGGCGGTCGATCTTCACTGGAAGGTCGAAGGATCGCTGCCGCCGCTCTCCTCCGACCGGATGAAGGTCAAAGAGATCCTGGGCAACATCGTTTTCAACGCGGTCAAGTACACCGACAAGGGGGAAATCCGCGTGACCGCCGCCCCCGTGAATTCGGGCGAGCAGATCGCGATCGAAGTCGCCGACACCGGAGTCGGCATCCCGAAAGAATCTCTGCCTTTCATCTTCGAGCCTTTTCGCCAGGTGGAAGGCTCGGCGACGCGCAGCATGGGCGGCGTCGGGCTGGGTCTGGCCATCGCCAAGAGATTGGTCAACCTATTGCACGGCAGGGTCGAGGTCGCGAGCGACATGGGCAAGGGAACCACTTTTCACATCGTGGTGCCGACGCGGTACGAGGAAAGGATGAAGCAAACATCATAGCCTAAGTACCGGAATTTTTTTCATCCTTCATCCTTCAGACCTCATCCTTTCGATGCGCCTTGACACGATTTCAAACTTTGGTTAGTTTCGCCAATGACACTTGCACGATCGTCGAGCGAAGGAGGATCTGATGAAAACGGTTAGATGGATTGCGGTTTTAGCGTTGCTGTTCTGTGGATTTCTCGGCGCCGCATCGGCCCAGGAGGAAAAGGAAAAGAAAACCAAAGCGAAGGACGTGGAGGTGGAGGGAGTCATCAGCGCCGTCGGCCAGCGCACGATTACCTTTCAGCTCGAGCGCAAGGGAAAAGTTCGCGAAGAAGTCGTCGGCGTCGATGAAAAAACCGACATCGAGAAGGACGGCAGCAAGATCAAGCTCAAAGACCTGGAGCAAACCGATAAGGCGCTTATCAAATACGAGCCGGACGCCTACATGCCCGCGATTGCCGTCAAGGTAGTCGGCAAAGGCGAGATCCAAAAGATTTCGAGCGACGATTAGCTACGATAGAAGTTCCGGCGGTCGCCGCCGATAACGGCGAGATCGATCGACTCTTCCTCCCGGAGGACGTGAAGCAAGATACGTTCTCCGGGTTTTTTTTTCCAGATTTCGCGGTAGAGCTCGGAGCGGGAGAGGACCGCCTGCCGCTCGATCTTAATGATGATATCCCCCTCGCGCAGCCCGCTCTTCTCCGCCGGTCCTCCCGGCACCAAGCCTTCGACCACGATGTGCCCGCCGAGGGGCTGCGGATAAAATCCGAGCCAGGGCCGCGGCGCGCGGCTCACCGCCCGGCCGTGCCGTTTCAGCTCGGCCTCGTATTTCAAATAACACTCGATCGGAATCGCGAGCGAAAATTTGCCGATCTCGTTCAGATTGAGAGAGACGACGCCCATCAACCGCCCGTTGAAGTCGGCGAGCGTGCCGCCGCCGAAACCGGGATTGAAGGCGGTGAGACGAATGCTCTTTTCCAGCAGGTATTCCCAGCGGCCGTCGTAGCTTTCCATCGAACTTACGTACCCGCCGGCTACCCTTCTTCCGCCGTCGGTCCCGGCGGCGACGATCAGCGCGGCCTGGCCGAGCCTCAGCTCTTCCGCGGGGGCGGGGCGAAGAAAGGGGAAATTCTTGCCGGGAATTTTGACCATGGAAATTCCCGTCTCCTGATCCTCCGCCGCCAGCGCGCCGGGATATTGCTCGCCGTCGGCCATGGTGACGGTGATCGATCGCGCCCCGACCGTCACGTAGTGGACGGTGAGGATGTATCCGTCGGGATCGACGAGAGTTCCCGATCCCGATCTTTCGGTTCCGAGATTGCGCGCCGACGGATGGCTTTCCGGCACCGAGACCCGCAAGTCCACCGTTGCCGGCAAGATCGCGTGAATCAAACCGATATGGCCGTTCACGGGACCGCCTCCCGCGCCGCGGAAAAACGCCCGGCCTCTCCACCAACGATGACAGATGACGGCGGAAAGCGGAAAGAAAGAGTAATCTCACGCATGGAAATCGTTCGTTTCAGCTTTCAGATTTTCGCTTTTATCGTTTAACCCAGCGTGGAACGTCGCGGCGTTTCTTCCGAGAGCTTTTCCCTGCCAGGTATTTCTTTGCTCCAGCTCGTCGTGAATCGCGTTGTGCACGCCGATTTTGTCGATCGACCATTCCGGCGCGACGGTGAGCGCGCGATAGGTCTCTCCCGTCAGCCGATGAACGACGATCTCGGGCGCGAGCCGTTCGAGGAAATCGACCGCGAGCGCGGCGTAGGCTTCGCGGCTCATGATCTCGAAGCCGCGCGCGAGGTAAATCTCGGCGAGCGCCGTGTTCTTGATGACGTGAAGGTTGTGCAGCTTGACGCCGTTGATGCCCAGGCGATTGAGCAGCGCCGGAGTTTGCAAAATTTCTTCGCGCGTCTCGGTCGGAAAGCCCAGAATCAAATGGGCGCAGAGCCTGAGATCTCTCGCCCTGGCGCGTCCGGCGGCGTCGATAAATTCTTTGAGCCCGTGGCCGCGATTCACCCACCTGAGCGTCTTGTCGTGCATCGATTCCAGGCCGAGTTCCAACCACAAATAAGTGTGGCGCGCTAAATTGGCGATCAAATCGAGCACGTCGTCGGGCGCGCAGTCGGGCCGCGTCGAGATCGCGAGCCCGACGACGCCGGGAAAATCGAGCGCCTCGCGGTAAAGCCGTTCGAGCTTTGCCGCCGGCCCGTAGGTGTTCGTGTAGCTCTGAAAATAGGCGATGAAGTTCTCCGCGCGATGGCGCCGCCTGAGCGCCGCCGTCCCCTCGGCCAATTGTTCGGTGACCGAGGCGCCGGCGCGGAAACCTTCGGCCGTGTGGCTGAAATTATTACAATAGGTGCAGCCGCCGACGGCGACGCTGCCGTCGCGGTTCGGACAAGTGAAGTCCATTCGGATGCCGACTTTATAAACTCGGGTGGAGAAATTTTTTTTCAGTTCGGAATTAAAAGAATGGTAGCGCTTGCCGTCCCAATTTCCGGCCGGATCGAATGAAGGGTTCATGGCGCCGTCAAAGCAGCCTGTTGGAGTCAAAAAAACGGTTAACAGAACGATCGCGCTATCTCAAGTGGCTCACTTTTTGGGCGGCGGTTTTTCTTCTGCGAGAAAATCTTCCGGCGCCTTTTGCAAGAACCCGTAAGCCGCTTCGTCGATCGCAAATACCGCCGGACTGCCCTCGCGCCGGGCGAAATAAGTGTTGCCGCTCTTTGCGCCGATCTCCAGCGCCGCGAGAATTTTTCCGTCTTTCGAGCCGACCGAAATCTTCGCCGCGGCGCGCTCGAGGCCGTATTTTTTCACGTCCGGGGCCTGATCTTCTACGAACGAGCGCGCCTTCAAGCCCGAGAGCGTCGCGAGAAAGCCGATCACCGCGTCGGCCTTGGCGTTCTTTTTCACCGGCGCCTCGACCGTCCATTGCTCTTTCTCGTCTTTGGCGAGCAGCAAAGTTTTTCCCGGCGTCTGAATTTCGACGCGCGCCGCCTGTTCGAGCGGAAAAGAGAGCAACGTCTTGTCGCGGAGATCGTTCGGCTCTTTCTCCAGCGCGTAGGCAAGCGCCGCTCCCGTGAGATGCACCGCCGGATCGGCGCCGCGCTGAACATAGGCGGAATCCCCCAGCGGCGTTTTGCCGCCGACGTTGAGCGGCGCGAGGGTGAGGCCGTTCTTCAGCGTGATCGAAACGTTGACTGCCGGCGGGCTCAAGCCGAAATTTTTCAAATCCTCCGCGGCGGGTTTTTTCTCCAGCGTGCGCTTGAGCTCGGCCGCGCTCAAAGCCGCGACGAGGGCCGCGACCGCCGCGTCGTCCGCCGGCGCCTGCAGCGGCTGGACGATTTTCCATCGGCCGGAAGCTTCCCGCTGAAGCTGGATTTCCTTTTGTGGATAGACGAGCGCGACGCCGGCGACTTCTTCGCTCTTGAAGTCGTAAAGCTTGTCGGATTTCCCTTTTGCGTCTTTCCCGAGCTCGAAGAAATAAACGTAGGCGCCGAGCAAAACCAGGAGCACGGCGACGCCGATTGTGTTCAGCCGCCGCACCTTTTTATCTCCTCCGCCACCACACGGCGAGGCCGATGATGAGGAGGATTTCCGGCAGGATTAAAAACGAGAGATAGAAAATCGCCGCGCTTTCGCCTTCGGTCAACTGGAGGCGCGAGGCGCGGACCGAGCGCGGCCGGATCGAAATCATCTCCTCCTGGCCGACCA
The DNA here is from genome assembly GCA_041490745.1 of Binatia bacterium. GTDB lineage: Bacteria > Desulfobacterota > Binatia > UBA9968 > UBA9968 > JAJPJQ01. The sequence continues at coordinate 1,625 of JBGPTS010000054.1, read as the reverse complement.
GCCAGTTAGCCGCGTTCAGGAAAAAGTCTCGGTTGAAAAGGTTATCGATCTTGCCGTTGTTGGCAAAGCGGGCCGTCCCGACCGCGACGAGCTTGGCGTCTCCCTCTTTTTCAACGCCGAGCTTTTTGAGATTGCCGGTCACGGCGACCGCCACGGAGATCGGCCCTTTTTTATCTTCCGGTCCGAGCGAGACCTTCCCTTGCTTGAAGACGCCGTTCAAATCTTTTTCCGCCCAGCTCGTGGGGCTGGTCTGGACCAGAGAAGTCGCTTCCAGGCCGTCCTTCTTCGCCGGCTCGACCGAGCGGACCAGGGGGAAGCTCGTGCGCTCTTTGAAATCCCGGCTGATCGGGTGGCTGGCGTTGTAGCTTTCGGCGATCGGCTCCACGCCCAACGCCGGCCCGGCGAAGAGACGGATCACCTGATCCACAACCACGTCGTCGCCCGCCTCCACGCCCCAGGCGCGGAGGAAATTTTTCAGCCCGCCGTCGGCCGGCGCCGTCGGCAGCAAGACCATGACGCGCCCGCCGCTCTTCAAATAATTTTCGATCGCGGCGATCTCGTGCTCGGTCAGCGCCTTTTCCGGCGCGGCGACGATCAATAGCGACGTGTCCGCCGGCACCTTCTCCTCGGTCGAGAGCAAAATTTCCTGCACCTGATAATTTTCGTTTTCCAGCGCGGCTTTGGCCGCCGCGTAGCCCTGCGGGCTTTCGCGGTCGTCGAGCTTGGGCTCGCCGTGGCCGGTAAGAAACAAGACGTTCTTCTTCGTTCCCTTGGCGAGCTTGAGGATCGCGTTGGTGAGCGTTTCTTCGGTCGCGTCGGTGATGTTGGTGGACTCCTGCCCATAAGCGACATGGAGCGTATTCAGCTGCTGGATTTTGAACTGCTTCACCATCTCCGGATGGCGGTCGGGATCGACCGCGATGAATTTCACCCGCGGCGAGTGATAGGCGTAGCTTTTAATCAAGTCGGCGGCTCGCGCGTTCTCGCCTTTTTCGAAGAAGCCGTGAATCTCAAGATCCTGCTTGAGTTGTTCCATTGCCTTGACGCTTTGCGGCGAGAGGCTGAAGACCTTGGACTCGGTCAAGTCCCAACGATAGTGGTAGCGGGTGTTGAGAAAGTTGAGGAGAACCAGAACGCCTATGATGAGGAGCGAGTAGAGAACAGCGTGCAGTCCATAGCGCGTCGAGCGCCGGCCGAGCGATTTAAGAAAATTCCCGCCCTGCGTCAAGAGATAAGCGGTCAGACATACGATGCCGAGCGCGAGATGAATCAGGACGTACCAGTTCAATTCTTGGGTAAATGCGAGCGCGATCAAGCCGAAGCCGGTGAGGACGACGCCGGCGAGCCCGGAGATTTGCAGCAGCTTGCTCATGGGACCGTCAGCGCTGGCGCGACGCCTCCACCGTGCGATGCGTGAGGAAGATCGCAAGCGCGATCAGACTCAAAAAATAGACGATGTCCGCGGTGTCGACCAGGCCTTTGACCATTTCGCCGAAGTGATCGACAACCGAAAGATATTTCAGCAGGCCGCCGACGCCGACGCCCGCCGTCTCGGCCTGCCATGAAATGACGTAAAGGAGCAGCAGCGCAACGAAGCAGACGTCTGCGGCGACGATCTGATTTTC
>JBGPTS010000053.1:0-20288 GCA_041490745.1 Binatia bacterium | reverse complement strand
CTCATAGCCGCCGACGTACTCGCCGATCTTGCCGCCGCCCTCGAAGACGAGCGTGCTCGTCACGACGTTGTCGAGGAAGGTCCGGTCGTGGCTGATCAGGAGCAGCGTGCCTTTGTAATCCGCCAGCAGGTCTTCGAGCAATTCGAGCGTATCGACGTCGAGATCGTTGGTCGGCTCGTCGAGCACCATCATATTCACCGAGCGCGTGAAGATTTTCGCCAGCAGCAGGCGATTGCGCTCGCCGCCGGAGAGCGACCTGACCGGCGAGTCGATGCGCTGCGGCGGAAACAAAAAATCCTTGAGATAGCCGATCACGTGGCGCGCCCGACCCTTGACCGTGACGTAGTCGGAGCCTTCGCTCATGTTCTCGCGCACCGTCTTGTCGGGATCGAGCCGGCGGCGGTGCTGATCGAAGTACGCGGTCTGAAGCCGCGTGCCGCGCACGACCTGGCCGGCGCTCGGCGCGATCTCGCCGAGGATGAGTTGCAGCAGCGTGCTTTTGCCCGAGCCGTTCGGGCCGATGATGCCGACGCGGTCGCCGCGGAGAATCGCCGTGGAAAAATCGCGAATGATCACGTTGTCGCCGTAAGCGAAGCTCACGCGGCGCAAATCGACGACCAGCTTGCCGGAAAGCTCGCGCGAGTCGATGCCGAAGCGCGCCTTGCCGAGCAGATCGAGACGCCGGCCGCGCTCGCGCCGCATCGCCTCGAGCGCCTTCACCCGCCCTTCGTTGCGCGTGCGCCGCGCCTTGACGCCGCGGCGAATCCAGGCCTCTTCCTCGGCCAGCTTCTTGTCGAATTTCGCCGCCGCCCGCGCGTCTATTTCGAGCCATTCGTCTTTTTTACGCAAGTAGCTCTCGAAATCGCCGGGAAAAGAAACCAGCTTGCCGCGGTCGAGATCGACGATGCGGGTGGCGAGATGCTTGACCAGCGCGCGGTCGTGCGTGATGAAGATGAGCGCGCCGCGGAACGCGAGCAAAAATTTCTCCAGCCAGGTGATCGCGCTGATATCGAGATGGTTCGTCGGCTCGTCGAGCAACAAGAGATCGGGATCGCTCACGAGCGCGCGGGCGAGCATGACCTGGCGGCGAATCCCGCCGGAGCAATCAGCGAGCGATTGATCCGCCGGCAGACTCAAGCGCGTCAAGACGCTTTCGACTTTTTGATGAATATTCCAACCGCCCTCGGCCTCGATGCGCGCCTGCAACTCGGCCAGGCGCCGGAGCGTCGCCGGTTCGGCCGCGCCGGCCGCGTGCGCCGCCCGATGATATTCCGCCAGCAGCTCACCCAATTCTCCCAAGCCGCCGGCGACGACTTGAAACACCGTCTCGTCGCTGTCCGGCGGCACTTCCTGATCGAGATGGCCAACGCGGAGAATTTCCCGGCGCCAGACCTCGCCCGAGTCGGGCAGCGCCGCGCCGATGATAACGCGCAGTAAAGTCGATTTGCCCGCGCCGTTGCGGCCGACGAGACAGACGCGCTCGCCCGCGTCAATTTGAAAGTCGGCCTCGGCGAGCAGCGGCAGATGGCCGTAAGCCAGCGAGACTTTGTCGAAACGAAGTAGCGTCATGTGCGGCGAGAATTCGCTGATGGCGTCAGCTGAGCTGCGGCATCGCGGCGGCGAAGAAATTATTTGGCGGCGATTTCGGCGGCCACTTTCTCCGCGATCGCTTCAGCCTGCGCGGCAAAATCCCCCGAGGTCGCGGCGGCGTCGAGATAACCCAATCTGCGCCCGCTCTGCGCGTCGAGCAAGTCAACCTGCACGCTCATGCCGCCGCTCGAACCGCCTACCGGACTGTCGACGCCCACGCCGACCGATCCGCCGGAGAAGACGCCGCCGACGCCGATGCCGATGCTCGGCGTCCAACCGCCGCTGCGTGCCGAGCCGAGGCTTGAGATCGTCAGAAGAATTTTTAAATCGGAAGCCGCCGGCTGGGCCGGAGCCTCGTCCGTCACACTCTGAAACTTTTTCGCGGCGCGAAGCTTGTCCATCACGGCGAACTTCAAGCGCGCCTCGACGGACGATTTTTCGTCGCGCCACCGGACTTCCGGGCTTGAGGTCACGACGACGAGGGCCTTTTTGTATTGAGTTAATGGTGCCTCTATGGGTTGCAGAGTCGTGACCGAAGCAGTCGTGGCGCAGCCGGCGACTGCAACCAAGAGAGCGATGGCGGCGCAAAGCAGCGCGCTCCAAAAATATTTTGTCATCATAAACTCTTGCTCGCCTTTCCGAAATCCGTCTCCCACAGTTTTTTCAAGCGCGCGAGCGCCGTGTCGGATAACCCGCCGGCGCCGGAACAGGAGACGGCTTCGTCGATATGCGCGGTGTTGGAGAAGCCGACGAGCACGGTGGACACTTCGCTTTTCATCAGGGCGAAGCGGATCGCGCCTTGGGTCAAGCTTTCGACGTCGCCGCCGACTAACCATTTAATTTTTTCCGCGCGCTCGAGATCGGCCGCGTACTCCGAGCCCGGCGAGAGCGGCTCCGGGCTGCTGCCCCCGCCGGCGCCGGGATCGGACGTGAGCGCGCCCGCGGCCAGAACGCGAATCACCGCGACGCCCATGCCTTTCCCGGCAGCTCGGTCGATCAGCCGGCCGTAGTCGAGCGCGCTGAAACCCGCAGGCGCGGATTGGCCGGCGCTCGGGTTGAGAAGATTGTAGTAGGCTTGGACCGAGTGGAATTGGCCGCTGTCGATAATCTCGTGCAGCGCTTTAGGATCGCCGAGGCCGCTGAAACCGAAGAAACGCGCCTTGCCGCGCTCGCGTATCTCTTTGAAGCCGTCGAGCACGCCGCCGGGCGCGAGCACGTCGCGCGGCGTCACGCTGAAGCGCTTGCCCGGACTCCGTTCCACGGTCACGCGATTGTGCAGTTGAATCAGATCGACGGAATTTCTTTGCAGCCGCTTGAGCCCGGCCTCGACGGCGGCGATCGTCGCGGCTTTGAGATCGGCCGCCGGCTCAAGGCGGATCTTGGTCGAGACGACGGGCGACGCGCCGAGGTCGCGCAGAATCTTTCCCAGATTCTCCTCCGACTTTCCCATCCCGTAGGCGAAGGCCGTGTCGAAGTAGTTGATGCCGAGGTCGAGCGCGCGTTTCACCGCGCGCGCTTGCTCGTCGTAGCCGGCGCGCACCATGAGCACGGCATTGTTGCCGCAGCCGAAGCCGATCTCGGAGATTTCGATGCCGGTTTTTCCCAGCGCGCGATAGTGCATGAGAGTTCCCGTAAAAGATCATCTTCTACGGGTTAAATTGCAAGCCTTCGCAGCCCGTTAATGAAAGTCTCGGCTGGGAGCGCCGCTAACCGCATGGTGGATTTTCGGCGACCAAAGCTTCTCGGCGACGAGATGAACCACGCCGTCTTCCGATTGAATCGCGCCGGTCACGCCGAGAAAGCTCGCCGTCTTCGCCAGCGCGGCGTATTCCTCGAAGACGCGCTCCCACAAAACGAGATTCACAAAACCCGTTTCGTCTTCCAGCGTCATAAAAACGACGCCGCCGGCGGTGCCCGGCCGCTGGCGGCAGATGACAATGCCGGCGTAGCGGACCCGCTCGCCGTCCCGCATCGACGCGACGACGCGCGCGTCGGGAAGTCCCTGCGCGCTGAGCGCCGGCCGCAACGGTTCGAGCGGATGGCGTCTCGGACTATGTGAGGCGGTGCGATAGTCCCACGAAACTTCTTCGAAGTCGCTCAAAGAATCGAAGCGCGGTGCGGCGGCCTGGGATGAAAGCGGAAGAGATTCATCGCGCGCGCGGACAAGCCGTCGTAGTTCCCACAACGCCGCGCGGCGGTCGAGATCGAAGCTTTCGAGCGCGCCGGTCTCGGCAAGCGCGCCGAGAACGCCCTCATCGAGATGGGTTCGCCGGACGAAGTCGGCAAGAGATGCAAACGCAGACGCGCGGCGCGCTTCTTCGATTTGCCGCCAGTCATTCCTGCCCAGGCCTTTCACATATCGGAGTCCCATACGCACCGCGAAACCGCCCGTGCTTTCGGCACAGCTTTCCAGCGTACAGTCCCACAGGCTCGCGCGCGCGTCTATCGGCCGCACTATTATATGGTGGCGCTTGGCGTCTTCGACGATCGTCGCCGGAGCATAGAAACCCATCGGCTGCGCGTTGAGCAGCGCGCAGGTAAATTCCGCCGGATACCGGCACTTGAGCCAGGCGGTGGCGTAAGCGATGAGCGCGAAGCTCGCCGCGTGGCTTTCGGGAAAACCGTACTCGCCGAATCCTTGAATCTGCTGGAAGACGCGCTCGGCGAATTCCGGCGCGATGCCCTTGGCGCGCATGCGCGTAACGAGCCGCTCGCGATGGCGCTCCATGCTGCCCGCACGGTGCCACGCGGCCATGTCGCGGCGGAGCTGGTCCGCCTCGCCCGGCGTGTAGTCGGCGGCGATGACGGCCAACTTCATCACCTGTTCTTGAAACAGCGGCACGCCCAAAGTTTTTTTCAGGACCGGAATCAAGACCGGATGCGGATAATCCACCGGCTCTTTGCCGCTGCGGCGGCGGAGATACGGATGGACCATGCCGCCGGTGATCGGCCCGGGGCGGACGATGCTGACCTCGATCACGAGGTCGTAGAAAGTATTCGGCCGAAGCCGCGGCAGCATCGCCATCTGCGCCCGGCTCTCGATTTGAAAAACGCCGACGGTGTCGGAGCGGCGAATCATGGCGAACGTCTCCGGATCTTCCGGCGGAATCGTCGCCATGGAAAGCTCCACGCCGCGATGCTCTTTCAGCAGGCGAAAGGAGCGATCGAGCAGCGTCAAGCCGCCGAGGCCGAGAAGATCGACTTTGAACAGGCCCAGCTCTTCGAGATCTTCCTTGTCCCACTGGATCACCGTGCGGCCCGGCATCGTCGCGTTCTCGATCGGAACGATGTCGCGCACCGGCTCACTGCCAAGGAGAAATCCGCCGGGATGAATCGAGAGATGGCGCGGGAAATTGCAAATTTCTTCGATGAATTTGAGCAAGTGGCGCGAGAGCGGCGCGGCCGGATCGAAACCGATCCGGGCGAGCGCGTCGGACGGGACTTCGTCGTGATCGGAGAGAAATTTCGCCAGGCGATCGAGCGCGGTCTCGGCCAACCCCAGCGCCTTGCCCACGTCGCGCACGGCCGAGCGCGCGCGGTAACGAATCACGTTCGCCGTCATCGCGGCGTGGTCGCGCCCATATTTTTCATAGACGTGCTGGATGACTTCTTCGCGGCGGTCGTGCTGGATGTCGAGATCGATGTCCGGCGGCTCGGCGCGCTCCCTGGAGATAAAGCGCTCGAAGAGAAGATCCATCTTGACCGGATCGATCGCGGTGATGCCGAGACAGTAACAGACCGCCGAGTTCGCCGCCGAGCCGCGCCCCTGGCAGAGAATTTCTTTCTCGCGGCAAAAATCGACAACCTCCCGCATGGTGAGAAAGTAGCCCGCATAGTCCAGCTCTTCGATGAGCGTGAGTTCTTTTTCGAGCTGAGCGGCGACACCGGGCGGGATTTTTCCATCGTAGCGCCACCGCGCGCCGTTGAAGACAAGACGCCTGAGCCACTCGGCCGATGTTGTGCCGTCGGGCATGGGCTCCGAAGGATAGCGATAGCGGATTTCACCGAGCGAGAAACCGCACCGCTCGGCGATCTCCTCCGTGCGCGCGACCGCCGGCGGATCGTCGGCAAAAAGTTTCGCGAACGCGGCGGGAGATTTCAGCGCGTGCTCGGCGTTGGGCTTGAGCTTGCGCCCGGCGGAAGAAACCGGAACGCCGTGGCGAATCGCCGTGAGAATATCTTGCAACGGCCGGCGCGCCGGCGCGTGGTAGAGCACTTCGGTCGCAGCGACGGGCGGAAGGCCGTAGCGCGCCGCGCGGGCGCGCAGCCGCGCTTCTTCTTGAACTTCATCTTCGCGCCGGTGGCGCGTCAGCATCGCGTAGAGCCGGTCGCCGAAGGCGTCGCGCATCTCGCCGATTATTTTTTCAGCATCGGCTTCGCGAACGAGCAGACTGCGCGCGCCGCCCCAGAGCGCGATGAGACCGGGAGCATGACGGCAGATTTCATTCCACGCGACCGCGCTCTCCCCTTTCGGCGCGCGCCGCCGCCCGACCGTGATGAGCCGGCAAAGATTCGCGTATCCGGCGCGATCCTGCGCCAACAAAACGATCGTCGATCCGTCGTTGACGGTGATTTCCGATCCGACGATGAGATGGAGCCCGATCTCACGCGCCTTCGCGTGCGCGCGAACGATTCCATAAACCCCGTCGCGGTCGGTGAGCGCTATTGACGACAGCCCGAGGCGCCGCGCCTCTTCGACCAGCTCATCCGGATGGCTCGCGCCTTCGAGAAAAGAAAAGTTGCTCTTGCACCAGAGAGGGATGTAGAGAGGCATGTTCGCTGAAATATCAAACCGCGATCCCGTTGCTTGCATCCGCTTGATCCCAATGGCCGACCAACTGATTGAAATATGCCGGCGCCTTCGCTTCGAAAGTAACCGGCTTGCCGCTGAAGGGATGCTTGAAGGAAATCGATCCGGCATGAAGCGCCAGGCGCACGCGGTCTCGATCCCCTTTCCCGTACTTCTGATCGCCCACGACCGCGTGGCCGATGCCGGCGAGATGCACTCGTATCTGGTGCTTCCTGCCCGTCAGCAGATCGACTTCCAGCAAAGCAAAATCTTTCGTCTCTTTGAGCACTTTGTAAGCGGTGCGAGACAATTTTCCTTTTCGAGCGTCGGACGTGGAGTACACGAAGTGGGCTTGGTTCTCGGCGAGGTAGGTTGTAATGGTCTCCGACTTCCGCTCGCACCGGCCATGAACGACGGCGAGATACTTCTTCTTCGTTTCTTGCCATTGATCCTGCAAGCGGAGCTTTGCTTCGATATTCTTCGCGAAGACGAGTATCCCTGAAGTCTCCCGGTCCAGCCGGTGCACGATGAAGATGCGGTTCCGCGACTTGCTGTAACCCTTGCGGACATAATCCGTAAGGATGAAGTAAGCGGTTCGCGTTTTGTCCGCGTCCGTCCCCATCGTCAAGAGCCCCGCCGGTTTATCCACCACGAGGATATCTCGGTCTTCGTGAACTATCACGAGTCCTCGCGGCAGAAGCCTGGCGCCCGGAGTGGGATGTTTACGCATCGTGAGCGCTCGGTTGTTGTTGTCGGCGGGCTAACGTTCAGCGTGAGCGGCGCGGTTTTCCGCGTTCTGCTCTACCCTGTGGTTGGGCCTTCAGTTTCTCCCAGAACTGTCTGGGGGAGAGAATTGCCAGTTTCTCGATTCGGCCTATATCTAAGATTTCCTTGTCACCTGTCACGAACACATCGGCTCCAGCCGATATCGCAGCCGATAGAATAGGCAGGTCATCCTGATCTTGGATTTGGACCTTCGGAAGTTGGCCGGGCTCGGCAAGCACCGTATCCTCCCGCATCAGCGAGATAAAGTCATCAATCAAATCCTGAGCCACACCGAACTTGGTCCGCAGGACACGCTTCAGTTCGCTCAGCACTTGTGCGGATGTCAGAAGTTCGTGTGAAGTGAGAACCTCGCGCAGAACATCTGCGCAAAGACCGCGAGTTGCCGCTGCGCTGGCCAGGACATTGGTATCCAGGAGAACCCTCACGACACCTCGGCGAACACGTCTTCGTCTGTCAGGTAACCGCGCGCCTCTGCAAAAGGCATGATCTTGCGTCGCAGCGCTTCAAACTGACTGATGCGAAGCTGGCGACGAAGGGCCTCTCGGGCAACCTCACTGCGGTTTTTTCCTGACTGACGACTCGCCTTGGTTAACAGGTTGTCCAGATCTTTATCGAGCCTGATTGTGAGAATATTTGTCTTCATGTCGTACAATGTAGGACAATTTAAAAAGAGTGTCAATGAAGCCTTTCGCCCCCGAGGCTGTAGAAAATATTCCCGCTCAACGCCGTGCCCAGGCGCTCGTATTCCGAGTCGGTCTGAAGCAAAGGGTTTGACCTAAAATTCAGAATGTCCCCTTTTTTAACTGTCGCGTTTCCCCATTTTCCTGACGTTAGTTTGCTGGCTTCATGAGGTGCTGTCCGAAGAACGCTGTCGCCTCGCGAATGCTGTCCTCCCACGCCTTGGAATCACCGCCCGTAGTGGCACCGCGCCCACCGGGCGAGTTAGCGTTGACACGCGCCATGTCGAAGCGCACGGGGTTGTTGCTGTCAAATGCGTGATACGCTCCCGGATAAACCTTTATCGCGACGGGATACCCGGCTTGCCGGGCGACCTCGGTCAGCTTGCGGCACGGCTCGGCTGGTGTCCAATCGTCGTTCTCACCGATCAGGATCAGCAGAGGCGCCACAGGTTTGTACACGCCGACGTAGTCCGTGATGGGACCACCCGCGCCAGCTTGACGCACGACGCGCCAGCCTCCGAAGCGAGCAGCACATCCCGGATAAAGTGCGACTGCGGCCGTGAAACTTGCCCGCTTCTCTCGAGCAAGCGGTTCTTCATCCTGTTCCGGTGCAACCATCGAAGCCAATGTCGTCGATCCGCCGTGCGACCCGCCCATGAGGCCCACTCGCGATCCATCGACGAAGGGAAGCGTGCGCACATGAGCAAGAGTCGCATACGCGTCGTGAACGCGCCGATTCGGGGATACCTCATTGCGGGTGGGCGATGGGTCCGTACACACTCCAGCGGCGTGCCCGCGTGTCGTAAAGCTATCGGGGATAACGATGACATATCCCTTCTCAACCAGTTCTCTGGCCCAGCGAATTGGCGCGCCGCTCGAACGTGGTCCAAGCCCGCTGCAATCGTGCATGATCACGATCGCAGGGAATGGCCCCGTCCCTTCAGGTTTCAACATCGTTACGGGGATCTGCTCTAACGCGCCACTGGCTGTAGTTGTGGTGAGGGTTAGACTGGAAGTCGCGGCGACACAACCTGCGAGCAACAGGAAGCAAAGGCTCACAGCCATAAGAGTGGTACGCATAATTACCTCTCGCAAACGGCTAACGTTCGCGTTTGAGGGGCGCGAACCAGCGCCGCTGGAGCGCGTCCCCTGAGAACGCTGGTTAGACCTCGGCCCGCTCATTTAGCGGTATTCACCGGGTTTCATCGAGACCCCTTCGGCAAGCAGCCCTTGGCCGGGAACGTGATTCATCTCCAGACGGATGCCGTCGGGATCCTCGAACAGAACTGAATAATAGCCCGGAGCCCACGCGCCGTCCTCGGGGGGATGAACGATCTTGGCGCCCAGCTCCTGCAGGAAACCATAGAAGCTGTCGACGTCGCTGCGTTCTCGCGCACGGAAACAGAGATGGTGCAGACCCACCCGGCGCTGGATAAATCGCTCTTGACGATAACGTTCATCGCCTTTGGATATCCCCAGCGCCGTTCTTCCGCCGACGTAGTACAGAAACTCCTCTCCCTTGAACACCCTCTTCATGCCGAGAAACGCCAGCAATTTTTCATAGAACGGAACTGCAGTTTCAAAGTTGCTCACGGTGAGGACCGCGTGCGCCATGCCGTTGATCTCCATAGGCTGAACCCCTTTCGGTTCGCGAAACTTAGCATCCTTGATCGGGGTGGAAGTCATCCCGACCCCGTTGCACAGCTCCTACACGCCGATTACGCCTATACCCTCCAGCTCCTGCCGGATCGCCGAAAGCGCCAGCCCTCGACGGGGGCCGGGCAGCACGCCGTGCGGGCCTTGAACGTTCCGATACTGCTGCATCAGAGAGAACGCCGCCGGCCGATCAGCGAGGGTGGCGATCGGCCCGCCGCTCTCGCCGTGGTGCCAGCCGACATTGAGTTCATAGAAAGGCAGACTACCGCCGAGAACGTACTGTGCAGCCACAATGCCCTCGTTGGCGTGGCTCTTCAGGAAAAACTGACCGCCGAGGAAGTTCCCCTGCTGATCGGCGTTCAGTCCCGCGATCTCCGGGGCGGGGAAACCCAACGTGAGCACTTGAGTGCCGTCCGCCGGAGACGCGAAGGACACAGGCATAGCGGGAAGATGCACGCCAGCAGTTGAGCACGCTCCAATCTCGAGAACCGCCATATCGAGATCCGGCCGCTCCAACAGAAAGGCCACCACCGGAAAGTAGAAAAATGGGTCGCCATTGCCCGGTACCACCAGCGCATAGAAATTGGCGCTTGGGTCCCTGGGCTTGCCGCCGTTGAGGACGTGAAACGCGGTGACCAGGTACTTGTCCGACACCACGCAGAATGCGGAGCCCCAGCCGGCCTCAAACTGGGCAGGCTGCACCTGGTCCTTCTCTACGCTCTCCGGCCTTATCAGGCGAAGCCTGAGGATGGCTGCGACGGACTCGCGCAGTCTGGGGATCGCCACTTTTAGGTCCGCCATGTGCCGGCCCTTTCAATTACGGGACGACCTAAGCAGCACCGAACATGTCTCCCCGTTCCTAAGCAAGAACGTTGCTTGTTCACGCGAGATCGCTGCACCGTTCAAAGACTTGTCGATATCCGGAGCGCAGCGGCGAAGCTTCCACCACCGCGCAACCCGTTGTGCGTTAGTAAAAACAATCAAACTATAAAAATCCACAGAGGCGATTCGTGAATTGTCGAATTCCGACCACGCAAAGCCAAGTGCCTTGTTCGCTACATCACGTCCGGTGTAGGGGTCCGAAGAATGCAACACGCTCCCATTCAAAATCCGTTAGCTCACTTAGGGAAACGGTACGCACTCCCACGCCCGCCAGAGACTCAGCCTGCAACTTCGCCGCCGGATTGTCGCGTATCAGATAGCCAAACCGATCCCATCCGAACCAAGCGACGAGTGCGAGTACGACTATGGCTGTGACCGTGAAAAAAGTTCTCATGGGTTCTAACGACCCAAGCTCAGCGACCCGGCCCGCGAGGGGGGCACGATTGCAACCGGAGGGCGATAGCCGGGTTCGCTGCAGCGCATGGTTAGGTGATTTTATTGCGGCTCTGTCCATACCACTTCTTTGATTTCTGGATCCGAAGAGAGAATCTGCTGCATTGCCTCCGTAAGCCGAGCGAGTTGGGCGGTGGCATCAATCTTCTTGAGGAACTTCTTCACGACGGGCGTACTTGGATCGGTGAAGCATAAGAACTCATCGTCATCCCCATTCTGATGTCCGCAACAAATGGCCAGCCTGAATCCCTCGTTTTGTATGGGAATGTACCATCCCCAGTCCTCCGCAATGATCTCCTCCGTCTTGATTCCCTTTTGGGATAGTCTCTGCACCAAGTACTCGGCAAGACGTTTGCCCCACAGACCTGGATTGATCTGTTCTTCCTCCCCCTCGTAAGGTGGAAATTTGCTAGACCGGAACTCGACTTGAGTCTTCATGGTGTAATCACCTAACGCTCCGCGTAAGCGACGCGCGTCACATCACGATGCTATGTTGACCACGAACCCACTGGCCCGCGTCCGTTTCACGCGATTGTTGGGCTGCACGAACGACTCACAACCACCGACGGACCCGATTCTTATAGGCAGCGTACCCCGCTCCGAAGGTTCTCTCGAGGCCGGCCTCCTCGGCACGAATGAACCCGACCTCGATTGCTACGGCAAATATCGGGATGACCAGGAAGGGCGATACCGATCCGAGCAACACCCCCACACCAATAAGCATACCGACCAGCCCTACGTAGATGGGATTTCGGCTCCAGCGATACGGCCCATCGAGAACCAACGCGGAGGACTCTTCAAACGGCTTGATGGTCGTGCCGGCCCTACGGAACAGACCGGCCGCCCAGAGAACCAGCGCGAGCGCGAGGACCAAGACCAGGAGTCCAATGTACCGAAGCGGAAACCTGAAGACCTGCGGACCTGGGAGAAGAAGGTGAAGGCAGACCATGAGGATGAACGCGCCCAGCAAGTAGACAGGGGGAAGAACGCGACGCTTGCCACCGACTTCGTTGCTCATTGCGTTCTCACTCTGCAGCCCAACTACTGAGTATATTGACCAGCATAGTATTACTTGCAAAACCATTAAACACCGACGATTCTCCCGCTGTGCCGGCAATTTGTCAAGATTTTGTGCTTCCTTTGCTCTCGCCAAAAGCTGATCAGCATAATATCAATATGGCTGACAATAGACATATCCATCAAACCTAGAAATCGGCAGGGCTACGGACAGCTTTCCCGCCTCGGTTTAATACGTGCGTGTATATCATCGTCGTACTCACGTCACCGTGGAAAAGTTCAAAACGTTCAAATCGTTCAAGACGTTCAAAAGTGGTTCAACAAAAAACGTTCACGATGAACGATCTGAACTCTCGACCAGCCTGTCGAGTTCCTCCTTCATTGTTAGGTGCTGTGGCTTCTTAAACTTTTCTCCCTTCATTCCGCTGCGCCTGAGATAATCGATCAAATTACTGATCATCACGGACAAGCGCCGGCAGGATTTTATCAGCTCATCGGATTCTTTCTCCGCGATATATCCTTGATCGGCTGCCACGTAGAGCTGCGCGCGTACTTCACCGGATGAGCCTTTCGCAATGTACAGGAACTGGAGAAATTCTTGATTCCCGCCGCGCTCAAATCCTTCGGCGATGTTCGACATGATTGAAACAGCCGCACGTTGGATCTGGTCTCGGAGTCCAAAGTCCTTTGTGAAACCCGGGTTCTGCGTTAACCTATAAATGCGCTGAGTTAAGCGCCGGCCCTCTTTCCAGACTTCCAACTCCTCAAAATGTTTTACCGCCATAGCATCTCCCTCCTCGATTCAACCCTTGAACCTTTTGAACAATGTTGAACGATTTGAACGCTCCTTGTAAACGCACTCATTCGAGCCACCCCTGCAAAAACCATTTCCTTCGCATCCGATCGTAATACACCCACAACAAATCCCCCTTGCGCGTTTCGGCGAAATAATATTCGCGTTGAATCTCGCGGTTCCACCAGCCGCCGGAGAAAATATACGGGCCGGAAAGTTTCTCCACTGCGCCGTATCTCGGTCCCAAGAGAGGCCAACCGTCGTCGTGTGTCATTGGGGAAGAAGGCAAAGAGACGGGCTTCGCCATGATCCGGCGCACGAGATTCATCGGTCCTCGTTCTTTCGGCCCCCTTCGGCCATGCTCAGGACAGGTCGGCAGCTCGACGCGATCGAGCGGCTCCCACGCAAAGCGCGCTTCGGGAAGATGGCCGTCGGTGAGTTTCGCGCGCACGACGGACGCGTCGCCGAACTCGGCACGCAGGCGCGCCAGCGCGCGATCGGCGGCGGCGAGGTCGCGTTCAGGTTTTTCATTAAATAGGCGGAGTTGTTCGGTACTGGCCGGAGTCGCGCCCGCGATAAGCTCGATTTCTTTGATGCCGGCGAAGATTTCCAGAGTTTCCAAACGAAGACGAACCAGGTCGAGCACTTGAACTGAATCCAACGTCGGCACGGCAAGGCGAATGCGCTCCTCGCGCCGGCCGCTTCCATCTATAAGGAAGCGAAGCTTTAGCTCGACGAGCGCTTCGCTCCGAGCGGCGAGAGCCGCAAGCATCGGATCGAGCAACCGCTTGATGAGAAAAAGTAAGCGCGCGCTGTCGGTCTCCGGGTCGTCGAGCAGGAGTTTCTGCCGGACTGGTTCCTCCGGCGCCGACGACTTAAGCGGCTGCCACAAATCGCCGGAAGCCATTCGATGGAGGCGATACGCCGCCGGCCCGAAGCGCTCGTAAAGCCCTCCGGGCGGAAGCGCGAGCAGCGCGCCGACGGTTTTGATGCCCAGTTTGAAAAGCGCGTCGCGGAGATCGGGCTCCAGGTCAAGAGAGTCGAGCGATACTTCGCGCGCCGCCGCGCGCTCCTCGGAGGCCTCGGCGAAAACGACGATTCCTTCTTTCATCTTCGCGACTGCGTAAGCGCCGAAGCGCGTGAAGCCGATCACGACGCTCCCACTGAAGCCCTGCGCTTCGACATCCGTATGAAGCGCTCGCGCCCATTTTTTCGCCGAAGGATAGAGCAGAGCGAGTCCGGCGCCGCCGAGCCAGAAAATTCCCGGCTCGTCGCTCGACGGCTCCACGTCGGGCGTGAAACGCAGGAAGCGATCGGCAAGGAGCGTCGTTTCCTTTTCTATTTCGGCGGAAGAAATCGCGCCGCCGCGAAGATCCGGCGCGAGCGAAGCGCCGGCCGCGTAGCGCAGGCCGGGGAGCACACCGGCGCGGCGCGCGTTGCCGTTCACCCAGAGAATTTTTGCCTGCGGCCTGTCCTCGGCCACGACGACCGCCGGGCGTCCGCTCCATTCGGGATGACGCTTGAGCAGTAATTGAAGCGGAAAAGCTCCAAGGTTAATGCACGCCAGCCGGTCCGTAACACACCTCTACGTGCGACCAGGTCGGTCCGCGGCATTTGTCTTTGAGAACTTTGAGCGCGCAGGCGAACTGCCCGTCGATATTTCGCGCACGCCGAGTCTCGACGCGGAGCGAGACGAGCGAGCCGAGCGACGGTCGATCGCCCTCCTTCTCGGTAAGACAGACGAGCGCCGCGCGATGCTGCTGCGCGAGCGCGGCCAGACGCGAGAGCAGCGGCATCGGAATCCAAGCGGCGCCGATATCGAGCGCGATCAGGCCGAAGCCGCCCGAGCGCAAAAGTTTCTCACCGGCGCGCGCGACGGCATGAAAATCCGGCGCACGCACGACCACCAGGGCGTCGATATCCACTCCGGTTTGGGCCGCATCGGGCGGATAAAAATATTTTTCGCCCGACATCACCCATCCAACCGGCTCGCCCCGCCGCTGCGCCTCGAGGACGAGACCGAAGGCGAGCGTGAGCGACGCGGCGGCCTTTGAACCGGAAATTTCAATCAGCCGTCCGGCGGTCTCGGCAAGAGTCCACGGGCAAGGCCGGATAATATTTTGCCTGAGTTTTTGTGCTGGGAAATGAGACATTCCAGGTTCAAGGTTCCAGGTTCAAAGCTCAAGGTCGTCAATGCCTTTAGCGCGAATCGAATCGTTTGCGACCGTCGGACGGTTTGAGCTGTTGTATTTAGCTCCTTTCATCCCACTGCGCTTCAAGTAGTTGATTAAGCTACCGATCATGCTTGACAAGCGCTTGAACGAGTTGAGTAGTTCTTCCGATTCGTCTGCCGAAATATATCCTTGATCAACCGCCACATACAGTTGCGAGCGTACTTCCCCGCAGGAACCTTTTGCGATGTAAAGGAATTGAGTGAACTCTCGGTTACCGCCGCGCTCAAAGCCTTCGGCGATGTTCGACATGACGAAAACTGCAGCATTCTGGATTTGGCCGCGAAGATTAAAATCCTTCGAGAACTTTAGTCCCGAAGTTAGGCGGTAGACTTCTTTCGTTAAACAGCGCGCCTTTTGCCAGATTTCCAAATCCTCAAAATGTTTTACCGGCATATGACCTCCAGACGAGACACGGGTTCAAGGTTCAACGTTCAAAGTTTATGATTTAAGGTCCACAAGGCGTCTCTGTCTTAAACATCGAACTTGGAACTTTGAACATTGAACTTTGAATCTTGTTTAAAACTTCCGCATCAGCCCGACAATCTTGCCGACAATACGAAGATCTCCTTTCGACACCGTGATCGGAGCGTAGCTCCGATTCTCCGGCTGAAGCGTGACGCTCTGCCCTTTTTTACGGAAGCGCTTCACCGTGGCCTCGCCGTTGACGAGCGCGCAGACGATCTCCCCTTCTTCCGCGCTCTCCTGCGAACGTACGATCACGTAGTCGCCGTCGAGAATGCCCGCGTCGATCATGCTGTCGCCCTTGACCTTCAAAGCAAAAGTCTTCCCGCGCGCAAGCGCGCCGGCCACCGTGAGATATCCCTCTACATTTTCTTCCACCATAAGCGGCCCTCCGGCCGGCACTCTCCCTAAGATCGGGATTTCCCTGGCATCGGAGAACAGCGGCTTGCCGACGGCGCCGAGCAGCTCGATCGCCCTTTTTCCGACCCGGCGGATGTAGCCTTTTTTCTCCAGCGCCCTCAGATGATCCGAGACGCCGTTGGTCGAGGCGATTTTGAAGCGCTGCCCGATTTCCTGCATCGACGGCGCAAACCCATTCTCCCGGATATTTTTCAGGAGAAAATCGTAAATCTGTTTTTGCCGCGCGGTGAGCGGTACAGCCATAAAACCGATATACTGAAAATATTTTCAGGTGTCAAGACGCCGTCGTCGAGGCCGAGGGGCGCGAGGAAAAGAGCCGCGGACGTCCGATAAGGGAGTTTCGACTCATGGTACGGTTCTATCGGCCGCGGCTCGAAAACTTGCGCCCCGAGGAATCGCTTTCGAGGCAGCCTTTCGCAAACAAATCCGTTGACAAACGAAACCGTCTAAGATAGGAAACTAAGCATCGGTTTGCGCGACTGGCGTACGTGGAATTGACCACGAGGGAGTGCAAAACCTAAGACGGCCGAACGCCTGGGTCTCTTATATGGACACATGTAAGAGCTCAGGCTTTTTTGTGTTTAGAGCATCTGGTTTCATTCGGCTGATTGCTGACCGCTGACAGCTAAAGGGCTTTCAAATGATTAAACAGTATCTTCTCGCGCCCGGCCCGACGCCCATTCCCGACGAAGTTCAGTTGGCGATGGCGGAGACGATGATCCATCACCGGACGCCGCAGTTCGCCAAGATTTTTTCTGAAGTGAGAGAGGGCCTCAAGGAGCTTTTCGGCACCAAAAACGACGTGCTGGTGCTGGCCTCGTCCGGCACCGGGGCGATGGAAGCCGCCGTCACCAATCTCTTTTCGCCGGGCGAAAAAGTTCTGGTGGTGAACGGCGGCAAGTTCGGCGAGCGCTGGCTGGAGATCGCCAAGGCCTTCGGCCTCGACCCGATCGACTTGAAAGTCGAATGGGGCAAACCGGTGAAAGTCGAAGCGATCGAGCAGGCCCTCAAGGCGCACCTCGACGTTCAGGCGATTTTGATCCAAGCGAGCGAGACTTCGACCACGACCTGGCATCCCATCCAGGAAATCGCGCGGCTCACGCGCAACGGCCCGCTGTTGATCGTCGATGGCGTCACCGCCGTAGGCGTCAAGCATGTGGCGATGGACGACTGGGGCGTCGACGCGTTCGTCACGGGCTCGCAGAAGGCGCTGATGCTGCCGCCGGGCTTGGGCTTCGTCGCGCTCAGCGAGCGCGCGTGGGCGAGAACCGCGAAGGCGAAGCTGCCGAAATTCTATTTCAACTTGACGCTGGAGCGCAAAAATCAGCAGAAAGGCAGCGCGGCGTTTACGCCGGCGGTCTCGCTCATCTTCGGCCTTCGCGCCTCGCTTGAGATGATGCGGCGCGAAGGCCTCGACCGCGTCTATGCGCGGCACGAGCGCATGGCGCGAGCCACGCGCGCGGCGGCGACCGCGCTCGGCCTCAAGCTTCTCGCGCCCGAAAGTCCCAGCCCGGCGGCGACCGGCATCTGGACGCCGGAGGGTTTGAACGCCGACAAGCTGCTGGATTTTTTCCGCGACCGGATGCTCATCACCTTCGCCGAGGGCCAGGATCAACTGCGCGGCAAGGCGATTCGCATCGCCCACGTGGGCTACATGGGCGCCTTCGACGTGGTTGTGGCGATCGCCGCTTTGGAGATGGGACTGAAAAAGTTCGGGGTGCCGGTGGAATTTGGACAGGGAGTAGCCGCGGCGCAGAAAGTTTTGATGGAAACGCTGGAATAAAAAAGTGTTCCGAGTTTCGGGTCTCGGGTCTCGGGTTTCGGGTTTAAATTCTATCCGATTCTTCTAACTCGAAACATGGAACTCGAAACGCGAGACTCATAAGAAGATGGCGGAACAAACCAAGATACTCGTCACCGACCCCCTCGCCCCCCAGGGCATGGAGGTCTTCGAGCGCACGCCGGGATTTGTCGTCGATCTCAAAGTCGGGATCAAGCCGCCGGAGATCAAGCAGATCATCAAAAACTATCACGGCTGGGTGCTGCGCAGCGGCACCAAGGTAACGGAAGATATTCTTGAGACCGCGGATAATCTGAAAGTCATCGGCCGCGCCGGCATCGGCGTCGAGAACATCGACGTCGCGGCGGCGAGCAAGCGCGGCATCGTGGTGATGAACACGCCCGGCGGCAACAACGTCACCACCGGCGAGCACACGATGTCGCTCATGCTCTCGCTCGCGCGCCACATCCCGCAAGCGGTGGCGTCGCTCAAAGCGGGACAATGGAGCCGCGAAAAATTCGTCGGCGTCGAGTTGTGCAACAAAACCCTCGGCGTGATCGGCCTCGGCAACGTCGGCCGCATCGTGGCGGAACGCGCGCTGGGCTTTAGAATGAAGGTGATCGCCTACGATCCGTTCGTCCAGCCGGAGAGCGCCGCGCGCATGGGCGTCGAGATGGCGACGCTCGACGAAATCTACGCGCGGTCGGATTTCATCACCGTCCACGTGCCGCTCACCGCCGAGACGCGCGGCCTCATCAACAAAAAAACCTTCGCCAAGATGAAGAACGGCGTGCGCATCATCAACTGCGCCCGCGGCGGCATCGTCGATGAGGCCGATCTCGCCGAGGCGATTCGCTCGGGCAAGGTCGCCGGCGCGGCGCTCGACGTCTATGTCGACGAGCCGCCCAAACCCGATCATCCGCTGATCAAGATGGACCAGGTCATCACCACGCCGCATTTGGGCGCTTCCACCGACGAGGCGCAGCTCAACGTCGCCGTCGCCGTGGCCGAGCAGATGGTCGATTTTCTCGCGCGCGGCGTCATTCGCTACGCGGTCAACATGCCTTCCGTGAGCCCCGAGTTGCTGAATTTGCTGCGCCCCTATTTAACCTTGGGAGAAAAGCTCGGCAGCCTCCAGGTGCAGATGCTCTCTCTGCAACTGCCTCAAGAGGTGCAGATCGAATACGCCGGCGACGTGACCCAGTACGACGTGGCGCCGCTGACGCTCGCCGTGCTCAAAGGCATTCTCACGCCGGTGATGGAATCGAGCGTCAATTACGTCAACGCGCCGCTGGTCGCGCGCGAGCGCGGCATCAAGGTCGTCGAATCCAAGAGCAGCCGCGCCACGAACTTCGCCAGCTCGATCAGCGTGAAAGTAAAAACGAAAACCAAAGAACTCGAAGTCGAAGGCGCCGTGTTCGGCAGCAAGCATCCGCGCATCGTCAAGATCAACGGTTTTTACCTCGAAGCCGTGCCGGAAGGATATATTTTGATTCTGCACAACCGCGACGTGCCGGGCGTGGTCGGCGCCGTCGGCACACTGCTCGGCGAGAAGGGCATCAACATCGCCGGGATGGAGCTCGGCCGCGAGAAAGTCGGCGGCATGGCGATCTCCTGCATTCACGTCGATGGCGACGTTCCCGAGGAGACCCTCGACGCGCTGCGCAACCTGCCGAGCATCGTCACGGCCGAGCTGGTGAAACTCTAGGAAAAAACGTGATCGTGATTCGTGATCGTGCTCGTAAAAGTAAGAACCCTCTAAGTTTCTTTTTCTCTACACGAACACGAGTCACGAGCACGAACACGAGGTATTGAAGTGTCCAACGTCGCTGTCATCGGCGCTCAGTGGGGTGATGAGGGCAAAGGCAAGATCGTCGACCTCTTCAGCCGCGACGCCGACATCGTCGTCCGCTTTCAGGGCGGCAACAACGCCGGCCACACGCTCGTCGTAGGCGGCGAGAAAACCGTCCTGCATCTAATTCCCTCCGGCGCGCTGCACAAGAACAAGCTCTGCGTGATCGGCAACGGCGTCGTCGTCGATCCGGAAGTCCTGCTGGAAGAGATCGGCGGGCTGCGCGCCAAAGGCCACCTCTTGAATGAATCGCTCCTCAAGATCAGCGAGGGGGCGCATCTCATCATGCCCTATCACAAGGCGATCGATCAGGCGCGCGAGCGCCTGCGCGGCAAGGGCAAGATCGGCACCACCGGGCGCGGCATCGGCCCGGCGTATGAGGACAAGGTCGCCCGCACCGGCATCCGCTTCGTCGATCTGCTCGACGGCGTGACGTTCCGCGACAAGCTCCGCCGCAACATCGAAGAAAAAAATATTTACTTGAAGGCGATTCTCAAGGAAAAGACTCTGGACTACGACGAGATCTACGATGCCTACTGCGGTTTTCGCGACGAGCTGGATAAATACGTCGCCGACACCGGCGTGCTGCTGGACCGCGAGATCAGGGCCGGGAAAAAAGTTCTTTTCGAAGGCGCTCAGGGCACGCTGCTCGACGTGGACCACGGAACGTATCCGTACGTCACCTCGTCGAACACCGTTATCGGCGGCGTCTGCACGGGCGCCGGTATCGGCCCGCGGAATATTGATCAGGTCATCGGCCTGTCGAAGGCCTACACGACGCGCGTCGGCAGCGGTCCGTTCCCGACGGAGCTAAAAGGCGCCGAAGGCGAGCGGCTCAAGCAGGAAGGCGACGAGTTCGGCTCGACCACCGGCAGGCCGCGCCGCTGCGGCTGG
>JBGPTS010000052.1:0-20688 GCA_041490745.1 Binatia bacterium | reverse complement strand
GAGATGCCGCGCGTAGAGGTCCTGGTACGACAATTCCGGGCGATCGTTTTTCTGCAGGTGGTCGAAGACGCCGATCTTCATGGAGCAACTCTTATGACAACGATGCGGTGCTTGCAAGCGGATTTGCCTGACAATGGTAGAAAATCCGCTGCAAGTCGCGTATGCTAAGCGTCTGGAGGTTCATTATGAGCAAGCAGGCAACTTCTTCTTCGACTGAAAGTCTCTTATCCATCCGCGTGCCTAAAAAATTAGCAGGAAAAAAAGTGGTGCTTGTGGAGGCGGAGGAGTACGCCAAAATGAAGCGGCACCTTGCCGAGATCGAGGACGCCCTGGAAAAAATCACTCGCGGCGAAGCGGCTTACCGTCGGGGTCGGACGAAAACCGTAAAGGCTCTTTCCGAGTTGACCCGGTAGCGGGATGACCCGACCAATCTCCGTTATTCACATCCCGGCTGATTTTGAAAAGACATTTCTTCGGCTTCCTAAACATATTCAGGATCTCGCAAACCGGAAGGACCAATGGTTTCGCCGGGATGCTTTTGATCCCCGCCTGCGGACACATAAGCTCAAGGGAGAGCTGTCGGCCTACTGGGCCTATTCGGTGAACAGAGAATACCGCGTGCTTTTCCGGTTTCTAGGACCGCACGAAGTCATTTACTACGATGTCGGCACACACGAGATCTACCGGTGAGCAGGCAGAAAGAAAACATGAAGTGTGTTGTTTGTAAAAAAGGCGAGACCAAGGTCGGTAAAACTACAGTGACACTAGAGAAAAACGGAGCCACGCTCGTCTTCAAGCGTGTTCCCGCGAGAGTGTGCGCGAATTGCGGGAGAGGAATATGTGGATGAGGAAATTACGGCGACACTTCTCAAATCCGCAGACGAAGCGGCCCGCTCCGGCGTGCAAGTCGAAATCCGTCAATATACTCCGGCCCGACCCTCGCACGATCACGAGCCACGAGCACGGCTTTTACTTTCCTGTTGCTATTGCCTTCCGCCTGTTGCCTTCTTTATTTTTCATTTGACGCCCCGATTTCCGCGAGTACAATATGTCGTCAATTAGCTCGGTTCCGGGGCTTGATCGTAATCACGAGCACGAGCGACGGGCCACCGCTGGGCCCGCGCCATCCGGTCACATTTCTGGTTCCACACCATGGCCCGGACTGGCTTACCCCAGCTAAATAACTCTTTTTTGAATTCCGAGGTAAATAAACTTGAGACGTAACGGCCAGACCCTTCATGCCTTACACAGGTGCACATAAGGAATGGTTATGAGGCTCCGCGACGTAGAACTTAGACGATACTGTCAATTCGTTGATCAGCGCTTGAAAGTCCATCCGCAAGTGACAGTGATTGTAGGGAAGAACGATACCGGTAAGTCAATCTTCCTAGATCGTTTTTTTGATCAATACGTGTACGAGGGGGGTTCTCACAGTGCGGACCGCCCAAGAATGCCCGACTTTCGCGGCGATAAAATTAGCTTCTCGTTAAGTTGGGAGGTTTGTGAGGATGATTATCACGATTTTCCACTTACCGAAGCCTTTGGTCCAAATCATATAGGGAGAATCCAAGTCGATTTTGCGGAGGATAGCCCGAACGGAAAGCGTTGGACATTCCGTGCAGATGGGAGGCTTGCAAACGCGTACGAAGGGGAAACGCCCGAAGGTATACCGATACTAAAGAAATGCTTCAGATCCCGCTATCTGTTTCCTCGGCCTCATTGTATTGGGCCTCGGCACGGTCTCATACTGCGGTCAATATTTGAGGCACGGTTTATTCGACAACCAAAAACAGGGGGAATTTATCCGAAGCTCAATTCCAGCGAGGAAGCTTTACTGCGTCTTGCGGGTATTTGGGCAGAGACTCGAGAGGAACTCGATTTGAACAAGCCGTGGCCATTCGAAGGAATGATTCAACGTGCCGAGTTAACGTTGGCAGAAATCGACGAACGGTTGAAAGAGGTTTCCCAAAAAGTGACCACCGAACTTCAGCAATGGTGGAAAGATCCTGCAGGCCTGATCTTTAAAGCACGACTGGCTGGCGGTAGTTCAGGGAAAGAATTCTCCCACAAGACTAATCGTTTCAGTGTCGAATGGGAGGTTTCCGATGAATCGGGCACTAGATTTCACGGGACAGGTCTTCAATGGTTTGTAACTCTGATAGTGCAATTACTTCTTATCGATATCGAAAAGAAACCAGTACTTTTTCTCTTAGATGAGCCTGCGGTTAATTTACACCCCGGCGCACAGAGACTTCTGGCCAAGCTATTGGATGCGCGCTCCGAACGAGTTCAAATTATCTACACCACCCATTCGCCCTTTATGATGGATTGGAATTTCCCTCAAAGGTTGCGGGTCTTTCATCGGGATTACGTCACCAAACGTACCATCATCGACAACAAGCCCTATAGTCCAAAGAGCCTGATCCACCAAATCTGGGATCCTTTGAAATCCAATATCGGTATCACTATGGGTGACATAGCTGTCATCGGAGAACAAAACTTCTTTGTCGAGGGAATCACAGATCAGATATTTTTAGCGAATTCGTCTGTATATCTTCGATCGCGACGTCAAGCTCATCTTGATCTTGAACGTGCCAGCATTATTCCTTATGGCGAGGAAGCGTTCCTTCGTTCTCTGGTCGGACTGGCTCGTAGCAGAGGCGCTAAAGTTGTTGTGATTGCGGATTCGGATACACAAGGGAACAAGGTCCGAAATTATTGCGTCCGAGAAGGGATTTCCTGCGTTCAATTGAAAGAGTTTGCTGACCGGTCTTTGGGGGACTGCTCAATTGAAGATGTTTTTGGCGTCGAGGAGTACCTGAAATGGGTCAATGCCTTTTATCGTGACTTTGAATGGTTTGAGGCGCTAGACAGCAAAATTGTACAAGGGGATCTAGGGGAAAAGAGCCTAGGTGCGTATCTCGAAAATCTGTTCAAAGATCGCTTCGGTCAAGCGTTTAGTAAGATATCAATCGCTGTACTTCTAGTAGAGAATATGAGCGCGCTGCCGGAAGGTGTATTAAAAAGGCTCCAAGCGCTGCTAGAAGTACTTGTTTCTAGAATATAAAAGCGATGAGTCCGAAAAGGGGACGTGGACCTTTCTCTTGGCGGCTTAGTGCAGCAAGTTTTGGCTTAATTTACTGAGCGTACTGGCTATTCCACTTTGCTAAACCGCAAGCGGCGACTTCTTCGTTTTAGATAAAAGCATCTTCCTTGACAGCTTAAAACTTACCATCTAAAAGTGAGAACGCCATGGCTATCCGACGCGCGACGCTGGGACACGTGGTCCTCAACGTAAGAGACCTCAAAAAATCCGAGCGCTTTTACCGGGAGATTCTCGGAATGGCGGTCTCCGGCAGAAATCTCAGAACCAGGATGTCCTTTCTGAGCTTCGGCGCCGAGCACCACGACATCGCGCTGATGGAATTGCCGGCAAAGGCGAAGCGGCGCGACGCCGACGGCATGCCCGGCCTGCATCATTTCTGCGTTTACGTGAAGAGCAACAAAGAAGTGGATGACCTTTTTCCGCTCCTCGTGCGACGACGAATACCGGTGGTGAGCGGGCCGGAGATCCTCGAGGTCGCGCGAAACCGCTCGGTGAGTTTTTTGGACCCGGACGGCAATCGGGTCGAAGTCGCATGCAATCGAAACAAATTCGAACCAACTCGGCGCTAATTCGACCGAGGGAGATAAACCGGATGCGTGAAAAATTTTTTCTTCTGCTTGTACTTGCGGCTCTGCTCAATCCGGCCGCCTCCCTGGCGCTCGACCGGATCAGGATCTCGCACAGCGCCATCAGCGGCTCGCAGGCGATTCTCTGGGTGACTCACGACGCGGGAATTTTTCGCAAGTACGACCTCGATCCGCAAATTATTTTCATCGCCGGCGGGCCGCCGAACATCGCGGCTCTCGTCTCGGGGGACGTTGATTTCACGATCTTCGCCGGACCGGCCTCGATCGCCGCCAATCTGGAGGGCGCCGACGTTGTTGTGCTGATGAGCTTCATCAACACGATGGATCATTCGATCTTTTCCAGCGCCGCAGTCAAAAAGCCCGCCGATCTCAAAGGCAAGAGCATCGGCGTTTCCCGTTCGGGCGCCTCGGACGATTACGGGGCGCGGGTGGCGCTTAAAAAGTGGGGGCTCCAGCCGGATAAGGAAGTCGCGTTCCTCGGCGTCGGCAGCCAGCCGGCGCGCTTGGCCGCGCTTCAAGCGAATAGAGTCGATGCGGTGCTGCTCCAGCCTCCCATTACCGCGAAGGCGAAACAGGAAGGTTTTACCGAGCTCGGCTCCCTGGCGGATCTCGGCCTCGATTACCTCGGCACGTGCCTCGTGACGACGCGCACGCGGATCCAAAAAGGCGAGGCCGTAGTGCGCCGGTTCGTTCAGGCGGTCACCGAAGGCATTCATTTTTACAAGACGCAGAAGGAGGCGAGCCTGCGCTCGATCGCCAAGTTCACCAGGCTGAACGATCGCGCCGCGCTCGAAGAAGCGTACAATGCCTACGCCGTCAAATTCATGGCGCGCGTGCCTTACCCGACGCTCAAGGGAATCGAAGTCATTCTGGAAGACCTGGCCAAGACGAATCCAAAAGCAAAAGGGGCCGACCCGAAACGATTCGTCGAGTCCCGTTTCCTGAAAGAGCTGGAGGATAACGGCTTCGTGGCCAAGCTGTATGGAAAATGAAAAACGGAGAAGCGCAATGCCGGATGACGCTCTTCTGAGACTTCCGCTTTCGTCGAAAGAATTTTGCGGGCTCCTCATGAAAGAGGTCAAGGAACGCCACGCGCGGCTTCACCATCCGTTTTATTTCGCGCTTTACGACGGGAAGTTGAGCCTCGAGGAGATCCGCGTCTGGGCGATCGAGGCGTGGGGAATTTTCGCCATGAACGTGGCGATCAACACCGCGAAGCTCGTCCGCTGCCAGCTTTCCGGCATTCACGATCCGCAAATCCAAAAAGAGTTCGTCGATATCATCATGTCCGAAGTCGGCTACGAATATTTCGCGGGCAGCCCGCGGTCGGTGCCCGGCCATCGCGCGCTCTTTCTCCGCTTCGGCGAAGCGATCGGCATTCCGAAAGGGGAGCTGGAGCGGCGCGAGAGCGAAGACGATTTTCTGCCGACGACGGTGCTGGCGCGGACCGGCTGGCTCGATATCGCGCTGAGAAGCGGCGGCATTCTCGAGCAGGTGGCGGCGACCAATTGCTGTAACGAGTTTTCCAACCAACTCACCGGCGGGAGGTTTTTTCGCGCGTTCATGCAGCATTACGGCCTCGGGGACCGCGACGTCGAATTCTTCGCCGAGCACGGCGTCGCCGACACCGAGCACAGCAACGTCGGCTACGAGCTGGTAGAGAAGTTCGCGACGACGAAAGAGGTCCAGGTGAAAGTTCTCAAGGCGCTCAGAAAGGGGCTGGGGATCTGGTGGGTGGTGACCGACGGCGTCCAGCGGGAATGTCAGAAATTAAAAATCGCGTGATGGATTTCCTCTCGACCTACAACCTTCGCCGCTGGGTCGAAGAGAACAAACATCTCTTCTCGCCACCCTACAGGACCAACCGCCTGCTGGTCCATCAGAAAGATTTTCTCGTAATGATCCTCCGCGGGCCCAACGTCAGGCTCGATTTTCACGTCGAGCCTGGAGATGAATTTTTCTACCAGATCGAAGGGGACATCGAGCTGCACCTGAAGCCGGAGGGCGGAAAGAGGGAAGCCGTGACGATCCGCCAGGGGGAAATCTTCCTCTGTCCCGGCAACGTGCCGCACTCGCCGCGCCGCCCGGAGAATACCTGGGGCCTCGTCATCGAGCGCAAGCGCAAGCTCGAAGAGAACGAAGAGTTCGCCTGGTTTTGCGAGCGGTGCGACGGGAAAGTTTTGTCGCGCACCGTCGTTCAGGGCGACGTGGGCGCGCAGGTGACGAAAGTTTACGAGGCGTTCAACGCCGACGCCGCGCTCAGGACCTGCAAGGCCTGCGGTTACGTCTTTCCCGCGACGCCGATGGCGGAGCGACTGGGCTTTCTGCAGCAGTAAGCTCCGGCGACCTGGAGCTTCGAGTCTCGGAGTTTTCCCGCGCACTTAGCGGCGAATGGGCGCATCGTGCCGCTCGCGCATGCTCCAGTGTTTGCCGCCGCCGGTATCGCGCGCGCAGAAGCGCTCCTTCGCATCGACGGCTTTCGGTGTCCGCTGGATATCCACCAGCACTTGAAAACAGTGCTCCTGTTTTCGAAACCTGTAACCTTCGGCGCCGTCGAGGACGATTTCGTTGACTCCGGGTCGGAGCGCGCGCCGGCCTCCGCGCGCGACGATATCGTCGCCGGGTTTTTCTCTAATCTCGAAGGTCGTCTCGCATTCGCCGGAGCCGTCGACCCGAACCTTGATCCGCCAGCGCTGGACCCGTTCGCCGCGGCCGACCGGGTCGGGGGACATGTCGAGATCTTGAATCGAGATGTGGTGGTCCTTGCCGCACAAGGCGCGGCGGTCGCGCTCCGCGGCGCCTGTTATCGGATGCGGTGAGGACAGAGCCCACACCGCTGCCGGCACGATCCACAAAACTCTCGCTAAGGATTTCATATCCGCTCCTCCTTTGTTTGCCCGGCCGGCCGGGCGGCGCTCGAAAATTCGGTTAGATCATGACGGTACAATACGCAAGGGCGTTACCGATAGAGCGCGCCGACGAAGCCGCTTTTTTCGATCTCTCTTAACGGACCCGCGTCGATGAACTGATCGGCCTTCGCCCCTTTGGCCCTCGCGTCGGTCTGCCCCATCCAGCCGAGCAACAGTTGCATGCCTTCGGGCGTCGGCAGCGGCAGCGGTTGCAGGACGTTCTTGTAGAGATCGTAGATCTCGCCGAGCGCGTCCTTGTCGTCGATCTTGAGATATTTACTCAGAATACGGATGCTTTCGCCGCGATTATTCTTGAAGTAATGGATCGCCTCGACGATCGCCTTGAGGTATTGGCCGACGATTTCGGGGCGCGACCTGAGGAAAGCGCGCGAAGTCCCGATGGTGTTTTGCGGAAAGTCGATCTTTGCCGAAAGCGGATCGGCGAGGGTGGTCATGCCCGCCTTTTTGGCCAGAATGTAAAATTCCGGCGTGATGACCGTCGATTCGACGACCCCTCTCGTGATCGCGGCAAGTCGCGTGCTGGTCCCGCCGACCTGTAGCAGCGTCACGTCCTTGTCGGCGTTCAAGGCGAGCTTTTGGAGAATCAGGCGCGCCGCCAGGTCGGAGGCGCTGCCGAAGCGGGAAATAGCGAGTTTTTTCCCTTTGAGCTGCTCGGCGGTCTTGATTTCTTTTTGCGCGATAAGGCTGAATGCGGACAGGTTCTCCAGGCCCGAAATGCAGACGACGTCCGACCCGGCGAGGCCGCTCGCCAGAATGACTCCGCCGGAGAGCTGGGCGATCTGACTCTCGCCCGAGACCAGCGCCTGGATCGAAGTCGTGCCGCTTTCGATCAAGAGCACCTGAACCTCCAGACGGTTCTTTTCGAAAAATCCTTTTTCCTTCGCGATCCAGACGGGGCTGTTGTTCGCCGTGGTCGCGCTATAGGAAACCTTGAGACGCGTCGTCTGCGCCGCAGCGACGGCGGGCAACCAGAGCGCCGCGAATATCGAAAGCAGAAAAATTCGCGCGCCGGTGTTGCGCATGATCGCCTCCTTTGGTCGTTCGCCGAGCGCGTCTCTAGAGAAAATTTTGCCCGCCGTCCACCGAAACCGTCTGTCCCGTCATGAAGTCGCTCAAGGGAGAGGCGAGGAAGAGCATCACGCCGACGAGGTCTTCGGGCTTTTGCACGCGCTTCAAGCTTCGGGTTTGCACCGGCGCCTGGCGGATGCGGAGAATCTCCTCTGTGGGATTTTCCTCGGAGAGCGTCGAG
This sequence comes from Binatia bacterium, assembly GCA_041490745.1. Taxonomy (GTDB): domain Bacteria; phylum Desulfobacterota; class Binatia; order UBA9968; family UBA9968; genus JAJPJQ01. The sequence continues at coordinate 12,816 of JBGPTS010000052.1, read as the reverse complement.
CCGGGCGCGATGCAGTTGACCTGAATGTTGTCGCCTCCGACTTCGCGCGCGAGCGTGCGTGTGAAGCCGATCACTCCGGCCTTCGACGTCACGTAGTGAATTCTGCCCAAACTTCCCGACAACGCCGTGCCGGAAGAAATGTTGACGATCTTGCCGGATTTTTGCGCGCGCATCGTCGGCAGCACGGCGCGCGAGCAGAAGAACAGCCCTCTGAGATTCACCGCCATCATGCGGTCCCATTCCGCCGGGTCGATCGTCTCGATGCCGCCGCGGTTCATCGGAATTGTCGCGAAGATCGCCGCGTTGTTGGCGAGAATGTCGATCCGTCCAAAACGATCGAGGACGTTCTTGGCCATCTGCTTGGCGGAGGTTTCATCGGACACGTCGACTCGAATCCCGAGAGCGCCGCCTTCGCTTTTCCCGCGGATCTCGGCGGCGACCTTTTCCGCCGCGGGGCCGTCGATGTCCGCCGGCACGACGCGCGCGCCGGCTTGGGCAAAGGCCTTGCAATATGCTTTGCCGATGCCGTGGCCGCCGCCGGTGACGATAGCGACTTTGTCTTTTAGACCTTCGATCATACAAATATCCCCCCTAGCGATTTGTCCCGTAAGTTAACCGACGTGCGGCGGGCCGTCAATGGCGAACCGGCGGCGATCTGTGTTAGTTGTACGTGGAGACAGGATAAAGAGATGATTGTCGCAGTCGTTTTGTCCGCCGGGGAGTCGAGCAGGATGGGGCGGCCGAAGGCGCTCCTGCCGATCGGCGACGGCTCGTTTTTGGAACGGATCGTCAAATCTCTCCTCGCGACTAAAATCGAAAAAATCGTCGTCGTCCTCGGCCACAACGCGGCGGAGATCGAGAAGAAAATCCGCCATCTCCCTATTTCGATCCTGGTGAATCCCGATTACGCGCAGGGGCAGCTCTCGTCTCTCATCGTCGCGCTCCGCGCGCTGGAGAGCGAAGCAGACGTCGACGGCATTCTGCTTCATCTCGTCGATCACCCGTTTTTGAATTCCACTCTCGTGAATCGCATGATGGAGCGCTTCTACGAATCCAAGAAGCTCGTCGTCGTGCCGACATACCAAGGGCGGCGCGGCCATCCGGTGATTTTTTCCCGGCGGCTATTCGCGGAGCTGCTGAAGGCGCCTCTCGACCAGGGCGCGAAGAGCGTGGTGCGCGCGCACGCGGCCGACACTCTCGAGATCGAGACCGACGACGAAGGCATCACGTTCGACATCGACACGCCGGAGGAATATCGACGGCGCGTGGGGAGGACAAATGACGAAACTTAAATTGACGCTGGCCTGCGGCGCCTACGATCTTCTGCGTCCTCTGATGGACGGCGCGGTCGGGCCCGCCGGCATCGATCTCAACGTGCTCACGATGGCCTCGCCGGAGCGGCACGGTCGGATGCTGCGCCACGAGGAGTTCGACGTGTGTGAGCTGTCGCTGGTCGCATATCTTGTGGCGCTCGATCAGGGAAAAACGTTTCGCGCGATTCCGGTGTTTCCGCACCGGCGCTTTCGTCACGGCTACATGGTGAAGCGCATGGGCTGCGGTATCGAGAAGCCGGCGGACTTGAACGGCAAGAGGGTAGGACTCGATACGTTGCAGAATTCGGCCGGGCTCTGGATGCGCGGCATCCTGCAAGATCACTACGGCGTCGATCTGAAGACAATCGAATGGTGGTGCCAGGAGGAGGAAGATATCCCGTTCGAGCCGGCGAAGTGGATGAAAATCAAGCGTGTGACGAAGGGGAAAAACATCGACCAAATGCTCCTTGACGGCGAACTCGAAGGGGCGCTCTACCCGGAGACGCTGCCGTCGATCAAGGCGCGCTCGCCGAAAGTCGGCTTGTTGTTTCCCGACGCCAAGGCCGCGGAGATCGAATATTACAAGAAAAGCGGAATCTATCCGATCATGCACACGGTCGTGATCAAGGAGGAAATTCTTCGGCAGAATCCGTGGGTGGCGGTGAGTCTCATGCAAGCCTTCCAGCGCTCGAAAGAGATCGGTTACGAGCGGATGAAAGACCCGCGCAATTTTACTCTCGTCTGGGTGAAGGAGACGATGCAGGAGCAGGAGAAAATTTTCGGCGCGGACCCCTGGCCTTACAACCTGGAGGACAATCGCAAAGCGCTCGAAGCCGCCGTCCGCTACGAGCACGAGCAGGGGATGATCAGGCGGAAATTTAAGATCGAAGATCTCTTTTTCCCGCCGAGCTTGCAGGAGATACAGGGCTACGTCTAAGAAACACTGAGGGCGCGATTGCACTTGGCTTTCGGCGTTTGCATGCCGTGTCCGATGTGAGATATGGAGATGAGCTAATATAACGACCAGAAGGAGGGAACTATGCGGGCAGCCCGAAGAGAACGAAAAAGCGCCCAGAGACGCAAGGACAGCTACGAAGTCAAGTTCGCCAAGTGCGCCGGGGAGTGCAAGCTGCAGGTGACGAACGTGCTCACCAATCCGATCGCGCCGGAGATCAAGGCGCCTGCGGCAAACCCCAACGCGCTGGCCAAACCGAACGACGCCAACGCGGCATCAACCGCGTTGAGAAACAGGATTACGCGATGGGCCGCTCCGGTAAGCCTCGATCCTCAATGCAAGGCGGGCTGCGACTGCACGGAAATCGAGGACGTTGACTGGACCAGAAAGAAAACACACACCCGCAAGTTTAGAGATACCTTTCAGTCCGGTAGCAATCAATTTACGGCGGAAGTGGATATCGACTTCAAGGTCGCTATCGTGATCGGCGCCTGTTTGGAGTCCCCTAATCAGCCTATCTGACGCTCCGCGAACTTAGGACGCGGGGAGTTTTGTGGACGTCGTTTCAACCAGGAAACTTGAGTTCTTCTACAACGGCTTGTTCCACTCCTAATCGAATCAGCTCGCCAAGGTCGAGCCTCGCCTCCGCTTTCTCCACGTCTGCGAGCCGCGCTTTGGTCGCCGGGTGCTTCGGGACAAATAATTGACAGCAATCCTGATCGGGCGTCGCCGAAATCTCGAATGTGCCGATTTTTCTCGCCTGGTCGATGATCTCCTGCTTGTCCATCCCGACCAGCGGCCGGAGAATCGGCAGCGCGGCGGCCTGTTGAATCACCGCCATATTTTCCAAAGTTTGCGACGCGACCTGCGCAAGACTCTCGCCGGTGATCAATGCCTGTGCCTTTTCTTTCCGGGCGATCGCCTCGGCGATTCTCAGCATCATCCTCCGATAAAGAACGACTCTGAGGGGCCGCAAAACCCCCGCAACGATCTGGCGCTGGATCTCTCCGAACGGAACCAGATAAAGACGCGAGCGGAACTGGTGACGCGTTAGCAACTTGACCAGCTCGCGGCATTTTTCCTGCGAGGTCCTGTCCAGGTAAGGGGCGCTGTGAAAATGGACGAAGATGAGCCGGCAGCCGCGCTGCATCATGCGGTAGGCGGCCACCGGCGAATCGAAGCCGCCGGAGATGAGCGAGACTACTCTCCCGCTCGCGCCGACCGGCAAGCCGCCCGGCCCGGCGAATTTGTCGAAGCCGAAGAATGCGGCCTGCGGCAGGATTTCCACGGAAATCGTCATCTCGGCGTTTTCGAGATCGACGCGCGCGCCGCTTTTTGCCTTCACCGCTGCGCCGAGAACGCGATTGATCTCGGGCGAAGTGAAAGGGAACGTTTTGTCCGCCCGGCGCGCGTCGATACGGAAAGAGGCGAAGGATCTGCCGTCGAGCGCCTGGAGAATCTTTTGCTCCAGCGCCTCGACGCTCGCGGGAGCGCGCTCGATGAAGGAAAAATTTGCCACACCGAAAACCCGCTCCACTCTCCGGCGGATCTCCTCCCGGTCGGTTGCCTCGTCGAAGGAGAGCAGGATTCTGCCCTGGAGAGCTTTTGCATCGGTGAGCGGCAGCCCGCCGACGGCTGAGACCAGATTTCTTCTCAAGAGGTCGATGAAGTAGGGCCGGTTGCCTTTTTTCAAAGCGATTTCGTGATATCGAATCAGAACGGAATTCACGGACTCAAGATAGCAGATTCATCCTTGATTTGCAGGGCGCGCGCGCTGTATGAAAGCAGTGAGGCGAAGGAGAATAGCATGGCGAATTTCCGAAAACTTTCCGATGCGATACAATTCGCGGCCGACAAGATGAAAAAGAGCGGGCTTTTTGAAACCGAGAGGTTTTTCTGCGACCTCTATTGCTTCGAGCCGGGGCAGAGCCAAGCGGCGCACACGCACGAAGGTTCCGACAAAGTCTATTACGTCGTGCAGGGTAAGGGCGTCTTTCGAATCGGCGAGGAAGAAAAGGAGTTGGGCGAGCGGGAAATTGCGCTCGCGCCGTCCGGCCAACGGCACGGTGTGGAGAATCGCGGCGCCGATCGTCTAATTTTGCTCGTCTTCATGGCACCGAAGCCGGCGCACTAAGAAGTTGCGAGTTTCGAGTTTCGGGTTTCGAGTTAACGGAAAAATGTTCGGATCGACGTGATGAATTCTCTCGCAGGAAAAGTCGCGATCGTCACCGGCGCGGGCCGGGGCATCGGTAGAGCGATTTCTCTCGCGCTCAGTCGCGCGGGCGCGCGCGTGGCGCTCGCGGCGCGGAGCGAAGCGGAATTGCGCGCGGTTGCCGAGGAGATAAGAAGTCACGACGGCGACGCGCTCATCCTGCCGACGGACGTTACGCGCGACGACGAAATAGAGCGGCTGGTCAAGCAGACTGAGACGGAGTGGGGCGCGATCGACGTTCTTGTCAACAACGCCGGCTGGGGCAAGACCGCGCCGGTGATCCATGGCACCACGGGAGATTGGGACCGGACGTTTCAGATCAATCTCCGCGCTCCGATGATTCTCTCCCGGTTCGTGCTTCCGAAAATGATCGAACGGAAATCGGGCGCGATCGTCAACATCGGCTCGATTTCGGGCAAAGCAGGATCGGCGAATACGGCGGCTTACTCCGCGTCCAAGTCCGGCCTGATCGGATTCACCCAGTCGCTTTTCGAAGAAGTGAGGGAATACGGGATCAAGGTCGCGGTGATTCTTCCCGGTTTCGTCGACACGCCGCTGATCCCACAGACGAAGAGATTGGATCGGACCAAGATGATCCGCCCGGAGGATGTCGCCGACGCGGTGTTGTTTATCCTGTCGTCGCCGACGAACTCCTGTCCGGTGGAGATCACCGTCCGGCCGCAGCAAAGCCCGTACAGGTGAAGTAAACAGTTAAAATTAAAAAGGCAAAAGAACTATAGAAAAAACGATTCGAGGAGGGGAATCGTCAAGCGTTTGCGCGCGGCTTCGAGAATCGACGGCAAAAATAGATTGTTTTAGCGAGTGAGAGACGCAGGAGGTTCGATGCAAGCGACGGGATTGGGACGGCGGATAGAGCAGCTTCAGGAAGCTCCGGCCCGGTGGTGGGCGGGCGAGGCGGAGGTCGTGCGGGTTTATTTTTCCCGCCCGCGCGCGGCCGCGGACGACGCGCGCTGGCTCAAGCTCCAGGCCGCGCGCGAAATCGGCGTCGCTTCGCGCTTGGTAGGGGAGACGGCTCGGACGTTCGAAGCGATCGACGTTTCGATCGATCGTCACGATTTCGAAGCCGCCGTCCGCTCGGTGTACGAGGAGGTCCGGCACTACCGGCTCCTCGCGGACATCCTGGAAGAGGTCACGGGCGAAAAACGGAAACCCGCGGAATTGATCCCGTATGCAGGCACGCTCAAGCAACGCGTCGGCCATCCCGAGCTGCCGGCCATGACCGCACACATCGCAGTGGTCAAAAAGCTCTACGAGGAGCACGGCGAGCTTACGGAGACTGTGCTGAAGTTCTTCGAGGGCGGCGGGGCGGCGATATTTTACAGCGCGAGCAAGGTTCTCGAATATCCTTACGTTTCCTATTCGAACGGCGCGATCGAGCGTAAGATCGCGGCGGCGATGAAAATCATCTTCGAGGATGAAATGCGCCACGGTCCGATCCACATCCCCAGCGCCGCGGCGCGCATCCGAACCGACGAGGATTTCCGTGCCGCCAAGGAAATCATCGAGGCCAAGGCGACGGCTCATCTCAGGTTGCGCAACGAGACTTTCGGCTACCCGCTGACCGAGGCGCGTATGCGGGAGATTGACGAGGGGATCGGCGTCGAGCCTCTTCCAGTCGATTATCGGGCTATCTCGCCGGTCTCGCCTTACTCGGTCTGATGTCGTGCCGCCGCTGGACTACGAAACCCTGCTGGTGCACGACCGACGTGTTGCTTAACTAACTGTCCGTGGAATCCGGGTCAGCTCAACTTGCTTTGTTGGTTTTGATCGGCGAAGAGCCCGCGACGTCGCTCGGTTTGTATTCCTAAGTAAACAGCGCTTCAAGAAACGAAATCGTCACTTCTTCGAGACTCGCGACGACGCCGTTGGCGCTTTTTAGTTCCGCGGCGGGATGCGAGTTGGTCACAGCCAGACATTTGATGCCGGCGCGCTGCGCCGCCAGAATTCCTTCCTTGGAATCTTCCACGACGAGACATTCGGAAGCAAGAATCGGATCGCTTTGAGGGCGCGCGCGGCCGATCTCGCGCAGCGCCCTGATGAAAATCTCGGGGTGCGGCTTGCCTTCGGCGACGTCTTCGGCGCTGACGACGACTTGAAAATAATTTCTCAAACCGGCGCCTTGCAGAATCGACTCGATTTCATGGCGCAGCGCGCCGGAGGCGACGGCGAGGGGAAAGCGCGCCGCGAGCTCGGAGACGAGCCTCTTAACGCCGGGAAAAATGATGGTTCGGTCGGCGATCGACGCGCGATAAAAAGCGGCTTTGCGCTCGATCAGTCGGGCAAGGGCGGCGTCGCTCAAGCTTTGGCCGTTGTCGCGGAAAATCGCCTTGAAAGCGCCGCGGTCGTCCAGTCCGAGATAACGCGCGTAGTAGTCCTCGTCGCTGAACGAGATTCCTTCTTCCTGGAGAACTTTGCGAAAAAGCTCCAGGTGAATCGGCTCGTCGTCGATGAGAATGCCGTTGAAATCGAAAATGACCGCGCGCAACACGGCTAAGGCTTATCCAATCCGCTCTTCCGTTTCAACCGCGTCTAAGATAGAAGGAGAAAAATGGCGCACGAGAAAAAACCGGGCCATGCGCACGGCCACGGCGTGACCGAGTACCGTTTTTGCCCGCGCTGCGGCGGCGGGCTGGACCGGAGGCTAATGAAAGTCGGCGAGCCGGAGCGGTTGGTTTGCCGGAGCTGCTCGTTTATTTTTTATCTCGATCCCAAGGTTGTCGCCGGCACGGTGTTTACCATAGACCGGCGCATCGTGCTCCTGCGCCGCGGCGTCGAGCCGGCGCTCGGAAAATGGGTTTTTCCGGGCGGCTACGTCGATCGGGGCGAGAGCGTCGCCGACGCCGCGATCCGCGAGACGAGAGAGGAATCGTGCCTGGACATCCGGCTGGCATCGCTCATCGGCGTCTATTCCTATGCGGGATCGCCCAACGTGATCGTCGTCTATGCCGCGGAAGTCGCCGGCGGCGCGCTGGACGCGGGAGACGAGTCCCTCGAGGCGCGCGCCTTCGAGGTTGCGGAGATTCCGTGGGACGACCTGGCCTTCGACAGCACGCGCGACGCGCTGAAGGACTATATCCGGCTTTACCTGAACGTGAGAATAGAGTAATGGATTGCTGGAGCTGGAACTGGGGCTTGACCCGTACTCCAACGCTCCAATTTTAATTCAGGAGGTTTTATGGCGACGAGCGAGGTCGGACAAAAGGCGCCGGATTTCACCCTGCCGGTGTCGCGCGAGCAGAAGATCGGCTTGAAGGATTTTGCCGGCAAGAAGAACGTCGTGCTGGCTTTTTATCCGCTGGATTTTACCGGCGGCTGAACGCAGGAGCTCGTCAACCTCGAAGCCGACCGCAAGGAGTTCGAGGCGAGAGACGCTCAGGTGCTGAGCGTAAGCGCGGATTCAGTCTTTTCGCACAAGGCGTTCGCCGAAAAAATGGGCGGGATCAACTTTCCGATGCTCTCGGATTTTTATCCGCACGGCGAGATGTGCGCGTTGTATAATTGCTTGCGGCCCGAAGGTTATCCCAAACGCACCGTTGTTATCATCGATAAACAGGGCGTCATTCGCTACCGCAAAGAGTACGACAAGGGGATTCCCGAGGATAAAGAGCTGCTGGCGGAGTTGGATAAGATTAACCGGGCATGATCTCAGAGGAGAGGGCGATTCCGCCGCGCCGCCTAATCGGCGACCAGCACGTCGTCGCCTTCGACTTTGACTTCGTACTTTTTCACCGTGACGTCCGGGTTCAGTTGATTGACGCCGGTAGTCACGTCCCATCTCCACCCATGCCACGGACAAATGGCGATCTTGCCGTCGAGCTCGCCTTCGCCGAGCGGGCCGCCGCGATGTAAACAGGTGTCGTCGATGGCATAGAACGATCCCTCGACGTTGAACAGCGCCACGGCCTTGCCGTTGACGCTGACAGTTTTTCCCGAACCCGCGGCGATGTCGGTTTTCTTACAAACTTTAACGAAAGATGCCATTAGGCCGTCTCCTTGCTTCGTGAAGTGCGGTCATATGTAGCGCAGCTCAGCGCGGCTTTCAAGGGGAGGTTGCGTCAACGAAGGGCAGGGTGGCAATCGTGCCGGCAAGCCGGACGCCGTCGCGCACGATCGACACGCTCGTCGCTGGTTGCAGGTAGTCGCGGTGCGCGTAGCCGAGAGCGATCGCGCGATTTATCCTCGGCGAAAACAGCGAGCTGGTGATGCGGCCGATCTCATTTTCCCGGGAAAAAATCTTGTCGCCGCGCCGCGCCGGACTTTCTCCGGCGAGAACGATCCCGACGAGCTTGCGGTTGACGTGGCCGCGCGAGCGGACGCGCTCGATCACTTCCTGCCCCAAATAACAGCCCTTTTGAAAGCTCACTGCCTGGTCCAGGCCGGTTTCCAGCAACAGATTGTCTTCGTCCATGTCCGTGCCGTAGCGCGGCAGGCCCGCCTCGACGCGGAGGATTTCCTCGGCCACAAGGCCGATCCAGCGGACCCCCAGGGCGGCGCCGGCTCGCTCGATCTCGGCGACGACGGGCGCGAGATCCCCGACTGACATCAGGAGATCGAATCCTTCTTCGCCCGTGTGCGTCGCGCGGATGGCGCGAATTTCCCGCTCTGCGACCCGCAGCAGGCGGTGGCTATGCATGTCGATGGGCGCATCCTGCCGCGGAGCGATCGCCGTCAATAAATGGAGAGCGTGCGGTCCTTGAACGGAAATCATTCCGTACTGTTCGCTCGAATCCTCGATTTCGACGTCGTCGGCCACCAGATAGCGGTTCAGCTGAGCGATCACCTTCTGCTTCAAAAATTCCCGCATGAGGAGAATGAATGATTCTTCAAGGGCAAGGACTCGTAAATCCGCGAGGATTTTGCCGTTCACGTCCAGGACGGCGGCGTGCATTCCGCTTCCCGACGCGAGTTTCTTAACATCGTTGCTGACCATACCTTGGAGCCACGAGATGCGGTCCGAACCGGTCAGGCGGATCGCGGCATAATTGCACATATCCATCAATCCGACCGCCGATCGGACCGCCTCGTATTCCTCGAGCGGCGCGCCGAAGTGAGCCGGCAAAATCCAGCCGTCTTCTTCGACGAACTCGGCGCCGTTGCGGCGATGGGATTCAAACAGGGGAGTCTCGCGCGCCATCGGAAGAAATATAGCGCCGTCCGCTATGGTTGACAATGTCACCGCGCTCTACGTTAATGGTTACGTGGTGAAAGCCAAGACCGACCTGGATCTCTACAAGCTCGAAGTTTTTCACTGGGTGGCCGAGTTCAAGAGCTTTTCCGCCGCCGCGAGACATCTGTCGCTGCGCCAGCCGACCGTCAGCGCTCACGTGCGTGCGCTCGAGGAGGCTCTGGGCGCCAAATTATTCGATCGCGTCGCAGGAAAAGTCACGCCGACGTCTCTCGGGCACGTCCTTTTGGAATCCGCGAGGAAAGTGCTCGCGTTGAAAAAAGAGACTCTCGCTTTGATGGATCAGTTTCATGGCGTCGTCCGCGGCGACCTCCTTATCGGTGGCAGTAATATACCGGGTGAATATATCCTGCCGACGAAGCTCGCCGCCTTCGTTGGCCGATATCCGGAAGTTAAGCCGATTCTGCGAATCGGGGATTCGAGCGACATTGCTCAGGCCGTTTTGGAGGGCGCGGTAGAGATCGGATTCGTCGGTTTCAAACGGGCCGATCGAAGGCTCGTGTTTCACAAAATCTGGAAGGACGACATGGTTCTGGCCGTGCCTAAAAATCATCCCTGGGGCCGTTTGAAATCGATCGGTCTCGGAGACCTCCGGAATGAAGGCTTTATTTCGCGCGAGGGAGGGTCCGGGACGCTTCGTTCATTCCGTCGATTACTGCTCCGCAAGGGCTACGAACACGAAAAAGTGTTGCGCGTGATCATGGAGCTGGGGAGTACCGAGGCGATCAAGGAAGCATTGATCGCCGGTCGAGGGTTTTCTATCCTCTCTCGGACGTCGATTCAGCGCGAGCTCCGAGACGGATTTCTCAGGCAGATTCCCATCCGCGGACTCAAGTTGCAGCGGGATTTTTACCAAATCGTCCACCGGCAACGTGCCCTCTCGCCGCTGTCCCATGCCTTTATCCGGTTCCTGAAGCGCGGCTAACTTCGCGCCAACACCCGTCACGCTGGCGCCTATCGTGGAGGCGCGGAGCCGCGAGATAGCGGCCAAAGGTCAGGCTTTACTTGTGGATAGAAATTAGCTATTTGACTTAGAGCTAAATCGTTGAGTGGGGTTCGACGACAATAAGCAACGACGGAAAGGGGGATGGACATGAAGCATCGGTTCGGTTTGTTGATTGCTTTGGTGGTGGTTTGTATCGGGAATGCTTTCGCGCAGTCGGCGCCGAAAGAACTCAGAATTTCCGCTATTCCGGATGAAAACCCGCAGGAGCTGCTGCGCATCTATGCGCCGTTCGCCGATTATCTGACGAAGGAGGTCGGCATCCCCGTCAAGTTCACTCCGGTTGTGGACTACGCGGCGACGGTGGAAGGTCTCGCGGGCAATAAACTCGACATGGTCTGGTACGGCGGCCTCACCTCGGTGCAGGCGGCGCGCATGGCCAAGGGCGCCAAGCGAATCGTCATGCGGAAGGAAGACACGGAATTCAAAAGCCAATTCATCACCCGCAAAGATACCGGCATCCACGAACTGAAGGACCTCAAGGGAAAAACCTTTTCCTTCGGCAGCGTGAGCTCGACTTCGGGGCACCTGATGCCGCGCTATTATTTGATGAAGGCCGGAATCAATCCGGAAACAGATTTTTCCAAGTTCGGCTTCAGCGGCGCGCACGACGCGACCGTCGCTTGGGTCGAGGCCGCGCGTGTGGACGCGGGCGCGCTCAACTTCCTGGTGTGGGACAAGCTCGTCGCCAACAAAAAAGTCGATACCGACAAAGTCGTGGTGTTTTATACCACGCCGCCGTACGTCGATTACGTCTGGACGGTGCGCGGCGGTCTGGACCCGGCCACGGTTGAGAAAATATCCAAGGCGTTGCTCAAGCTCGACTACAACAATCCCGACGACAAAAAGCTGCTCGATTTGCATCGCACCAAGGGTTACATTCCGGCGAAAGACGAGCAGTGGAAGAGCTTGGAGGACGCGGCGATTACCACGGGTCTGATCAATCAAAAATAAAGCTCGGCCGCAGCGGGACCCCGTGGAACAGTATCGTCTAGAAAAGGTCGTAAAAATTTTCGGCCGGCGCCAGATCGCGCTCGGCGGCATCGATCTTACGGTCCGGCAGGGCGAGAAGGTCGCGCTGATCGGGCCGAGCGGCGCGGGCAAGACGACGCTCTTTCGCCTGCTGAACTTAACTCTCCGTCCGACTTCCGGGAGAATCTGGATGGACGGCGGCGAGGTCGTGAATCTGCACGGGAAACAATTGCGCGAGGCGCGGCGCAAGATCGGCACGGTCTATCAGCAGCACAACCTCGTGCCGCGCTTGAAGGTTATTCACAACGTCCTCTGCGGCCGGCTGGGGGAGTGGTCCACGGCGCGGTCATTGTTGTCTCTGGCGCGCCCCGCCGAGGTCGAGGCGGCCTACCGGGCGTTGAAGCAGGTCGGAATTCAGGAAAAACTTTTCAGCCTCACGGACGAGCTTTCGGGCGGCCAGCAGCAGCGCGTCGCAATCGCGCGGGTTCTGCTGCAGGACCCGGAGGTCATCCTCGCCGACGAGCCGGTGTCTTCCGTCGATCCTTCGCTCGCCACGACCATCGTCAGGCTGCTGATCGATATCAGCGACAGCATGCGGAAGACGCTGCTGGTCAATCTCCACAGCGTCGATTTGGCCCTAGAATTTTTTCCCCGCATCATCGGCGTCCGCAACGGGACGAGACTGTTCGATCTTTCGCCGGACCAGGTGACCGAGGACCTGCTGGAAAATCTCTATTCCGGGCATCTGCCGGACGGCGAGCAGGACAACATCACGGATGAAGAGCCCAGCCCCCCCATACTTCAGTAGCTCCTGGAAGTCGGCTTCTCCCTATCTTTTCGCCGCGGTTTTTCTGCTGGCGCTGGTCGATAGCTGGCGTAGGGTAGGGGTGGACCTTCTCATCTTCTTCGAGCGTCAGGGCCGGGAGAACATCGTTAAATTCATCGGCGGGATGTTTCCGCCGGAACACTCGGCGGAATTTCTCTCGTTGATGGTGCATCCCGCTCTTGAGACGATTCAGATTTCCGTCATGGGCACGCTCATCGCCATCGCGATCGGCTTTCCGATCGGAATTTTGGCGACGAGAAATTTCAGTGTCGGCGGAATTCTCAACGAGGCCGATACCTCGGGTGCGCCCGCGCGATATGCGCTCAGGT
>JBGPTS010000051.1:0-20772 GCA_041490745.1 Binatia bacterium | reverse complement strand
CGGGCGCGGCGCGGGTGCGGATTTTTTCATTTGCCTTTGTCCTGGAATTGTCTACAATGTTGTCGACAAACTATTATACAGTTCTTGCGCTTGTCAATAACTTTGAAGGTCGAGACCCTGATTTTTCCCGGATAGCCGTGCGATGACAAAACGGCGGCGGGAAACAGATCCAATGTCTCTTAAGAACTCTCGCGCCGCGTAACGCGGATGTATCGCATGGGACCGGAGAGAGACTCGCGGCCGGACGGATGGTAGATGCAGCCCGGTTGACAACGGATTTTGCTGCGGCCTATATTTTCGCGGGGTGAATCATGGAACCCGACACGATCACGACGATCATCGACACGCTCAAACAAGAAAAAATCGATCTGGTCGTGACGCTTCCCGAGGAGCCGACCTCGCCGCTGACCGAGGCGATACGGCGCAATCCTTACTTCACCAGCATCACCGTGGTCGGGGAAGGGCATGGGATTTCTCTCTGCGCGGGCGCCTCTCTTGCGGGACGCCGCTGCGTCTTCGTCACGGGAATCGCGGGTCTCCTCGTGGGAACCTGGGCGCTGTCGCAGATGGGTGTGCTCTACGGCATACCGGTGCTCATTCTGGCTTCCTATCGCGGCGACATCGGCGACCGCAGCGGCATATCGGGCGCGCAGCTCTTCATGTTCCAGCAGCTTGGCGAGCCGCTTCTGAGCGCGCTGCGCATCCCGTACCGCGTCGTCGACAAAAAGAGCGATCTGAAGCGCCGGATCGTGGACGGACACTCCGCCTGCCAGGGATTCGGCACGCCCCTGGTCCTCCTCTTAACGGGAGAGGTCCTATGGTGAAACGATTCGACTGCTTGAAGCTGCTCGCCTCATGGATGGACGAGCACATGCTCACGGTCACGAGCCGCGGCGGCAACGCGCGCGAGTGGGCGCACTTACGGCCGGGCGGCGCCAACTTCCACAGCCTCAACCTGGGCACCTGCCTCGGCTTTTCTCTGGGCGTGAGCCTGGCTTTTCCACGGCGAAAAGTCGTGGCAATTGACTCCGACGGCAGCCTGCTGCTCGACACGAGCGCTCTCGTCACAGTGGCGGACGTGAATCCGCCCAACTTGCTCGTCCTGGTTTTCGACAACCAGGCGTACGCCAACATGGGAGCGACGGCCACGGCGCGTGCGGCCGATCTGGAAAAGATCGCCGCAGGCGCGGGAATCAAGAAAACCGGGACGATCACGACCCTCGAGGAATTTGCGACCAAGGTGAAAAAGGCCTTCGACGCTCAGGAGCTGGCTCTCTATGTCGTCAAAGTCGCCCCGGGAAGAGAACGCGTGAAGGTCGACTCCCGTTTCATTCACGGCCGTCCCATGCTGGAGAATTTCGTCACCGCCGTCCGGGCCCATCCGGATTACCGCGGCGACTTGACGCCCGCCAAGGACTGACATGCCCGGCGCCGGCAAGATCAAAATCCTCAGCAGCTCGATCTCCCACATGCCGCTGCATTTTGTCTTTCGCGATTCGGGCGTGGCCGAGAAGCACGGCTTCGAGCTCGACGTGGATATCGCGAAGGTCCCTCGGATGGGCAAGAAGACCCGAGGAATTCGCGAGCGCGCGGAGCTGCTGCTCTCCGGCGAATACCAATTTTTGAGCGGCCTCCATCACGAGCCGTATCTCTACCGCGCCCGCGGCGACAAGAGACTCGTCTTTCTGGCGCAGACCCAAAACGATTGGGACGACCGTTTGATCGCGCGGCCCGAAATCCGGGAACCGAGGCAACTCGAAGGGAAGAAAATTCTCACCGGACCCGCACCGTGCGTCTATGGCAACCTTCGCCACGCCCTGGAGCGAGCCGGCGTGGACGTCGCGCAGGTCGAATTCGTTTTTTCGTCGCGCGAAGGCGAGGGCGAGGATTCGCGCCTCGCGGTCGGCCCTTCGAGCATCGCGCGCGTGCGCCGCGGCGACGTGGACGCCGCCAACGTCGACATCCCCTTCGATCTCCAGGCGAAAAAGCGCGGCCTGAGCGCGATGGAGCTGCCTTCCCTTCCGGTGATTCACAACACGACGATCTGCGCGAGCACGGACTTCATTCGCGAGAACGAGGAATCGGTCGTGCAATTCCTCCGGGCCCTGATCGAAGCGGTCTATTTTTTCAAAACCGAAAAGCAAAAGAGCTGCGCGATCCTGGCGCGCGAGTATGGCCCGCTGATCGGTCTCGACGGAGAAGACGAAATCGAGTACTTGCACGGCGAGTGGAGCCGGCTGCTCTCGGCCAAGCCGTATCCCGATCCTCAGGCGGTGGCGAATCTGTACCAGCTCGACGTGGCGCACGATCCCAGAGCGAATTTCGTCGCTCCACTGGAAACCTGGGACACGCATTACGTCCGCATGATCGACGACAGCGGTTTTATCGACGCGCTATATCATGGCGCCTAAAACGGCGGTGGACGGAGAGACGTCGGATTTTCTCCGTCGTTCACTTCCTTTCGGGAGATCCCGTCGAGGTGATACTCGGGGAGGGCTATTATGAAGCGATTATCGATGGCCGGCTTAGCGCTCGCAGCGCTGGTTTCCATATCGGCCGCGCCTCGGGGCGCGGAAAGCCCAAAGTACGGCGGGCGTCTGGTTTTCGGCATCGCGAAGGACATCGTTTCGCTCAATCCTTTCTACAGAACCCAGTCGACCGACAGCTTCGTTCGCGAACTGATGTTCCAGACGCTCCTGGATTTAGACGACCGCCAGCAGCCCATTCCCGCTCTGGCCGAGTCCTGGAGCCTATCCAAGGACGAAAAGACCTATGTGTTCAACCTGCGCCGAGGAGTGAAGTTTCACAACGGCAAGGAGCTGGCCGCTGAAGACGTGAAGTGGAGCATCGAGTATGCGTTGGACCCGCAGAACCAAGCGACCGGATTGACGCTGTTGAGAAACGTGCAAGAAGTCAAAGTCAAGGACAAGTACGCCGTGGAAATCACGCTCAAACAGCCGCAAGCAGCTTTCCTCGTGCAAGTCAGCGCCATCCAGCCGTTCGTCGTCGTTCCCAAGGACTCCATCCTCAGCGGCAAAACCACCCTTGCCGCTTTTCCTCCCGGCACCGGCCCGTTCGCTTACAAAGATTATAAAGTCGCGCGCGAGCTGATCCTGACGCGCAACAAGAGCTACTGGCAGAAAGGTCTGCCGTATATCGACGAGTTGGTGTTAAAACCGGTGATCGACGATCAGGTGCGATTTGTTTCGCTGCGTAGCCGCGATCTGGACATGATCGAACGCACGCCTTACGCCTTCGTGAGAAAGATAGTCGCCGGCGAAATGCCGGGCATCCAGATCGCCGAAGCGAAGTACGCCGGCTTTCGCCGCCTGATTTTCAACGTCACGCAACCGCCTTTCAACAACTTCAAGGTCCGCCTGGCCGTGCTCCACGCTTTCGATGCGCGGGAGTTCCTGAAAGGCGCGTACTGGGGGTTTGGCGAGCCGTCCACGGTATGGGGTATACCGAAAACCAGTCCCTGGTTCGTCAAGGACCTGCCCGAGATCAAACGCGACACCGCCAAGGTGAAATCGCTGCTGAAGGAGGCAGGCGTCGGACCGGAGCTGGAAGTCGTCATCGTCGCGCGCACCGGCGAGGAAGAAGAAAATCAGATCCTGCAACAGCAGCTCACCAGCGCCGGCATCAAAGCTAAAGTCGACTATTTGGAACACGCCCGCTATGTAAACATTCGGCGCGACGGGCAATTCCAGATGGTCTTGAGCGGAGCCGAACCTGTGGTCGATCCGGGCGACTCCTACCCGTTTCGTTTTGGCTGTGACGAACCGAAAAAGGGGCCGAAGCGGATCTTAAACTACTCCGCCTACTGCAACGAAGAATTCGACCGATTGGTCCGCGACGCCGGCTCGATTGGCGATTTCAACAAGCGCTACGAACTCTACGCCAAGGCGATCCGGATTATCCACCAGGATCTGCCCGAGGCGCCGTTCGTGTTCACGCCCCGCTTCTTCACATTCGGCCAGAGAGTGAGAGGGTTTGAAGCTGGCGTGAGCGACAACTGGACATCGACGACCAGCGGACTCTTGAAGACCTGGCTCGCGAATTAAGCCTGCCTTGAGTAGGCCTGAAAGGCCGTACCGAAAGGCCGACGATGGTTGGATGGCTGGTTACGGCATTGCGGAGTTTCGGGATTCCCGCGCCTGTCAGCGGCGCTTGCGCTCCCAGCGTTTCATGACGCCGCCGTTTTCAAGCTCCCAGCGCCAGGTGCGCCAGAGGAATTTGTGGGATTGATCGGAGACCTTCAGGTAGGTTTCGTCCGGCTTCCATAGAGCCAGTTCCTTGCCTGCCATCAGATGCGCATAGGCGGCTTTTTCCAGGTAGTACATCATCACGACCGCCTCGGCCACGCTGCGCCCCACCGTGACCGCGCCGTGATTGCGTAAAATCACGGCTTTGCCCCGACCCAGAGTCTCCGCGACTTCCCGGCCGTCGCTTTCGCTATAGATCAGGTTGCTGCGAAAAACGGGAACTCCCTTCCCGAAAGGGATCGACGGCGGGTGAAACGTGTGCAGTCGTCTGCCGGTCGCGGACAGGGTCACGGCGTTGAGCGGATGCGCGTGGACCACGCCGCCGACGTCGGGTCGCGCCTTGTAAATTTCCGTATGGATAAAAGTCTCGCCCGACACGTGCTGCGTCCCTCGAACGCGCCGGCAGGAAAAATCCAGCTCCATGATTTCGTCGGGATCGAGCGGCTCGGGCGCGATCCGCATGCGCGCAAAGAGCAGCCCCTCCCGTTTGGCCTCCGGCGGCAGGCGTCCGCTCACGTGGCCGTAAATATCTTCCAGTTCGCGCAGCAAAATGCGCGCGCCAAAGAGCACGTCGTCGGCAAGTCGCTTTGTCGATTGAGGTTTGACAGTCTTCCTCGGCATCCTAGGACGAATCTCCCCCAAGCTCAAAATTGCCCCACAAGTATCACAGCCGAAACCGAGATGCATCCGCCGAAATTTCGGCGCCTTCCGATTACAGCAAAGCCGCGGCAGCCTGATCCAAAAACCAGACGACTCTTCCGTCTTGCGGATCGATATGTTGCGCGGGCAGTTGTTTCGATCCGGGCCTTGGCCGAAGCACGTCTCGCACGATCGCCGCCTTGCTTTTCCCCTCGACCAGAAAAAAAATATTCGCGGCGCGGTTAAACGCCGGCAAAGTCAACGTAATGCGATGGCTCCTCAGCTTCTCGACATAGGGCGCGACGACGAGCCGCCGCGTCTCCCGGAGCGCGTCGCTATCGGGAAACAACGACGCCGTGTGGCCGTCGTCGCCGATGCCGAGAAGAACCAGGTCGAACCGCGGCCACGCAAGATCGGGAAGCCCGAAAAAATCCCTGATTTCCTTTTCGTACCTGCCCGCGGCGACGTCCGGCGCGTGCTCCGCGGGAACGCGATGAATATTTTTCTCCGGCACGGGAGCTTTCGAGAGAAGGGCTTCGAAGGCCATGCGATAATTGCTGGCGGGATCGTCGGGAGACACCGGGCGCTCGTCGCCCCAGAAAAAATGCAGTCGAGGCCAGGAGATCTTCGAGCGGAATTCGCCGCTCGCGAGCGAGGCATACAGCGACTTCGGAGTTTCGCCGCCGGAAAGCGCGACGACGAACCGGCCGCAAGCCTCGACGGAGATTTTCGCTAGATTGACAAATTCGCTCGCCGCTTTCCCGGCGAGATCGGCGACATCCCTGCCGACGATGCTTTCAACGCGGCTCACTTCGAGTGCATCGCTCCGTAATAGGCCGCTCCTCGAAGGGCCGCGTCCTCGTTCAGAATGACCTTGACCGGAACGCGCGAGACAAATTCGCCGTAGCGTCCCTTGTCGGCGAACGCGCGCATGAAATCGCCCTCGGCGAGCTTGGCGATAATTTTCGGCGCGATGCCGCCGCCGACGTAAATCCCGCCGAGCGCTTTCGCCCGGAGCGCTATGTTCCCGGCTTCGGCGCCGTACGCGGAGACGAACAGATCGAGCGTCTTGATGCAAATCTCCGCCTCGTTTGCGAGCGCCGCTTGTGAAATGACCGCCGCCGCATCGCCCGATAGAAGCCGCTCCTTCAGGGAGGCGGGCTCGGTGAATCGTCCCGAGTCTCTAAGAAAATTGTAGATATTTAAAATCCCCGGACCGGAAATAACTCGTTCGTAGCTGACCCGGCCAAAGCGGCGGATCAAATAGGCGAGCAGCTCGATCTCGAGTTCCGTTCTCGCGGCAAAATCGGCGTGCCCCGCTTCCGACGCCAGCGCGCGATAGCCGTTTCGGTTCCAGTAGAGGGTCGCTTCGCCCAGCCCCGTGCCGGCCGCGATCAGACCGATAGCGGCCCGCGGCTCGGCCGCACCGGCGTTGAGAGTGAAAAATTCATTCGCCTCGAGCGTCAAAGCTCCGTACGCCGTCGCTTCGAGGTCGTTGATCAAAGCCACCGCGCTCAAGCCGAGGCGGCGCGCGATCTCCCGCCCGTCGATGAGCCAGGGGAGATTCGGCGTCCTGACTTTTTCATCGACGACGGGACCGGCGATGCCGAAACACGCGGCCGTAACCGGCGCCGCCACGCCGGCCATGAATTCGCGGAGAATGGGATCGAGGGAAGGATAATCCGGACTGGAAAAAACTTTTTTGACTTGAGGATCGAGTTGATCCGCCGCGCCGGAGAACAGCGCGAGACTCGTTTTCGTGCCGCCGATGTCGCCCGCGAGAATCATAGCACCACGCGCAGTTCCCGGTTCAAAGTTTAAAGTTCAAATTCCCAAATCCAAAACGCGGAACCCGAAACTTGGAACCCGGAACTTTTTTATAATCTTCTCCACTGCCTGCCGTCCCTTTCGATAAACTCGTCCGCTTCCTTGGGACCCCAGGCGCCGGCTTGGTAAGCGGGAAGAGGGTCGCGCCGCTTTGCCTTGAGGAGCGGCGTGATGAGAGACCAGGCAAACTCCACCCAATCCTGGCGCGTAAAGAGCGTCGAGTCGCCGCGCAGGCAGTCGAGCAGCAGCGTTTCGTAGGCGTCCGGCGGCGCGGCGCCGAAAGCTTTTTCGTAATCGAAGTCGAGACAGAGGGAATTGACGCAAACCTCCGGCCCCGGCGGTTTGACCTCGAACGTCAGCGAAATCCCCTCGTCGGGTTGAATGCGCAGGACCAGCACGTTGGAGTTCAATTGATCGACGGCGGAGCACGAATTGAAAAACAACATCGGCGGTTTTTTGAAGTGGATGGCGATCTCCGTCACTCTCTTTGCGAGCCGCTTGCCCGAGCGGAGATAAAACGGCACGCCTTGCCAGCGCCAGTTGTCGATCCAGAGCTTCAGCGCGGCGTAAGTCTCCGTCGCTGAATGAGGATCGACGCCGTTCTCTTCGCGGTAACCGACCATCGTTTTGCCGTCGATCGCGCCGGCGCCATACTGGCCGCGCACGAGCGCCTGGTCTATCTCCGCAGGAGAAATCGGCCGGATCGCCTGAAGCACTTTCACCTTTTCGTCGCGCACCGGGTCCGCCGCGAAACGGACCGGCGGCTCCATCGCCGTGAGACACAAAAGCTGCAACAGGTGATTTTGAAACATGTCGCGCAGCGCGCCGGCCTGCTCGTAGTAGCCGCCGCGGCTTTCGATGCCGACGGTTTCCGCGGCCGTGATCTCGACGTAATCGACGTAGCGCCGGTTCCAGATCGGCTCGAAGACGGCGTTGCCGAAGCGGAACACCAAAATATTCTGCACGGTCTCTTTTCCCAAGTAATGATCGATGCGATACACCTGACTTTCGTCGAAGGCCTCGTGCGTCTCGCGATTCAACTCGCGTGCGCTCTCCAGATCGGTGCCGAACGGTTTTTCGATCACGACGCGCGTCCAGGCGTCGCCGCGCGCGTGGCGGCCGGCCAAACCCGCGACCGCGATCTGTTGAATCACCGGCGCGTACTGGTCGGGCGGAATCGCGAGGTAGAGAATTTTTCTCCCGCCGGTGGCATGCTCGTTCTCCAGGCGAGCGAGAGCGTCTTTGAGCCGTAGGTAACTTTCCGCCTCGCGATAGTTGGCGGGAATATAGTGGAGGCGGGCGGCGAATTGCTCCCACGCCTCGACGGCGCCGAGACCGCCGCGCGCGAACTCCACGACGGCGGCGCGCATGTTGCGGCGGAATTCCTCGTCACCCAGTTGGCTCCGCGCGCTGCCGACGATCAGCAGGCCGCGCGGCAAATGCCGGCCGAGGAAAAGATTGTACAGGGCGGGAATGAGCTTGCGCTTGGCGAGATCGCCCGTTGCGCCGAAAATGACCAGCGCCGAAGGAGCCGGGCCCTCCGCGCGATCGAGCTCTGTCGCTTCCAAGGTCGTTAATCCTTTTTAGTTGGATGGCCGCCGAACTCGCGCCGCATCATGGCGAGCAGCTTGTCGGCGAAGGAATTCAAATCGCGCGAGCGGAAACGCTGCATGAGCGAGAGCGTGATCACCGGCACGGGCACGGCGAGATCGACCGCCTCGGCCACGGTCCACCGCCCCTCGCCGGAATCTTCCACGTAAGGCCGGATGCCGTCGAGCGCGGGATTTTCCGCCAGGCCGCGCGCCGTCAGATCCAACAGCCACGAGCGCACCACGCTCCCGTGCCGCCAGATTTCCGCGATCTCGCGGAGATCGAGCTTGAACTCGGCCTTGCGCTCCATCAGCGCGAATCCTTCCGCGTATGCCTGCATGAGACCGTATTCGACGCCGTTGTGAATCATCTTCACGAAATGGCCGGCGCCGCTCGGACCCACGCGCCCCCAGCCTTTGTCCGGCGCAGGCGCGAGCGTTTGAAAGATCGGCTTCAGACGCTCGACGACTTCCGGCTCGCCGCCGATCATCAGGCTGTAGCCTTCCTTGAGACCCCAGATGCCGCCGCTGGTCCCCGCATCGATAAAATGAATGCCCTTCTCTTTAAGCATCGCCGACCGCCTGACCGTATCCTTATAATAGCTGTTGCCGCCGTCGATGACGGCGTCGCCCGGCTGGAGGTGAGGGAGGAGCGCTTGAATGGTTTGATCGACGGCGTCGCCGGCAGGAACCATGAGCCATAGGATGCGCGGCGATTTGAGCGATGCCACGACGGTTTCGAGGGATTCGGCTCCGGTAGCCCCGCGACCGACGACGCTTTGAATCGCCGCGGGACTGCGATCGTAACCGACGACGCGATGGCCGCCGCCGAGGAGCCGCTCCACCATGTTGGCGCCCATGCGGCCGAGGCCGATCATACCGAGTTCCATAATAACTCCAAAGGATGAAGGCTGAGGGATGAAGGATGAAGGTAAAAGATGCGGCGCGTCGGAGTGCTCGTTTTATTTCATCCTTCCGCCTTCATACTTCATCCTTTCTACGGGCATCAGTGCGCCTGGACGAGTTCCAATAACTGCTTCAACCCCGCCTCCACGTCGCCGCCGAGATTGATTTTGAGCGCGCGGCGCTTGCGCTGTTTGAGCGCGGTAAAATCTCCCAGCGCCTGCGCGCGAATCAAAGCGCCGAAGGTGTAGTCCGTTTCCGGCACCGGCAGATCTTCCGCCGGCGCATCGACGATTTGCAAGATGAGCGCCGAGTTCGGGCCGCCTTTGTGCAGTTGGCCCGTCGAGTGGAGAAAGCGCGGGCCGTAGCCCAGCGTCGCGGCGAGACGCAGCCGGTCGCGGAGACAGACTGAGAGCGCGTCGAGCGCGGCCGCTTGCGCGGCGCTTGGGTTCAAATAGGCCTGCACGACGAGATAGTCGCGCTCTTTCTTTTTTCCCAACCAGGAGGAAATCGCCTCGCGCAGCGCCGCGTGATCGGCGACGGCGACTTCCTCTTTCAACTTCGAGCCGCCGTCGCCGCCGGCCTTTTTTTCCATCGCCTGTTTGGCGAGATCCTTCGCCGACTGCACGTCCGGCTGATTGAACGGATGAATCCCCAGCGCCGCGCCCGCCGCGGCCACGGCGACTTCCCAGCGGAAAAATTCCTGGCCGAGATCGATTTTCTGCGCCAGGTCGATCCGCACCACCGGATGGCCGGCCGATTCGAGCGCCTTCACTTTCGCGTCCAGCTCCGAGTTGTCGTCTTCTTCCAGTCGTAAATAGACGAAGAAGCGGTCGGTGCCGTATTTGTCCGGCGCGCCGACGGGCTCGGTGGCGACCGGAACAATCCCTTTCTTATCTTTGCCCGTGCTCTCGGCGATCAGCTGCTCGGCCCAGGCGGGAAAAGCCGCGAGCGACGGCGACGCGACGAGAGTCGCCTTGTCGCGCTTGGCGAGCGTCAATTCGCCCAGCGCCGCGCCGAGCGCGAGCGCGGGATTGTCCACGTCGTCGGCCGCCGACGCCCGGCTCATGATTTGCGCGCGTCCGAGCAGCCGGTCGAGATCGACGCCGACGAGCGCCGCCGGCACGAGGCCGAATACGGAGAGCGCCGAGTAACGGCCGCCCACGTCCGCAGGCGCCGTGAAGACGGCGCGAAACTTCCGCGCGCGCGCGAGCTTCTCCAGCGGCGTGCCGTGGTCGGTGATGGCAACAAAATGATCGCCGGGCTGCGGCTTCAGTTGACTGAGCTCCCGCCAGAAGTAATAAAAGAAAGAGTTGGTCTCGGTCGTCGCGCCCGATTTGCTCGAGACGAGAAACAGCGCGCGGGCCAAATCCACTCTGCCTTCGACGGCGCGGACCGCGGCGGGATGCGTGCTGTCGCAAACGATGAGTTCCGGATAGCCGGCGGCGTTGCCGAAGGTCCGTTGAAACACTTCCGGCGCCAAGCTGGAACCGCCCATGCCGAGCAGCACGACGTGGCGAAAACCGTCCGCCTTCACTTTATCGGCGAACGCGCCGAGCTCGGCCGCGCGCTCCGGCATCGATTCCGGCAGCGCCAGCCAGCCGAGTCGATCGGAAAGCTCCGGCAGCGGAGCGGCCGACCACAGCGTCGGATCTTTCTGCCACAGCCGCGCGGCAAAATTTTCGCCGCGCCACGATTTCAGCCGCTTGTTGACGCGGGCTTGATATTTGCCCAGGCGAAAATCCTGGCGATTCAGTGCCGGGCTTGTCGAAGGAGCCTGCCCTGAGCCTGCCGAAGGGGCCAGCGCCGCGCGCTTTTTCTCCAGCGCCGCCAGCAAATCGTCGAACGACTTGATAAACGCATCGACGCCGTCCTCTTGCAGCTTCTTCCCCACCGCGTCGAGGTCGATGCCTAAATTCTTTAGCTGCGATAAAGCCTCTTGCGCTTCGCGGAGATTTTCCTTCACCGTCGCGCCGCGCGCCTCGCCGTGGTCGCGAAAGGCGTCGAGCGTCGCCGGCGGCAAGGTGTTCACCGTATCCCGGCCGACGAGGTGCTCGACGTAGAGCACGTCCGAATAGTCCGGGTTCTTCGTCCCCGTGCTCGCCCAGAGCGGCCGCTGCACGCGCGCGCCGCGGCTTCTCAGCGTCACAAATCCTTCGCCGTTAAAAATTTCTTCGAAGCGGCGATAGACCGCCTTGGAATTGGCGATGGCGATCTTGCCGCGGAGCGCGAGCGCCTCCGGCGCGCCGATTTTTTCCAGCTCGCGATCGACCAGCGTGTCAACGCGGCTGACGAAGAACGAGGCGACCGACGAAACGCGGCGCGGATCTGCGCAGCGTTCCAGGCCGCGAACGTAGGCGAGCGCCACCGCCTCGTAGTGGCTCATCGAGAACATGAGCGTGATGTTGACGTTGATGCCCTCCGCCGTCAGCTCTTCGATCGCCGGAATGCCCGCCGGCGTCGCGGGAACTTTAATCATCACGTTGGGCCGATCGACCGCGGCTCGAAGCCGTTTAGCCTCGGCGATCGTCGCCGGCGTATCATGCGCGAGATGCGGCGAGACTTCGAGGCTGACGAAGCCGTCGGCGCCGCCCGTCTCGTCATAGACTGGCCTCAGAACGTCCGCCGCCGCGCGGATATCCTCCAGCGCCAGCCCTTCGTAGAGTTTTTCCGTCTGCGCTGTTCGATTCTTAGCCAGCGCCGCGCCGAGCGTCTCGTCGTAGTCGGCGCTCCCGGCGATCGCCTTTTCGAAGATCGTCGGATTGCTCGTGACGCCGCCCACCCCGTCCTGTTCCACCAGCCGCTTGAGCTCGCCGTTCTTAAGAATGTTCCGGCGAATGTAGTCGAGCCAGATCGATTGTCCCTGCTTTTGCAAATCCCTCAACCGGTTCATCCTGCGTGTCTCCCACTTGCGGATAGGGTGAGATTCTTCGCTGCGCTCAGAATGACACTGAAGCCGTGACGAAAAAGCGTGTCATCCTGAACGAAGTGAAGGATCTCTCTTTATCTTCGCACGCGATACTAACTCTGACAATGGCCTACCGCGGAACTTTTTTCCCCGCCCCGCGCTCTTCCAGCGCCCGGATCTTCTTGAGCCGGCGGCGGTGGCGCGCCGCGCCGGAAAAACGCGCCGCGAGAAAAACCCGCACCAGCTCGCGCGCCAGCTCAACACCGATCACGCGCGCGCCGAGCGCGAGCACGTTCATGTCGTCGTGCTCCACGCCCTGATGCGCGGAGTACGTATCGTGGCAGACCGCGGCGCGGATGCCGGCGATTTTATTCGCCGCGACCGACGCGCCGACGCCGCTGCCGCAGACGAGGAGGCCGCGCTCGGCGCGTCCTTCGGCCACCGCGCGCCCCACCGCCTCGGCGTAATCGGGATAGTCAACCGGCGCGGTGCTGTGCGTGCCGAGATCGAGAACTCGGTGCTTCAGGCTTTTGACCGAGCCGAGAAGCTCTTGCTTCAATAGAAAGCCCGCGTGGTCAGCGCCGATAGCGATGCGCATGGTAATCTCCAGTTCAAAGTTCCAAGTTCAAGGTTCAAAGTCCGGGGTTCAATGTTCGAGGTTGGAATTAACGCGGAACATTGAACCCGGAACACGGAACAATCATGATTTTTCCAGCAGCGCCCGCGCGCGCTCGACGACATGTTCCACGGTGAAGCCAAATTTTTCCATCACGACGTTGCCCGGCGCGGAAGCGCCGAAGCGCTCGATGCCGATTACCCCGCCCGCGTCGCCGACCCAGCGGTGCCAGCCTTGCGACAGTCCCGCTTCCACGGCAAGTCTCGAACGCACCGTGCGCGGCAAAACCGACTCGCGATAATCTTTCGGCTGCGCATCGAAAAGTTCCCAGCTCGGCATGGAGACGACGCGCGCATGAATTTTCTGCTCCAGAAGTTTTTGCCGCGCGGCGACGATGAGGGAGACTTCCGAGCCGGTACCGATCAAAATTAAATCGGGCTTGCCGCCGGGCGCGTCGGCGAGCACGTAAGCGCCGCTGCGTAAGCCGTCGGCGGCGGCGAACTCTTTCCGGTCGAGCGTCGGCACGTTCTGGCGCGTGAGGATCAGCGCCACCGGGCGGTCGCGCGCCTCGATCGCGACGCGCCACGCGACAGCGGTTTCGTTGGCGTCCGCCGGACGGATGACGACGAGCCGCGGAATCGCGCGCAGCGCCGCGAGATGCTCGACCGGCTGATGCGTCGGGCCGTCTTCGCCGACGGAGATGCTGTCGTGCGTGAAAACGTAAATCACGCCGATCTCCATCAGCGCCGCGAGCCGGATCGACGGCCGCATGTAATCCGCGAACATCAAAAACGTCGAAGCGAACGGGAAGACGCCGCCGTGCGCCGCCATGCCGTTCGCCGCCGCACCCATCGCGTGCTCGCGCACGCCGAAGTGGAGGTTGCGCCCGGCAAAGTTGAAGCCGCCGCCGGCCGCGCCCTGGCTTTTCGTGAAATCGTTTCGCGAGCTCTCGAAGTCGCCCAGCTTGGCGAGCGCCGTGTGCGTCGAAGGATTCAAATCCGCAGAGCCCCCGATCAACGTCGGCAATCTCGGCGCGACGGCGTTGAGAATTTTTCCCGACGCGACGCGCGTGGCCACGCCTTTCGGGTCGGCGGGAAAATCCGGGATCGCCGCGTCCCAGCCCGGCGGCAGCTTGCCGCGCGTGAGATCGTCCAGTTCATTGGCCTCGGCGGGAAATTTTTCCGCGTAGGCCGCGAGCTTCTCTTGCCATTCCGCTTCGGCCTTTTGTCCCTTGCCGATCGCCTCGCGAAAACGCGCCAGCGCCTCGTCCGGAATATAAAACGCCGGCGCGTCCGGCCAGCCGAGCCTTTGCTTCGTTGCCTTGACCTCTTCCGGGCCGAGCGGGGCGCCGTGCGCCTCGAAGCTGTCCTGCTTCGCCGGCGAGCCGTAGCCGATGTGCGTGCGGAGGAGAATCAGCGACGGCCGCGCGCTCTCGCGCTCGGCGGCGCCGAGCGCGCGCTCGACGGCGGCGAGATCGTTGCCGTCTTCGACCGCCTCGGTGTGCCAGCCGTAGGCGTCGAAGCGCCGGGCGACATTTTCCGTAAACGTCAGGTCGGTGGAAGCGGCGAGAGAAATTTTGTTGTTGTCGTAGAGGTAAATGAGTTTGCCGAGCTTCAAATGGCCGGCGAGGCTTGCGGCCTCCGCGGCGACACCTTCCATCAAGTCGCCGTCGCTGACGATCGCGTAGGTGAAGTGATCGACGACGTCGAAGCCCGGCCGGTTATAGCGCGCGGCGAGGTGCGCCTCGGCGATCGCCATGCCGACGCCGTTGGCGAAGCCCTGGCCGAGCGGACCGGTCGTGACTTCGACCCCCGGCGTCATGCCGCGCTCAGGATGACCCGGGGTACGGCTCTCCCACTGGCGAAAATTTTTAATGTCATCGAGCGAAACCTCGTAGCCCGTCAGATGGAGCATGCTGTAGATCAGCATAGAGGCGTGGCCGGCGGAGAGGACGAAGCGATCCCGGTTGGCCCATGCCGGGTTCCGCGGGTTATGCTTCAGGCAGCGCGTCCATAATATATACGCCGCGGGCGCGAGGCCCATCGGCGCGCCCGGATGGCCGGACTTCGCCTTTTCGACCGCATCCACCGAAAGCATGCGGATCGTGTTGACGCACAACTCGTCTATTTTACTATGCCGGCTCGGCTCGCTCACGTTCGATCCTCCGAGTGTAACGAATATCAAAAGAGCGCAGAGAAGCAAGGAGAAATTGCCGGAATCGGCGCAGCGTGGCGATCGAGTCGCGGCATTTCGCCGCGGCGGCGGGAAGATCCAGCCGGTTGCTGAAAAACGCTCCGTTCGCCCTTCGACAAGCTCGGGAGAAACGGAGAAAAAACGAAAAACATTGACGAAATTCCGTTCACAGGACGCGCTTCGGCTTGTGTGTCTCCTTTCCTACACACCGTCCACAATGCCATACACTTCTAATCGGCATCGAGTTTGGAACTTGAGGCTTCGATACCGGTGTAGAACCGGCCTAAGTGCGTCTCCTATCGCCGTTTTTTTTGCGCGCGCGGGATGTTTCCGTCGGCGCGCGATCATCCTTGCAGAGTGGCCGAAGAATTGCACCCGAAGTCTTCGATCGGTTATCTCGATCGACGCCAAACAGCCGCCGCCGACAAGCTCGCGCGAGCGGCCGAGGAGGCGATATGAAAAACACCGGCTGCTTTCAGGAAGACGCATCGCTTTTCTCCCGTTATTGGGAAACCTTCGCCCGCGAGCACGAGATGCTTCCGGAGGAGAGATTATTGTTGGCGGTGCTGGTCAACGGCATCCGAGCTTACCGTTTGTATCTCTTCACTCAAAGCCGTTTTTTCCTGGAGGCCGAGAGCTGGCTATTCGGCGACGACGAGGACGCCTTTTCGTTTTCCGCCATCTGCGATGTCCTGGGGCTCAACGCGGAATCGATTCGCGCGACTCTATTGAAATGGAAGAGAACCCGGCAACCGCCGGAGGCCGACCGAAAGACAGACGCAAGGCAAGCCCGTCCTGCCCTCGTTGCCGACTTTTCGACCGACGAAAAGCAAGCAGAGCGGAGCCAGCGCGACCAGCGTATCCTGCGCATTTTGGGACGGCGCGACGCAGCCTAACGCCCTATTGCGCGGCAGAGACCCGCAGCTCGAAACGGCAAACCGGTTTTAATCGAAGATCGGAAAGCGAGACGAAGAGCTATTTGGGAGCTTTTTTCGGTTTCGTTTGCGGCACGTCGATCGTCGGATAGATGCAGAGCGGGTAAGCTTCGGGGCCGTATTGGGGCGCGGGCGGCGCGGCGCCTTCGGTCGAATAAACCGTCCGCCCGTCGCGCAGCTTCCAGGTCCCGGCGCGGATCTCCATCGCCTTTTCCTCGCGCTCGAGCAGCATCTGAATCGTCTCTTCGCTCACGCCCGCTTTTTTAAGCGCGATGATTTCCTCGACGGTAAGAGCGAACGACGGCACGGCCAAAAACAGGGATGAAAGCAAAAGGATGAAGGATGAAAAAATCCCGCGCCTGGCGCCTGCTCCTCTGCCGGTCGAAGATTGAAATCGCCTCACGCCTGGCGTATTTCTTATCCTCGTTGATCGAGTCGTTTTCGCCGGAGTTGACAAGGAGGTTCGCCATGGGGATCGAGATCGTCGACATCGCGGAGTCCGCGCGGAAGGAAAAGCGCCGCAGAAACGTCTTCAACACGCCGCGCTTTCACGCCTGGATGCACTACTACAAGCCGGGCCAACACGACGAGTTGCATTGCCACAACGCCGATCAGACGTTCTACGTGATCGAAGGCGAATGCACGATGAGCTTTCCGGACGGCGGCAAGGCGGTGCTCAAGCCCGGCATGGCCGCGCTCATCACCGGCGGCTCCTTCTATCGGCTGGAGAACACGGGCGACGGGCCGATGATCTTGATGGGCAACCGCTCCGGCCCCGCGGAAAAAATTCAGATCATCGATTACGCCACGCGGAAAGACATCCGCGCCAATGCGCCGCGCGCGGACGCCGGATCGTAAAAAGGCGCTGCAGTAAAATTCCTTCAGACGCGGCGGATTCCCTACACGCGCAGAGAACGCGGCGCGAGTGTCTTCGACGGCGCTTCGTACCGTAACCCCGCATAAAAGTTCGTAGAAACAGGATCTTGCTCACCTTCAACCGGCCGAGCTCGCGTTTCGGCACCGCGGTTGCTCATTCAGCGGATCAAAGGGAGGAGGGGGAGAGCGTGGCGACGATTTGGTTTGTGCAACAGGGGCCGCCCCGCAGGGGGAAGCGGGTGGCGGTGGCGGATTTTCAGTGGTGCGTCAACGAGCTCGGGCTTCATCGCGATCTGTGGCTGCCGAGCGCGAGAAGAGCATTCATCCGCGAGCCGAAAGCCGGCGACCCGGGAGCGTCCGGCGTTCCACAACGTATATTCGTCGAGCTTGAGCGTCGAGAGGCAAAAGGGCTTTCCGACACGGGTTGGAGAAGCGGATACTATTTGGTTGTCATGCCGGTAAGCGCAGTGAAGAGTAAATTAGAAACCGACCTTGGATACAACCTGCTTTACGGCGGAGATCCGCACGTCAGATCGATCGACGCGACTAAGAAAACTTGGAAAACATAGAAAACATGACGGCATAAACCGTTGCGGGTATAGTTTTTCATCCTTCCTTTGCTCCTGAATCCTTCATCCTTGTTCTTGACTCATCCCTCATCTTATATTTGCGCTTGCCACTTTCCCCGGAACTCGACTAAACTCCGTGGCAACGGTGTTTCGCAAATCGGAAATGAATCCGAATGCGGGAGGGAGGATCGAGATGTTAAACGTGAGCCGCAGGTTTGGACGGTTTATTCCGGCGGTGGCGCTGTTGCTCGCCGGGCTGGCGGCGGGGCCGCGCGCCGACGCGCAGCAGCTTAAGAAGATCAACGTGGTCTACACGATCGTATCGGGCGACTCGACGGCGCTCTGGGTCGCGCACGAGAAGGGCTACTTCCAGAAATACGGGCTGGACGCGAAGCTCGAGTTTATCACCGGGAGCAACCAGACCATCGCGGCGATGATGGCGGGACAAGTCGATTTCACCAATGCGGGAGGAGGCGCCGTGGTCGAAGCCGATCTGGCGGGCGGCGACGCGGTAATGATCGGCTCCTCGGTCCCATTTTTCCTCATGTCGATGTACAGCCAGCCGGAAATCCAGAGCGTCAAAGAGCTGAAAGGCAAGCGCATCGCGGTCACCACGCTCGGGACGGCGACCGACTTCGCCCGGCGGATCATCGTCCAGAAGGCGGGGCTGAATCCGGACCGGGACACGATCGCGCTGCAAACCAAGGGGCCCGCGGAGATTCTCCAGGCGCTCTTGACCAAGAATGTCGAGGCGGGAATGGTCGTGCCTCCGTTGACTCTCTTGGCGCGGCAAAAGGGTCTCAAAGAGCTGGTCGATTTGATCGGCCAGAGAGTGCCGTACATTCAGACCTCGGTCGCCACGACGCGTCGCATCACTCAAAAAGATCCGGCCGTAGCGGAGAGTTTTCTCAAGGCGATTATAGAGGCCGTCGCTTTCGAGAAGCAGGACCCGAAAGGGACGAAAGAAATTCTCAACAAGTATCTCAAGAACGTGCCCGAGGATCTGCTCGATGAAACCTATCAGCAGTACGTCGTGAACATGTATCAGAAATATCCCCGCGTCTCTTTCGAAGGGATCCAGACGCTGCTCGACTTCGTCAAGCTGACGAACGAAAAAGCCAAGGCGGCAAAACCCGAGCAGTTTACCGATACGAGCTTCCTGGAAAAACTCGAGAAGGCAAAATTCGCCGACCTGTTTTATAGATAAATCGGCCGGCGCCTGACTGTCCCGGGTCATTTCGACGTTTCGGAAATTCCCGAAACGTCGAAATGAGGCGCGATATGAATCTCACTAAAATCATCTTGCTCCTCCTCGCCGTCCAATCCCTCGGCTGCGCGCTGCCGCGCCGCGACTCGGAGAAAGAGCGGCAAGAGGAAAAGAAAGAAAGCGCGCCGCCGACATTTATCTATCGCCCGGGGAGCTGAGCGGCGAATGATTCGAGAAGAGTTCAAGCGGAAGTTAGAGCGGCGGCGCACGAAGGTCGTTGTGATATGGCTCGCATTTTTCTTGTTCGACTTCTACTATGTTTGGGCTGCTCATTACCTCGCCGCCCACCACCCGGTAGTGATCGCGCCCGCTTTCGCAAGTAAGCTCAGAAGAGGCCGCATCGCCGAATCTCTCGTCCGATCTTTTTCCAGACCGGAGGTAGATTATGACCATCGACACCGTGCGTAGCGCGCTTCTGCGCTGCGCGCTGATCAACTACGGCATATTATTGGTGTGGTTTTTGTTCTTTATCCTGGCGCACGACCGATTGTATCTGCTTCACAGCCGCTGGTTTCATCTTTCCGTCGAGCAGTTCGACCTGCTGCATTACCTGGGCATGTCGATTTACAAAATCGGCATTCTCCTTTTCAACCTGGTCCCCTATCTTGCCCTGTATTGCTCTCGTCGGAGAGCGCGCACGGATTGAACCGCAGGGGGAGAAAGCAGACACTGCCGCGTTTCTTCTCACAAGGATGAAAGCTGAGGGATGAAAGCGGAAATAATACGGGAAGGCAGCGGGGTCTGGCATGACTATGGACTTATTTGCCGACTGGCAGGCTTGCCCCGCGCGTCAATCTCAAAACGTCACTTTCACGTTTTCGCAATTGCGAAAATGTCCTTTGCCGCCGCGCGAGGATAGGAGGGTCCATGGCCGTATTCCAATCGTTGGCAAGTACTTTAAGAGCGCTCGCGGGCGGCGATCGCGTCAAGGTCACTCTTCGACCAGAAACCGGGCAACTCTTTCCGATCGACGGACGCATCCTGCAAAAAGACGAGTCGGGAAATTTTTCCTTGCAGTCGGAAACCGGCGTCGTTCAAATCCGCGCCGCTGATGTCCTTTCGATCACGCGGTTGGAAAGATAGAGACAGGCGTGGGGCGAGAGTAAGACAGCTGACTAAACTACCGTGCTCGTGGCTCGTGCCCGCTCTTATCGGCACGCACACTTCCACGTTTCGGGAATTCCCGAAACGTCGAAACGACTCGCAACGTCGACACTTTCATGTTTTCGCAATTGCGAAAAGACGAAACTATCGGTTCCGCGCCTGTAAGAAATCTCAGTTGAGCGTAAATCCAACGTGGCGAAAATAAAAAACGGGTGCGATTGGATGAAAAACGGCGTCCCCTTGCCATGACGCCTGAAACCGGGAATGTGCGAGAGAGGGAGCAAATTTTTATGCATGTCGATACCGCAATCCTGAGCCTCGAAAATCCCGTCTTCCGAATTTTTGTATTGGCCGCCGGCATTATGATCCTGAAGCTGATGCTCCAACCATGGATGACGGTAGTGCGGATGATCCAGGCGGGCGGTGGATTTCGCAGTCCCGAAGACGCCAAAAAAAGTCCGCTCAACCCCAAACCGGATCCTGCCCAACTCGAGGTCAATGAGTATGTGGACCGCTCGCGCCGAATCAATTTGACCGACCTGGAGAGCATCCCCGGCTTTCTCGCAGCCGGATTCCTGTTTGTGCTTGCCGATCCGCCGTTGCTGCTTGCGCAAATATTAATCTGGACCTACGTCGCTTCCCGGGCGGCGCATTTCGTCGCCTATGTGACGGCTCAACTACACGATGTCCGCGCATTCTGTTGGACCTGGGGCTCGCTGTCAGTGATCGCGATGGCGGTTTATGCGCTGGCGAAAGCCCTCTAAAGACTTGGATCTGGATTGCAGGCTCCGGGGGGCAGGCATGACTATGGATTTATTTATCGACTGACCGGCTTTATCCACGCATCAATCTCGAAACGTCACTTGCACGTTTTCGCAATTGCGAAGACGTCCTTCGCCGCCGCGCGAGGATAGGAGGGTCCATGGCGATTTTGCAATCGTTGGCAAATACGTTGAAAGCGCTCGTGATCGGCGATCGGGTCAAAGTTACCCTTCGGCCGGAAACCGGAAGGTTCCCGAATCCGCTCGAAGGGCACATCACGGAGAAGGACGACTCGGGGAACGTTTCGTTAAAGTCGGCG
>JBGPTS010000050.1:0-20990 GCA_041490745.1 Binatia bacterium | reverse complement strand
GTTGCAACGATCGGTTGCCCTTCGACGTAGAGGGTGTCGTAACTGAGGTCGAGCCCGTTTGCCCACTCGACGGAGCCTGCAACAACTTGTACCGCTCGAAAGGTGTCTTGGTCGCGGAGACGGACAAATATCCCGCGATCGAGATACGGTTTGACGTTGAATCGCCGGGATTCGCCGTTGTCAAACTTAACCTCTAGCTCATAGTCTTCCAGCGCTCGCACGGCTTTGACATGTGGATTCATTTGATCCTCAGGACTTCTCCCGTCAGGAGCACAAAGGGGAGACAGGTTGCGTGTCTGCCTCGAAAAGTAGCCTGTCCCCTGGTTAAGCCGCCGTTCCTCCGGAGTAGAAGGTTGCCGGCGTCACGCCGAATCGCTTGCTTAATCGCTCGATGTGTTCCCGTGTAAGCCTTCGCTTCCCTCCGAGGATTTGCGAAACGACGGGCTGGCCCCCAAGCTCCTTGGCGAGATCGTACTGGCTTAGATCGTGCTGCTCCATGAGGAACTTAAGCATTTCCTCCGGGGTTGCCGGCCCGATAGGAAACTCCCTTTTCTCATACTGCTCGATGAAGGGAATTGCGGCGCTCAAGTACCGATCGACAGCGGTGCGGCTGTCGGCGTCCAAGGTTCCGGATTCCCGCATCAAGATGCGGATGGCCTCGCTGTAGCCGTGGTGCATCTTCCTGCTCTTGATAGGTTGCGGCGGCAGGTGGAGATAGAGCCAGCGAAGCAGATCGTTGTCCACCGGCGCCTCCAGTGGCTTGAGTTTTTTTTCAAGCGTTGCAATTGTCATTTCAGTTTCTCCAACGTCCCTCGCCGTACTCGGCGTGCGTAAGCACGCACTCGGCTGATACGGATTGAAGGGAGTAATCCACGACAGCAATCAACCGGTACTTGTTCCCGGAGATGTCGAACACAGTGTGCGGCTTGACCTGGTCCGCTGAACCAAAGGTTTTCTTGATCTCTACAAAGTGCTTGAAGCCGTTCGACTCCATGGCTTGCGTCCAGCTCTTGAGGGAAGACCTCGAGTCGGGATGTTTCTGTGCGAATATCTGGATCACATCCCGCCCGATGAGCTTCACTGAGCGATGATAGCAGATCGCTATCGGTTGTCAAAGGACCCGTTGGGCTCAGTGTTCGCTGCCTCAGCAGCAGGGCAGCGGATTCTCGATTAAATTATAAACATCGTCGAACGTGACGTCGTTGATGGTGCGCTGGATTTTGAAGAGGCGCGGGGGTTCGCCTTTCAAGAAGACGATGATGGCGGTTTCGATCGGCGGGCAGCCGGGCTTGACGCAGGGGACTTCTTTGACGACGATCGGCGCTTCGGGCGGAAACTGGAGATTGTCTCTCGTCCAGTATCGGATCTGTTCGATCGTGAAAGACGACGTGTCGAGCGGGTTGCGGCCGAATGGATCGACTACAGTTGAAGCGTTGCCGTTCTCGGACGCGAAACAGGCTTTGAAGCCGCCGACGATTTTCTCTTCGTCGAGATTTCTGCCGATGAAAACCAGCCGGTTGATTCTTTCCTCGTCTTTTTCCCATCGTCTCCCCGGCCGTCCTTCGAAGAGCATGTGCACTCCCTGGAAGACGAACTGATCGGGATCGCCGCGGAGATTCAAGATGCCTTTCATGCGCAGGATGTTCGAGCCTTGCTCGGCGATGACCGAGCGGAACCACTCGCTGACTTTCAAGCCGTCGAGGTCGCCGGGCAGGACGGCGGAGACGGTGGCGATGTCTTCCGTGTGAGCGTGATCGTCGGAATGATTTTGCGCCTTGGCTTCGAGGGCGAGGCTCTGGAGGTCGAGGACGAGTGCGATATCCACGTCGGAATTGCGCGTCTGGCAGATGCGCGCCGCGCCGTTTATGTTTCTCATCTTGTATTCGAGCTCGGACAAATCTTCCGGCGAGATCAGGTCCATCTTGTTGAGCAGCACGAGATCGGCGAAAGCGATCTGTTCGCGCGCTTCGGGAGAATGGTCGAGTTGTTGCCAGATGTGCTTAGAATCGACGACGGTGACGACACCGTTCAACTGAAATTCGCTGCGGATGCGGTCGTCGATGAAAAAGGTCTGGACGACCGGCGCCGGGTCGGCCAAGCCGGTGGTTTCGATCAAAAGGGTATCGAAGTTCGATCTTTGTTCGAGAAGTTGAAACAGCGTGCGGAGAAGATCGCCGCGTATCGTGCAGCAGATGCAGCCATTGTTCATCTGCACGATCTCCTGGTCGGAGGAGATGAGCAGGTGATGGTCGATGCCGACCGCGCCGAACTCGTTGACGATCACGGCGACGCGCCGGCCGTGCTCGGTCGTAAGAATACGATTCAGCAGCGTGGTTTTGCCGGCGCCGAGGAAGCCGGTGAGGACCGTCACGGGAATTCTATCGTTGTTAGATGTGCTCATTGCGGTTAGAGATCAAGCGTAACAACGGGCCGGAATGGAGTCAAATAAACGGCGGGCTTATCTGTCGTACAGCGCCTTGATGAAGCCGCTCTTGTCGAGCTCGCCAAGAAAGCTCACATCGACGAGGCTTGCCGGAGACATCTCGCGCGTCTTGGGACTGCGCGAGCCGATTTCGTCCAGCACCATCTGAATCCCGCTCGTCGTCGGATAGGGGACTCTCGGCATGACGTTCACGGCATAGTGGCGGTAGGTTTCCTCCAGCATGTCACGCTCGGAGATGCGCGAATATTTCGCCAGCACTTTGAGGCTGAACTCCTTGTCGCTTTTGAAGCGGGCGAGTCCCTCGACGTAAGCCTTGAGATAGGCGCGAATGACTTCCGGATGCTCGCGCACGTAGCTGCGGGTCGTGACGACGCCCGCGCCCTGATAGTCCACGCCGATTGCGCTCAAATCGGCGAGCAGATTGAAGCCGAGTTTTTGCGCGCGCAGGTTGAGAGGGGACGAGAGCACGCCGCCGTCTATCCCGCCCGAGCTGATGCCGGCAAGGATTTCCGGCGAACCGCCCATCTGGAGCAGCGCCACGTCGCGCTCCGGCTGAATCTTCCATTGGCCCAACAGGTAGCGGAGGAGAAAATCGTCGGAGGTGCCGAAGCGGGTGACGCCGAGCTTTTTGCCTTTGAGGTCCTCGGGCCTTTTGATCGCCGGCTTGACCATGAGTTTTTGTCCCGGTTTGTGGTTCGGCCCGGCGAGCATGACGAGATCGGCGCCCGCCTGATTCGCCTGGATCACGGCAGGGATCGCGATCTCGGACAGCGGAATTTCTTTGGCGAGCATCGCCTGGACGATCTTCGAGCTGCCGGAGATGTAAATCAGGGATACGTCGAGACCGTACTTCTCGAACAGCCCGGCGTCTTTAGCGACCCAAAGAACGCCCATCGAGCCGACGGTCGTGGGATAAGCGACTTTGAGTTTCGTCGTTTGAGCGCGGGCGAGCGGCGCAAAGACGAAGAGAAAAAAGAGGACAAGTGAAAACCCGGTCTTTCGCATGGGTCGGCTCTCTTTATCCCCAGGTATAGAGTCCCACGATCACGCCGTCCGGCGCTTTGATCGCGGCTCTGGTGCGGCGCTTCACCGGCGAATCTTCCGGCATTCCCGGCGCTTCCGACTTTGCCGGCTCGGCAAGAATTTCGACACCCGCGGCTCGTAGTCGTTTTATTTCTTCCGCGACGTTGCCTACCGTCAGCGCAATCTCTCTCACGCCGATTCTGTAATCGTAGCTCGGCTCGCCGGGCGGCGGCGCGGCCAGCGTGTAGAATTCGAGCTTGGCTCCGGACGCACCCGGAAAACGAAGATACGCCATCTCGCGGTGATAGATTGTCTTCGGTTTGTAGCGCGCGAGCAAAGTGAAGCCGAGGAGCGAAGTGTAGAAGTCGATCGTTCGGTCCATGTCCTGGACGACGATGCCGACGTGGTCGATTCCTTGAATCGAGTTTTCCATTTGTGCCTCGCTGGATTTACAGGCTATTACTTTTCTACCTCAAGATTGCTCAGCGCCGCAACGCGGGCAGACAATCGGCTCCGGCGATTTGAGAATCGACCAGCCGCACTCCGCGCACGTCGCCACGTCTTCGCCCAACATGCCGCGGACCATCGGGCCGCACCGGTTCGCGCCGCACGGCCCGGTGCCGGCGCCGGTCAGCCGCTTGACCTTGTCGAATGTGTCCGCGCCGCGCTGGATCGCCTTGACGATGATGCCCTTGCGGATTTTGTTGCACAGGCAGATCGGCCGGTAGGCTTCGATGATCGCCCGTTCCTTGGCCTTGTCTTCGATGGCGCTCAAGCTCGATCCACTAAGGCTCACGTTTGATTCCGATAACCAGGGATGAAGTAAGCGGAGACGGGAGCGTGACTTCATGCACTCGCTCGAAGCCCGTTTTCTCCAGCCAACTTTTCACTTCGTTCAAAGAATAGCACTTTCCGCTCTCGGTTGTGAGCAGCATGAGAAGCGAGAAAATCGCGCCGGCGCTTGGACGCGTGCGAGAATCGTCCAGGATGTGATCCTTGATGACGATGCGGCCCCCGTCGTCGAGAGAACCATAGATTTTCGTGATCAACCGCTCGTTCTCCTCACTGCCTTCGCCGTGAATGATGTTGGAGAGGAACGCGAGTTGGTATCGGCCGGGGATGTTATCCCGTCGATAGTCGCCGGGAATGAGCTTGATGCGTTCGCCGACGTCGGAAGCGCGGACGAATTTTTCGGTCACTTTCAACGTTGCCGGCAAATCAAAAATCGTCGCGTGAAGCGCCGGAAATTTCCGGCACAGCGCGATCGGGTACGTCGCCGGTCCGGCGCCGACGTCGATCATTTCGCCGACGTTGCCGAGATCGAGAGTCTCGGCAACGATCTCCGCGTCGCCGCGCGCACGGACAAGCGAGTCCATGGCGTTGATAAAACGCTCGGTCTCAGCCGGCTCGTTCTGATACATGTCGGGCGCGCGCGCCGGTTTTCCGCTGCGCACGGCTTGTTCCAAGTCGCCCCAAGTTCGCCAGAGGGAGGAGTCGAAGGCAATCATGCCGCCGAGAAATTGGGGCGAGCCTCTCACGAGATAACAGGCAGAGGTTTCGTTTAGCGAATAGCGCGCCCCTTTTTTATCCAGAAGGCCGATCGCTGCCAAAGCGTTGAGCAACAACTCGGTAGCGCGCGCATCGCCTCGAGTCGCTTGAGCGACGTGCGCCGGGTCGCCGGATTCTTTCAGCGCGTCGAAGACGCCGAGCTCTACGGCCGCCTGAACGGCGCGCGCCTCCGCGTACCCGCCGGCAAGTCGCGTTAGCTCCGAAAAATCCATTTTTCTAATTTAGAGCCGCTCGATAATCTTGTAAATCCGGCTCTTCGGTTTCAACGGCGCCACAATGCTCTGCTTCACCATCAGGCGGATGTCGCGATACGCGGTGTCGCGATCGACCTCGGCAACGCGCTGGTAGTCCATCGTAGAGAACGAATTCCCGTGCGAATGCGCGTAGGCGAGCAAGCGCCGCTGGCGCGAGTTGACGCCCGCCGCGCCGAACTGTGTGAGCCATTTGAGCGTCGCGTCGTCGTAGATCGGCGTGTTTCTCAGCGTGACCGTGAAGATAAAGCCTTCGGTGGAAAATTCCGGCGCCTTGAGACCGTGGCGCTCCATCTCCTGAAACATGCGCGGGATGCCTTCGCCCATTTCTCTCAAGTAGCCGAGATCGGCGAGCGCGCGGACGAGGAGCGGATTGCGCGAGAAGTGGATTCGTTCCTGGCGGCGCAACTGCTCGATAGTAACGGGTGAAGGCGGGAGGCCGGGGCTCCGTACTTCGATGCGGTCGTCGAACATCCAGACTTCCACCGGAGCGCCCGTCAGGCTGTAATCGCGGTGCGCGACCGCGTTGACGAGCGCTTCCTGCCAGGCGAAGACCGGATATTCCAGCCGCTCGCGGAAAAACAAGTCGTGCAGCACCGTGCGCTCGCGAATGTGTTCTTTGACGCGCCCGACCGCTTCGTCGATCAGGCGGCAGAGCGGCACCTCGAAGCGGATGCGCTTCACCACGTTGATCGAGCTGCCGAGGCCTCTTTCCGTTCCGTCGTATTTGACGAAGTCGATGCCGCAGCGAGGATGCCAGCGCGACGGGTCTTTGGCGAACAAGAGCAGCGCCGCCATAGTGAGCGTCGGCTTCTCGCGCGAGTTGTCGATGAGATGGTAAACGTTGCCGAGGACGGTTCCGGGATCCCTCGTATCGGCGATTTTTTCCGCCAGCGCCGCGACGGCGGCGAAGTCGAGATCTTCCAAGCCGGCGTCGAGGACGCTCTGCCGCTCGTAAAAGACGTGCCGCTTGCTTTCCTTGAGGCGCAGGATTTGTTCCGGCGGCAGCGCCGGGTTCTCGGTCGCGATCCGGTAAAACGCCCGGCCGCCGGCGCTGCGGTGGACCTCGGAACTCGGAGTGATTTCGAACTTGAGCAGGAGAAGATTGCCGAGCTGCGCGCGGCGGCAGGATGGGTTCAGCGGCGGGGTCAGAAACGTTTGCGGCGACTGGACCAGCGCCTGCAGCTCCTCGTGCGTGTGCGGGACGCCGGTCACGCCTTTGTCCGGCTCCACGCCGACGAGCAGCACGCCGCCGTCCGCGTTGGCCATGCCGCCTACCAGACGCGCGATGTCGCGGGCGAAATCTTCGTTGCGCTTCTTTTGGGCGGCGTTTTTTTTATATTCGTAGGCGCTGAGGAATTCGAGAAACTGTCCGCGGTCTTGGCGGAGTAGCAGGCCGATCTCTTCTCCGTCCATAACTACAAGTTCCGGGTTTCGAGTTCCTAGTTTCGAGTCGGGAATGCGGATAAATTCTAAAGCCCGAAACCCGAAACGCGAAACTCGAAACTTAAGTGATTGCGT
This sequence comes from Binatia bacterium, assembly GCA_041490745.1. Classification (GTDB taxonomy): domain Bacteria; phylum Desulfobacterota; class Binatia; order UBA9968; family UBA9968; genus JAJPJQ01. The sequence goes on along the minus strand of JBGPTS010000050.1, from coordinate 14,183 downwards.
TCAGGCGAACAATTTCCAAAACCATCTCGGCCGAGAGATAGAGATCGTTTAGGTCGAGCCATTCGTTCACGGTGTGGATGTCGCGCATTCCGGTCGAAAGATTCGCGACTTCCAGGCCCTTCTTGTTGAAGACGTTGGCGTCGCAACCGCCTCCGGTGGCTTGGGTCTTTATTTCGATGCCGAGATTTTTTCCCGCAGCGAGGACGAGCCGGACGAGAGGAGAATCGTCGGCGACGTCGAGCCGGTCGTAATCGCGTTCGACTGTGGCTTCCACTTGAGCGCGAAAAACTTTGCCGTTGACATCCAGCGTGCGGGCGGCGGCCGCCTCTTCAAGGCAGCGGATCATGTGAGCCGTCTGGCGCGCCAATTTATCTTCGTTGTGGCTCCGCGCCTCGCCTTTGAGAAGCACGGAGTTGGGGACGATGTTGACCGCCACGCCGCCCTCGATAACGCCGATGTTGGCCGTCGTTTCTTCATCGATCCGGCCGAGCGTCATGCGGGAGATGGCGTCGGCGGCGATCTGGATCGCGCTGACGCCTTTTTCCGGACAAACGCCGGCGTGCGCTTCCAGACCGCGGATCAGGAACTCGAAACGGTTGGCCGCGGGCGCCTTGGTAAAAAGAAATCCGACGGAGTCGCTGTCGAGCACGAGACCGGTGCGCGCCCGGAGGCGGGTTACGTCGAGACATTTCGCGCCGACAAGTCCGGCTTCTTCACAGATGGTGAATACGACGTCGAGCGCGGCGCAGGGGATTTGCTGTTCTTTGAGAACGCGGAGCGTCTCGCAAATGATGGCAACGCCGCTTTTGTCGTCGCCGCCGAGCACGGTGCGACCGTCGCTCTTGAGGATCGTCCCCTGCAACACGGGTACCACTCCTTCGCCGGGCGCCACGGTGTCCATGTGCGCCGATAGCAGGAACGGTGTCGCGCGCGCGGAGTTACCCGGAAAATGGGCGATCACGTTGCCGACGTCGCCGCCGACCTTTGCGCCGGCGTCGTCGATCGAAACCTCGGCGCCTAGCGATTCCATCTCCCGCTTGAGCCGGAGCGCGATCGCGCGCTCCTTGCGAGACAGGCTGTCGATCCGGATCAGCTCGAGCAGGAGATTCTTAAGTCGCTCGCGGTTGATCATGTTTGTCTGCGGATATTCGCGCTCAAGCTCGGGTTTTAATTTGCGCCTTTTTCGCCGAGGCGCGGATGTATTTGACCGACATGGGAGACAAGTCGCGCGGTCCGGTCATGACCTCGATGATCGCGAACGAAGACGATTTTGCCGCGTCGTCCAGTGCCCGCCTGAACTGTGCCACAGTCTCGACGCGAAAGCCACGCCCGCCCCAGAGCCGGGCCAATTCGGCGTAGCGCCACGAGGGAAGGGCAAGCAAATCCTGGCGCTTTGCGATCGGGCGAAAAATTCCCCAGCCGCCGTTGTTCAATAACACGACGATGGGGTTGAGTTTGTAGCGGAGCGCGTGGGCGATCTCGACGCCGGTCATTTGAAAACCGCCATCGCCGGTAAGAATCAAGGGGCGGAGGCCCGTGCCGATCTGCGCGCCAAGGGCCCCCGGCACGGCAAAACCCATGGATGCGTAAAAACCCTGCGCTAGGTAGAGGCCGTCGTTGCCGACTTTGATGTCGATGCCGCCGAAAAGCGAATCGCCCGACTCGGCGACGACCATGAATTTTTTCCGCCCGGCGAGAAAGCGATTGATCTCGCGCAACACGTCGGCGACGCGAACTCGGCGGTTGAGATTCTGCTGCGGCTTAGCCAGGTTGTCGCTGTAGACGACTTTTTCCCGATGCGGTTTCAAATCGACGCGCGCGAGGCCGTGCACGAAATCGCGCAAGGTCACGTCCGTATAGGTATGAAAGCTCACGTTCACTTTGTGCTCTACCGCCCAGATCGAGCGGTGACGCAGCGCCTCGGCCGGCTGGCCGCCGCCGAGCTCAATATCGGTGAGCAGCATGCCAAGGCCGAGAATCAGGTCTGCCTTTTCAACTCGCTCTCGGATCGTCCGCGGGCTGACCGCGCCCGCGTAAACTCCCAGGTACTGCGGATGGTTCATCGGAAAGGCGACTTTGGCCAGCACCGACGTGCAGCAGGGAGCGCCCATCTTTTCGACCAGCTTAACGATGTCCCTCGCGAGCTTGAAGCGGTAGGCTTCGATACCGATCAAAATCACCGGATGGCGCGCCGCGCTGAAGCGCTCCGCCGTGTCGCGCGCCGCCTCATCCACCTTGTGGCGGTCCGATTGCGCGAAGGGCAGCTCGCCGTTCCACGAGACGATCTCTTTCGGCACAACAATCTCGCGCTCGACCATGTCCCGGTGGATTTCGAGATAGCCGGGTTGCTGGTTCAGCCAGATCGAGCGAATCACGTCGTCGATCTCCGTCGCGGCGCGCGCGGGGTCGTCAATCGTTTTCGCGGCGCAAGTCACTTCCTCGTAGATATGGAGCTGGGATTCGATCCCCTTGGCTTGGTGATGTATGAGAACTCCGAGCTTGCGTCCTTCCTCGCCGGGGCCACCGCTGATGACCAGGATCGGAACCCTTTCGGCGAACGATCCGGCGACCGGATTGACCATGTTATGTCCGCCCGCTCCGTAGGTCACGCAAATCGCGCCGATGCGGCCGGTGCTCCGCGCGTAACCGTCGGCCGCGAAGCCCACGCCCGGCTCGTGCGACAGCGTGACAATTTTTAATCCGCGCGGGCGGCCGAATTTGAGAAAAAGGTTGATAACCAGGTCGCCGGGGATGCCAAACAGATGCGACACGCCGATCTTCTTGAGATAAGCGACCAGGTAGTCGCCCAACTTCATCCGATGTTTCATAGCGTCTAGTCCTGCCGCGGCGCCCGGCATTCGTCTAAACGCCGTCGCAAAGTCGGAACGGTCCACCGTCCGCCGTTTGCAAGCCTTGCAGTCGGCCGTGGAAATAAGAGTATCTGCATAGCAATAAAAAATTGGTGGCGGTGGACGGACTCGAACCGTCGACTCCGCGGATATGAGCCGCGACCGCGTCAAGGAAAATATCTGATTTAATTATTGATTTCAATTCGGGGGTAAAAAGCGGGGGCAAAAGGAGAAAATAAGATGATTGATCTCGGCAGAAAATATAAAGACAAGATTACAGGGTTCGAAGGAGTGGCAACAGGATATGTAATTTACATTAGCGGTTGTAACCAAGCACTGCTCTCTCCGCAAATCCGGGATGGAAAAGTGGAAGAGTGCCGCTGGTTTGACGAACAGCGTCTTGATCAAATAGGCGATGAAAAGATCGTGCTCGATAATTCCAACTCTCCTGGCTTCGATATTGAAGCGCCGCGACGATAAAAACCGTTCATCTGGGACACGAGAGATGCCGGTCTATATCGATCCCATGAGGGCGTGCTTGCCGAATAGAGAATGGCGGTGGACTTCGAGCTGTCACCTTTTCGCCGATACGCTTGACGAGCTGCACGCCTTCGCTCGCCGGCTCGGGCTCAAATGCGAATGGTTTCAGAATCACAAGCGGCTGCCGCATTATGATCTGACGCCCAAGCGTCGACTCAAGGCTGAAGCCCTCGGCGTTATCCAACTCGATAGGAAAATGGCGGTTAAAAAATGGCGGGAGATCAGAGAAAACGCGCTCACCTTGGAACAAGTGCAGAATCAGCCCGAAACAATCCGGAATCTTGGGCTAAGTAGTCTTGCCCGCCTTACCCATGAGTCCGAGGCGGAAGAGGACGATGTGACGTTTTTGAAAATCATGGAGGAAGTGGAAAAGCGAGGCATCGACGAGGTTTTTCGTGAGGAATACATAAGGCTGTGGACTAGATGAAAACCGTACATCTTGGATATGAAGTCGGCACCGGGAAGCCGGTAGAGATACCGATCGCGCACATGGTCGTGACCGGACAGACTCAACAAGCCGGGAAGACGACGACGCTCGAGGCATTGATCTCACGCGCTGGCATGCGCGCTGTGACGTTCATCACCAAGCGCGGCGAGGGATCGTTCCGGGGTGGTCGGCGGATGGCGCCTTTCTTCCGGGAGCGTGCGGATTGGGTTTTCGTCTCATCACTGATCGACGCCACATTGGGTGAGAAAAACAAGCTGCTGCGCGCCTGGCTGATGAAAGTCTGCCGGAATACCAAAACGTTGGCTGAGGTCCAAAAAAATGTTGTGGCGGCCAAGGCGAGTGCGCGCGGGTTCAGCGAGAGCATTTATACAGAGATCGAAGGATATCTGGAGCTGGTAGTGCCTCAGCTCGCCCAACTCCCGCCGGCGGGCCGCGTGGACATCGGGCCTGGGCTGAACGTGATGGACCTGGCGCCATATTCGACGGAATTGCAAGCGCTGGTCATGCGGTCCGTGCTGGAGCACGTCTATGACCATGAAGACGACGTCATCACGGTAATACCGGAGGCGTGGGAGTTTTTGCCGGAGGGCCGCGGCTCGCCTGTAAAACGCGAGGCGGAGACGTTGATCCGGAAGGGTGCCGGTCTGAACAATTTCGTTTGGCTTGATAGTCAGGATCTCGCCGGCGTCTGGAAGATAGCGGTGCGCGCGTGCGCCGTCGTACTGATCGGAGTGCAGCGTGAGGCGAATGAGATCAAGCGGACACTGGCAAATATCCCCGCGGGAATCTCGAAGCCGAGCGCATCCGACATCGCGCATCTGGACCTAGGCCAATTCTATGCCTGTTGGGGGAAGCACACGATCAAGACCTATGTGCAGCCCGAATGGATGACCCAGACTTCGGCAGTAGGTGTTGCGGTCGGTCAATTAGGAGTCGGCGAGGCAAAACTCCGCCGCACGAAAAAGGAGGTCGTCGTGACCGAAGAAAGAGCAAAGCAATTAGAGGAAGAGAATCAGAAACTCACTACAACTGTGAAAAGACTTGAGAGGGAAATCAGGCGACTCACCGACGCGCCTCAGAAATCAGCCGAAATCAAAAAAGCCGAATCGCTTTCTTTCAGCGAAGAATTGCTTCGACCGCAGCACGAACAGCGCGCCTCACTAAACGGATCATTTGAGGAGATCAAGCGGCGCCTGATCGAAGAAGCTCCGGCTATCATCAAGCTGCTGGCGTCGAAGCCGGAGATCGACGTAAAGATCGAGCGGAAAACCGTCGAGGCGACCGAAGGCACGCTCTTCGGTCGCATGGCCTTATTTATTAGCGAAGGATTTTTCAATACGAAGACAACCGGCAGCGCAGCGTTTTCTGAATTGCAGCGCCGTGGCTTTAGAACGTCAAAGCCCAACGTTTACAAAGAAGCAGACAAACTCGCACTCCTGGGATTTCTCAGGAAAGAACCGGATGGCTATCTAGCCGTCGAGGGAATGAAGGTCAACATCATCGAGGCATGAGCGATGGCATTGGGGATTATACCACTCGGGACTATTTTGCCATGCGTTCGCTGTGAAGCTTTTTTTATTAAAACAGTTTCTAACCGCAAGTTTTGCTCAGCGAGGTGTACCAAAACTTTTCATAACCGCAAATGGGAATTAAAGAATCAGAAGCAGCTAATTTGTGAATTCTGCGGCGTTATCTTTAATGTCAGACCATCCGAGCAAAAGACACGGCGTTATTGTTCTTTAACATGTGCCGGTGCGGGAAGACGCGCCATTACGCGCGTTTCACGCCCTAAACGTTTTAAGACTCCTGATGCCTTCTTTTGTACTTGGTGCGGGAGAGAGTTTAAGAATGATGACGTGGCTGGCATCGCGAGAAGAAAAGAGTTTTGCTCAAACAAATGCAAAAAGAAATTCTGGAGAGCATTAAGGCGGCTAACGCCGAAAGGCCTGCCCAGGAATCAAACACCATCTGACATCATTCAATCTATCGTTCTAATTCATAGATTCAGTCAAGTTCAAAAAGGAGTATATGCAATATGAGTGCAAAGAAACCACTACGCGACACTACCCAGGACTCGAATACCATGAAGAGGTCTTTCCAGTTGGCAGTTGAAGAGTTGGAGGCGGTGTTATCCCGTAAAAAGCCGATTACCGACTTAACTAAGGTCGCAGCCAACACGGTGAGCAACTATGCCAAGATCAGATCAACAGAGATTCATGACAAGGGACTTGAAATCCTCATGATGAGAAAAGATATAAAGGTTTTAGATTTCAAGGACGATTGATTCTGTGACGCTAACAGAACTACAGATGGCATTGGATCTCGGACCTTGCCGCTTCGCGCCAGCCACATTCGCTAAACGCTTTAGCCACCACATGTATGACATAGCTCGTGGGAGCCCACAGCAGGCGCTTACAGATAATCAGAATACTTGGCTGAGTAAGCTGCATCACACCTATCGACGACAGCACAAGAACTGCAACTGCCGTGACTGTATAGGTGGCTATCAGCCTCTTCGTATAAGCAACGAGGCGCGCGATCTGTTCGCTCAAAAAGTCAGGGACCCTGGAGATCCCGATCGCTTGCGGGTAAGCGAAGCCGCGAAAAAACGCTAGGTTTTACGGGCATATAGGGGGTTATTATTATTTTCTAGATGGGAAATCGATTGAAAAAGGGAGGAAAAAAAAAGTCTGGAACCAAACTTTCGGATATTGGTTGGAGCCCGAACCAGTATGAATTGGCCGACAAATTGGGAATCACTCAGCCAGCGGTTAGCGAACTCTACCGCAAAGGGGTTCTCACCAAGGGCGCTTCGGAAGATGACCTTGTCAGGCAATGTCTTAGGCACTTTCGCGAGATGGCGGCCGGCCGAAAAGGCGAGAACGGCAACTTCGATCTTGCCACCGAGCGGGCGCGGCTCGCGGCACGCCAGGCCGAGGAGAAAGAGATCGAGCTGGCGGAGCGCCGCGGCGATCTGTTGCCGAAGAAAGTCACCGCCAGCGTTTTCTCTTTCCACAACGGCACGATCCGCGCGCGTCTCCTGTCGATCCCCAATCGACTCAAGGCACAGCATCCGGATTTACCCACGGAAGTTTTTCTTACGGCGAAAGCGCTGATTCATGAAGCCCTGACGGAACTGAGCCATGTTAGATTCCCAACAGGAATCGACCGACGAACTCGACAATACTTTCTCCATCTTCACGCCACCACCCAACGTAAGCGCGACTGAGTGGGCCGACAAATACTTTTATCTGAGCCAGGAGTCGAGCGCCGAGCCAGGCAAATTCAACAGCGGCCGCACGCCGTTCGTTCGCGGCATTCTCGACGAGTTCACCAATCCGGACACGGAATACATCACGGTGCGCGCGCCGCGGCAGATTATAAAAACGACCTTCATACTGATCGGCCTCGGCTATACGATTCACCTGGACCCGTGTCCCATGCTCGTCCTCGAGCCGACGCTCGATCTCGGGCAGCGCGTGAGCAAGCGCCGCGTCTCGCCCATGTTTCGAGATACCCCGGTCCTCGCGGAAATCATCGGCCCGGACCGTTCGCGCGTATCCGACAACACGATCATGAACAAGAGCTTTCCCGGCGGTGCCCTGACCATCGCCGGCGCGAACAGCACGGCAGGCCTGATCTCGGAGCCACGGAAAAAGCTTTTCTTCGACGAGATCGACTATTATCCGCCGAGCATCAAAAACGAGGGCAACCCGATCGCCACGGCCGAGGCCGGATCGATCACGTTTTGGGATAGAAAAATCGTGAAAGTCAGCCGCCCATCGGTCAAGGACATCTCGCCCATAGACAAATGCTTCGAGCAATCGGATCAGCGTTATTATCACGTTCCCTGCCACGCCTGCGGGAAGAAACAAAAGCTCGAGTGGGAACAAGTGAAGTGGACCGACAACGATCCGAAGACGGCCGTCTATGTCTGCAAATTCTGCGGCGCGGCCTGGGATGATGGCCAGCGGGTCAACGCCATGATGCAGGGTCAATGGATCGGGGAGAAACCTTTCGAGGGCCACGCCGGATTCACGCTCAACGGTATTTACCACATCTGGCGACCGCTTCCGATTCTGGTCAAAAACTTTCTTTACGCCAACGAACAAAAGCGGATGGGGAATCTACAGCCGCTTCACGATTGGCTGAACGACGAGTTCGGCGAGAGTTGGGCGATCGAGGCGGAGAAGATCGAGGCTCAGCCCCTTATGGAGCGGCGCGAAAACTATGGCCCCGGCTCGGTGCCGTGGCGTGTGCTTTATCTCACCGCCGCCGTCGACGATCAGGACGACCGCGTCGAGGTCGAGGTCTTCGGCTGGCGCGCGACCAAGCGCCAGGAGCCCGAAGAACGGTGGTCGGTAGAGAAAGTTAGGTTCTTCCGGAACAAAACCGCCGCAGGGGAGTCGCGTCGGAGCAATCAGGAAGTCTGGAACGAGCTCGACGAATATTTGAAGCGCGAGTTCCAGACCGAAGACGGCCGACCGCTCCGGATCTCGGCAACCTGCATCGACTCGGGCGGTCATCATACCGACGAGGTGTATCGTTTTTGCAACCCGCGCGCGAGCCGCCATATTTACGCGGTCAAGGGCATGGACGGCCCGAGGCCGATCTGGCCGCCGCGTGCGAGCAAGAGCAAAAAACATAAAGGCAGCCTGGTCCGGATCGTCGGCGTCGACACAGCGAAAGACGCGATCTACGGCTCTCTCAAAGTCGTCGGCGAGGGACCGGGCCGCGGGCATTACCCGAACAGCTACACGATCGAAGACTTCCAGGAAGTCACGGCCGAGAGGGTAACGCTAAAATATCGCAGAGGACGGCAATATCGCGTTTGGGAATGTCCTCACGGTGTTCCCAATCATGGCCTGGATCTCCACGTCTATGCGCTGGCGGCCTTGCGCGCGCGCTCGGTGCCCTGGGAGATACTGCTGCGCTCGGCGCCCATCGAGCCGCCCGCGCCGAAGAAACCGCCCGAGCCGGGCGGGGAGACTGCTCCTTCGGAAAACGCTCCAGCAGCGGCGGCGCCGAAGACGAGCGGGAGGAAGATCCGGTTCAGGTTTGGAAAAAGTTAAAATTTTTCTTTGACTATCGGTAGCGGGTTGCGTTATATTCTACCCCAATGGCTTGGACCCCGGCAGACCTGGCGAACATCGAGCAGGCGATCCGCGATCTTGTCGCTGGTAATAAACGCACCGTGACCTTGACGCTTCATGACCGCATTGTCTCCTATGAGCGCACGTCTTTGACCGAGTTGCGCGCACTCCGCGACGAGATGAAAGAGGAAGTCAACGCAGCGGCCGGCGCCAGCGCCTCCCAACAGCGGCCGCGCATCATGCGCAGCCGTTTCTCGAAGGGGTTATGAACCTCAGACGAAGCCTCGCCCAATTACTCGTGCGCACCGCGCACTTTGTGAATCAGACACCATCGAGCGCCTATGAAGTCGGCAGCACCGGTCGCCGGCTGAAACTCTGGCAGTCGAATATGTTCGGCCCCAACGCCGCGCTCGGCGATATCGAGAGGTTGCGCCAGCGGAGCCGCGATATGGTGCGCAACAACGCCTGGATCAAACATGGCGTCAATTCCTGGGTCTCGAACGAGATCGGCGTCGGCATCAAGCCACGCTCGCTCGCGCCCGATGAGACTTTCAAAAAGCAGGCGAACGCGCTCTGGAAACGCTGGACTCAGGTCGCAGACGCGGACGGCGTGCTCGATTTCTACGGACTCTGCGCGCTTGCGTCGCGGACCCGAATCGAAGGCGGCGAAATCTTCCTCCGCTTCCGGCAGCGGCAGGCGAGCGATGGATTTCCGGTGCCGATGCAGCTCCAACTCCTCGAACCCGAGTTCTGTCCGATCAGCCGAAACGAGATGATGGCAAACGGCCGGTACATCCGTGCCGGCATCGAGTTCGACGGCATTGGCAAGCGCCGCGCCTACTGGATGTACCGCTCGCATCCCGGCGATGCCTTTTTCGCGCTGAACTCCGCTGCGATCGTCCCGGTTCCAGCCGACTCTATAATTCATCACTACGCCCCACTTCGGCCCGGCCAGGTGCGCGGCGTGCCGTGGACGATCCAAGCGCTCATCAAGGCGCGTGAGTTTGACGAGTATGATGACGCCGAGCTCACGCGGAAAAAAACCAAGGCGGTCTACACCGGCGTCCTGAGACGGCCGCCGCTCGATCTGGAAAACGATCCGCTTTTCGATCCATTGACAGGCGAGAAAATAGAAAAGGATGACGCCGGCGTTCCGATGAACAACGTCGAATCCGGAACCATGCTCACTCTGCTTCCAGGTGAAGAAGTAACCATGTTTGACGGTGACATGGAAGGAAGGGGATACGCCGATTTCTGCCGGCAGCAGCTTATGGCGGCCGCCGCGGGCATGGATATTCCCTACGAGTTCCTGAGCGGCGATATGAGCAAGCTCAACGACCGACTGCTCAGAGCGATCCTGAACGAATTTCACCGCATCGTCGAGCAGAGCCAGAACCATCTCGTCATTCCGCAGATATGCATCCCGGTCTGGGAACAGTTCATCGACATGGCGGTCCTCTCCGGCGCACTAAGCGCTCCCGGCTATGAAACGCGGCGTGCCGAATACGTCAGCGCCGACTGGCGCACCGACCGGTGGGATTATATCCACCCGCTGCAAGACGTTCAGGCCGAGCAGATGGCCGTCAAGTCTGGCTTCAAGTCGCGCTCGGCCGTCGTCGCGGAACGCGGCGAGAGCGCGGAAGACGTCGACGAGCAAAACTCCGAGGATCAGAAGCGGGCGGAAGGCCTCGGTCTCAAGTACGACATCTCGGCAGCGCCAGCGCCCAACGCTGTCGCTGGCGATCCTCAGACATCGGATACGCCGCCGCCGGCGCAACAGAACGGAGCAGCGGCGCCGTGAGCATAGTCGATCTTAACGGCAGGGCGATAAAGACCGAGAACGGCCAGCCGAAGCCCGAGCGCGAGCCTTTGGGAGTCATCGCGGCGCGACACCTCGGCGGGACGGTACTCACGCGCGTCGATCAGGAATTCGAAGCCTATAGCGCGCGCCACCGGCTCGAGCCTTCCGCGGTCCATGCTCGACTCACGAGCAACAAAGACAAAACGCGCTTGACCATTGAATTGTCGCACGAGATAAACGGCGTTCCGATGATCGGCACGCCAAGGCGGAAGTTTTCGATCACGCTTCTGATGGGAGTTTAAGGAGGTTAGTTATTCGATGTTGCCAAGGGCTAGAAGAGTTTTACAGATTGTTGAGGGTGAACTCTCTCGTCGCGAGCAGGCGATTGAAAACGATATCTCGCTCAACCGCATCGATATCGGCGTCATTTTTGGCACGCGCACAGGGAATCCCGTCAAGGTCAAATTGGTTATCGATTCGGAGACTGACTTGGGCGCGGCCTCGACACCGCTCACCCGCGTTGGCGGACGTTAAAAGATTTTTCTTGACAAGTTTTTGAGATGTGTATATTTTAGTGGCGTAAAACGAAATTAGCTCCGAGGCCGGAGGCGTAGAGGCCCCTGCCGAGTTCCTAGAGGGAATTCGGCAGGGGCCTTTTTGCGTTTAAGGGGACTCAGCGGATGAAGATTACCAGAATCAGCAATAAGCCCTGGTATCGGATCAAGATGCAGAATGACGGCGGAAAGGATTCCGCCGACATATACATCTACGATGTCATAGGCCAGTCCTTCTGGGACCCCGAAGCTGTTTCGGCGAAACAGCTCGTCAACGAAGTGAACGCGCTCCCCGATTCTGTCAAGACGCTGAACGTCCACATCAATAGCCCGGGCGGCAATGTGTTCGACGGCGTCGCCATCGCCAATTTTTTAAAACAGCACAAGGCCACCGTCAACGTGATCATCGAGGCCCTGGCCGCAAGCGCCGCGAGCATTGTCGCGATGGCGGGCGACAAGATCATTATGGCGGATAACGCGCTCATGATGATTCACCACGCCAGCGCGCTCGTGATCGGCAACGCGACGGATATGCTCGAAATGGCGGCCCTGCTGGAAAAAATCTCCGATTCCATCGTTACGACCTATCAATGGCATTCGAACCTGAGCGCAAAGGAAATCCGTGCCCTGATGGACAAGACCACCTGGATGAACGCCGAGGAGGCCGTCAAAAATGGATTCGCCACCGATATTCTCGACGGCTCGGCCGAAGCGACCAACTCCGCGTGGAACGAGGAATCGCTGACTCTCCTGGGAGCGATCCCGGAACGATTCCGCGCCGCGGTGTTCGCGCTCGCAAAGCCTTCGGAGAAAGAACTGGAAAATTCCAAGGTCGCCGACGACAAAAATAAAAAGGAGACTCAAATGGATCTCGAAAAAATCAAGGCCGACGCCCAGGCAGCGGCCACCGCGCGAGCCAAGGAGATCATCGAGATCTGCGGCAAGGTCGGTATGCCGGAATGCGCGGCGGAGTATGTCGGCGGTGAATTGACCACCGAGCAAGTCAAGGTGAAGTTCGCCGGCGCTCAGGATATCCGCGATGCATGCACCGCCGCAAAGTTTCCGGATCGGGCCACCGGCTACATCAAGGGCGGGCTTTCTATCGACGAGGTCCGGAAGGATCTCCTGAAAGCCAAGACGGCGACGGACGCCGGCGCCATCAACAGCAAGCTCGGGCCCGAAGACCGGCGCGACGAAGGCGACGCCCGGGCGCTCATCAATCCGCAGGAGATTTATGCCAGAAGGCGAAAGCTAAGCGGCGACCGTCGCGCGACCGCCGCCCGATAAATCGTAGCGCGTCAAAAGGGAGGATTTTCTTATGGCTCTGAAAACCGAAGGTCTTCACGCTGGCGAATACATCATCGCCGAGGGCGATATGGACATGTGCCGGGAGAAAGTCACGGTTCTCTCCGGGCAAAACCTGGTGGCCGGCGCAGTCGTCGGTCGCGTTTCTCTTGGCGTTCCCGGGCGCGTCTCGGTTCCGGCGGTAGTCGGGACCGGTAACGGCACGGCAAGCCAAGTCTTCGCCGGCCCGGACGTCGAGCTTGGAAATTATGTCGTCACGCTCAAGACTGTCGTCGCCAACGGCGGCGTGTTCAGTGTCGTGGCGCCGAGCGGAAAAGCGCTGCCGGACCTCACGTTGACTCCTGGCGCCGGCGGCACCACGACCTACCGCAACTCGCATATCAATTTCTCGATCACGGACGGCAGCACAGATTTCGCGCTGAACGACGCTTTTACCTTCGTCGTGAGCACGACGGCGCCTGTTGTCGTCGGCACCGGCAACGGCACCATCTCCGGCCTCTCGCTCGGTCCGGATGCCAAATCCGGCAATTACCGGGTGGAGAATATCGAGGCGATCACCAACGGGGGTCGGTTCAAGGTTGTCGGTCCGGACGGCAATCAAGTTTCCGTCGGCTCAATCGTCGCCGGCGCTGGCGGAACTCTCGTGCTCTCCGATCAGCGTCAATTGAACCTCACCATTACCGACGCCGCGACCGATTTCGCAGTCGGCGATTTCTTCAACGTCTGCGTCCACAACATCGGAGAGCGCGGCAAGGGCAAGGTGGTCACATACGACCCGACTACTTTCGACGGGCGCCATCGGGTCGCGGGGATTCTCTTCGACGCGGTGGATGCGACCGCGGCGGACGCGCTCGGGATGATCACGAGCAGGCTGGCCGTCGTGCGGCAGTCCGATTTGACCTATGCGGCGGCAATCACGGCAGGTCTGAAAACGGTCGCCGAAGCGGAGATGGGGCGGAACCTGGGAATTCTGGCGCGGTAAACGAAAGACTTTTAATCGAGGCGAAAAGGGGAACTTAACCCAAAGTCATTCACCCATAGGAGGGAATCGGTATGGACCCGGTAATGGATGTCTTCTCTGGCAATGCTTTCAGCATGGCCAACCTGACCAATGCGGTCAATCAGACCGACTACCTGCCCGCTCGCCTCGGCCAACTGGGCATCTTCGAGGAAGAGGGCGTTCCGACGCGCAATATCGTTATCGAAGAGGACTACGGCACCTTGAAGCTGGTGCCCGATCAGATCTATGGCGGCCCGGCGGCGCAAAAGTCGAACGACAAGCGCAAGGCCCGGAGCTTCGTCACCCGGCATCTGCCGATCGCAAGCGCGATCACGGCGGAAGAAATCCAAGGCGTCCGCGGCTATGCAGCGGGCATGACCCCGAGCCAGATCCTTCTGGCGGTCGAAGAGCTGCGTAACCGCAAGCTCAACCGAATGGCGATGGATCTGGAAGCGACGCTTGAGTTCCACCGAATCGGCGCGGTCCGAGGCCAGATTCTCGATGCGGACGCGAGCAGCGTGATCTACAACCTCTTCACCGAGTTCGGCGTCTCGCAGACCACTGCTCAGATGCTCCTCAACACCGCCACGACT
>JBGPTS010000049.1:0-21348 GCA_041490745.1 Binatia bacterium | reverse complement strand
TCGTCGTCGGCGGATTGAAAATCGGCTTCTCGCGGCTGGGAGAGTGGGGATCGGGGAATTGATTCGCATTCGCGGACTCAAGAAGCACTTCGACACGGCGCGCGGGCGCGTCGAGGCGCTCAGCGGCATCGATCTCGAAGTGGCCGAGAAAGAATTTTGCGTCCTGCTCGGCCCGAGCGGCTGCGGCAAGACGACGACGCTGCGCTGCGTCGCCGGCCTCGAGCGGCCCGACGCCGGCGAGCTGGAGATCGCCGGCGCCGTCGTCAACTCTCCCGCGCGGCGCATCTACGTGCCGACGGAGAAGCGCGACATCGGCATGGTGTTCCAGTCATACGCGATCTGGCCGCACATGAACGTGTTTCAGAACGTGGCGTTTCCGTTAATCCGCGGCCGGCAGCGGGTGGCGAGAGATCTCGTGGCCGAAAAAGTCAGCCGCGCGCTTCATCTCGTCCAGCTCGACGGTCTGGACGATCGGCCGGCGACCGATCTCTCCGGCGGACAACAGCAGCGCGTGGCGATGGCGCGCGCGATGGTGACCGAGCCGAAAATTCTCCTGATGGACGAGCCGCTCAGCAATCTCGACGCGCGGCTCCGCGAGCAAATGCGCGTCGAGCTAAAAAAAATCACCAAAGCCGTCGGCGTGACGACGCTCTACGTCACGCACGACCAGGCCGAGGCGCTGAGCCTGGGCGATCGGGTCTGCGTCATGAACGGAGGCGAGATTCTTCAAGTGGCGCCGCCGCACGAAATTTATTCTCGCCCGGCCAATCTCTTCGTCGCGCAATTTGTCGGGGAGATGAATTTCGTGAAGGGCAAAATGGCCGGACCGTCGGAAGTGGAGTGCGCGCTGGGGTCTTTGCGCGTCCCCGTTCCCGCGGGAGTTTCACCGTCGAGCGCCGTAACGCTGGCGATTCGTCCCGAGCACGTTAAGTTGGCAAACGCGAATCATGCGACCGGTTCGCTCACCGGAACCATCGCGACGAAAAACTATTTGGGGGACGCGGCGCTCCTCGAAGTTGAGGTGAACGGCGTGACGCTGCTCGCCAAGCTCGCCGGCGATTGCGAGTTCTCTCCCGGACAAAAGGCTGCGGTGGATTGTCCCGCCGACCGCTGGCAGGTTTTCCCGGATTAGGTTCCCGCCTGGAGAAGAGAGATTCTTCGCTCCGCTCGGAATGACGCGATGCGATGATTGAAGCGAAGGATCTCTTCGGCTGCGCTCGCAGCGAACTTGAAATAGCCGAACCATGTGCGATAGAAGAGGCACATGAGCACATCTGAAAAATTTCGACGCCGTCCGGTCGAGAATCTTTTGCAAGCGCGCTCGGTCGCGATCGTCGGCGCGTCGCCCAAGGGGCGCTGGCCGATGGGAATTTATCGCAATCTCAAAAAGGCCAACTACAAGGGCAAGCTTTTTCTCGTCAATCCGAATTACAAAGAGATCGCCGAAGATCCCTGCTATCCCAATATCGCCGCGCTGCCGGAAACGCCGGAGCATCTGCTCGTGCTGATTCCGACCAAGGCCGTTCTCGCGACGCTGGAAGAGGCGGCGAAGCTCGGCACGAAAGCGGCGACGATCTATGCCGCCGGCTTCGGCGAGGGCGACGATGCCGAGGGGAAAAAGCGCGGCCAGGCGCTGAAGGAGCTGTGCGAGCGAACGGGATTGGTCACGTGCGGCCCCAACTGCATGGGTTCCTTCTCTCTACCCGAAGGGCTGTGGAGTTTTCCCACGTCGGTGCCTCTGCTCAAAAAAGGTCCCGTCGGTTTGGTCTTTCAAAGCGGCGGCTCGCTCGGCAACTGGATCAAAGGCGCGTCGGAGCGCGGTATCGGTTTCAGCTACGCCGTTTCCAGCGGCAACGAGACAAGCCTCGATCTCGTCGATTACCTGTCGTTTCTCCTCGACGATCCGGAAACGAAACTCATCGCGCTCATGGTCGAAGGCATCCGGCGCCCGCATGAATTCACGACCGTTGCCGCCGAGGCGCTGAAGAAAAACAAGCCGATTCTCGTCATCAAGCTCGGCCGCTCGGAAATGGGCAAGCGCCAGGCGATTTCGCACACCGGCGCGCTCGCCGGCTCGGACGACGTGTTCGACGCGCTATGCAAGAGGCTCGGCCTGATCCGCTGCCCGACCTTGGAAGATTTGACCGAGACGACGCTCGCGTTTCTTCCCGGCCGAGTGCCGCGCGGCAGCCGCGCGGCGATCGTCGTCAACTCCGGCGGCATGAAGGGTCTTCTCTGCGATCACATCGAAGAGCTGGGCACGAACCTGGCGCAGTTGGGCGAGGCGACGCGGCAGGCGGTGCGGCCGCTGATCCCGCCGGAGCTCGCGGTGGAAAATCCGCTCGAATGCGGCGTGGCCGGCTTCGGCGACGAAGAAGGCTTCGTCAAAATCGTCAAGCTGCACGCTGACGACGCCGCCGTCGATTTGCTCGCGATTCACGGCGAGCTGCCGCGTTTTCCGGAAAAACGAGAAGCGACGCTGTTTAAGAATCTTAACGCGGCGACGGCGAAGCCCGTCATTGCTTTCGCGCGCTCCAGTTACAGCTTGACCGACGAGAGCCGGACGTTTCAGGAAGAAGCCGGCATACCGTTTTTGCAGGGCATCAAGCCGACGCTGCGCGCGCTTGCGGGCCTGGGTTCTTACGGCCAACGGCGCCAGGCGTCGATTCCGAGTTTGCCCGCGGCTTCAGGTAAAGCGGAAGATCTCGTAGGTGAAAAACTCAACGCATTGCTTCAGTGTCACGGCATCGCGTTGCCGCGCCAGGCAATGGCCGCATCCGCCGCCGAAGCGGCGAAGATCGCCAAAGAGATCGGCTTTCCCGTCGCGCTTAAACTCGTCGCGCCGGAAATCGTTCACAAGACGGAATCCGGCGCGGTCGTGCTCGGCCTTCGCAGCTCCGAAGAAGTCGAGACACACGGGAAGCGCTTGCTTTCATCCCTCAGCCCTCATCCCTCATCCTTGCACTTGCTTGTCCAGGAGATGGTTCAGGGCACCGAAGTTCTCCTCGGCGCGAGGACGGATGCGCAGTACGGACCGTTTCTCATGGTCGGCCTCGGCGGCATCTTCGTCGAAGTGCTGAAAGACGTGGCGATCAGACTCCTGCCCGTGAGCGAGGCGGAGGCGCTGGAAATGTTGAAAGAGCTTCGAGGTTATCGAATCCTGCAAGGCGTGCGCGGCCAACCACCGCGCGATATCAAAGCGCTCGCACGCGCGATGACCGGATTGTCGGATTTATTTGCCGCGCACCGATCGTTCGTGACGGACTTCGAGATCAATCCGTTGATGGTGCGCCGCGAAGGAGAGGGCGCGGCGGCGGTGGATGTGAGAGTGGTAAAGAAATAAAATTTGCAGAGAGATCCTTCATTTCATTCAGGATGACAATCGCGGAATGTCATTCCGAACTCTTCGCTTATTGTCATTCTGAGCGGAGCGAAGAATCTCTCCTAATTTTTTCCCAGCTTCTTGAGAAATCCCTCATCCTCCACCGCCTTCACGATGCTCGTATCCACGAACGACGCCGGGTCGGCCTTCGCGACGGCCGGCTGCGTGCGGCCCGCTTCGCCGATATAAGTTTTCATTCCTTCGACGGTCGGATAAGGCAAATCCGGAATCGCGCCTTTCAAATAATTGTAGGCGGTTTCCAGAGTCGTCGGATCGGTCTTGACGTATTTTTTCAGCACGGCGATGGTTTGTGGCTTCTGCGTTTTGAAATAGTGAATCGCCTCGACGGCGGCGCGGCCGAAGCGCAGCATCGCGTCGCGCTTCTCGCGGAGCATTTTTTCGCTCGTTATCAGTCCGGCGTGCGGATAGGGGATGCGCTTGGCGGCGAGATCTACGAGGACCTTGAATCCGAGCTTCTCCACTTCCTCGCGCTCGGTGGTGCTGACGACGGTGAATTGCGCCTGGTTTTGCTTCATCGTCAACACGCGCAAATTCGTCGCGCCGACGACGCGCAGAGTGACGTCCTTATCGGGATCGAGCCCGACACTGCGCAAGCCGAGACGCATCGCGAAATCGGCGGACGTCGCCGCCGAATGATTCGCGCCGATTTTTCCCTTCAAGTCTTCGACGCTTTTGATTCCCGGCACGGCGACGAGATCATAGGGGAGAAAGACTTCGAAGCCCATCACCATCGTCGCGTCCGCGCCGCGCAGCTTGGCGTTGACCACCGCCGGTCCGGTGCCGGCGACGAGTTGCAGCTCGCCGGCGAACAGCGCCATCAAGGCTTTCGGCGTGCCCTCGATATAGATCACGTTCACGTCGAGGCTGTGCTTCTTGTAGATGCCCGCCTCCTTGGCGACCCAGAGGACGGACGACGAGCTGGCGTTGGGCGAAATGTAGGCGAGGTTCAGGCGCTCCTCGGCGCGCGAGTCGGCGGCAATCAAAAGGAGCAGGGCGACGAGCGCGTAAACGAAATGACGCATAGCTGCCTCCGTCCAGTTACTTTTCCGTGACGAGCTTGTCTGCCAATTCATTCCGATCGTCCGCAGAGCGGGGAAAGTGCTCGGCCAGGATATTACCGCATCTTTCGATCGCAGCGCAAAATGCCGCGGCGCCGTCGTTCGACTTCAAGCCGGAAGTGATGATGCGGACGATCTCGTCCCAGGTCCCGTCCTGAACCTTCTCATGGATTCCTCGATCGGCGAGCACGACAACGCGGCGCTCGAAGAGCGAGGCGAGAATCAAAATCCCGGTGTGCGCCTTGGTGTAGTGAAGTCCGTGCGCGGTGAAAGCGGCGAGGCTGCGCATGTGAACGGCTTCGACCATGCGCGCCGCGGGAATGAGAAAACGTTTGACAGCCGGGACGTGCGACAGCAAAAGTCCCAACGCGGCGCCCGCAACCGGCCAGGCCAGTTCTACGTGCACGAGTCCCCAGGGATCGCCCCAAACGACCGCGGCGACCGAGCCGAGCGCCAAACCCGCGATCAGGGCGGTGACGTTGGCTTCGGCATAGCGCGCGCTTGAGCCGACGATCATCGGGACGATCTCTCCGGAAGTGCGCTGCTCCGCAGTCTCGACCGCGTGCTGAATTTTTTTCTGCTCTTCCGCCGTGAAATATTTGTCTGTGTTCATCTCATTCACCAACTCCCCGAAGAGCCGCCGCCGCCGAAGCCGCCGCCTCCGCCGCTGAAACCTCCACCGCCTCCGCCGAAACCACCGCCGCCAAATCCACCGCCGAAAAAACCGCCGGACCCGCTGCGAGTGCTCCAGAGGCCGCGTCTTTGCGACGTCAGCTGCGACACAATCCAGAAGCCAAACAGGAGAAAGGGAAATAGAAGTGCAAATGGGAAACGGGAGCTACCCGACGGAGGCTTCCGGCGTTGCGCCTCCGGCAGCGGCTCGCCTTTCGTTACTTTCATGATCGCATCGACGCCGGCTTCGATGCCGCCAGGAAAATCTCCGTCGCGAAATCGCGGCACGATCACTTCGTTGATGATTCTGCTTGCAATGGCATCGGGCAAGACGCCTTCGAGGCCGTAGCCGACTTCGATGCGGAGCTTACGATCGTTTTGCGCGATCACAAGAATCGCGCCGTTGTCGGAACCTTTTTTGCCGATCTTCCAGCTTTCGGCAACCCGTATGCTGAAGCCCTCGATGTCTTCGCCTCCGAGAGTCGGAATCGTGAGCACGGTGATCTGATGGCCGGTGTCGTTCTCGAACTGTGCCAGCCGCTGCTCCATCGATTGAACGCGCCCCGGCATGAGGTTCGCATAGTCGTTCACGCGCCCGCGTAGCGTCGGGACTTCGAGCGCGGTCAGGATGCCAGGGAAAGCGACAGTGAAAAGAAAAAAGAGAAAAAATGTGGTCGCAACGATGCGTGTGCGCTGTTGCTTTTCGGAGAACAAAACAAATCCAACGTTCATCTGTTACCAACCTCCGGAAGCTCCGCCGCCGCCACCGCCGCCTCCGCCGCCACCAAAACCGCCGCCGCCGCCACCTCCTCCACTTCCGCCGTCGCTGTAACCGCCGACAAAAGTGTTACCTACCCAAGGTTCCCGTCGAGGCGATCTTCCAGCTGTCCATGCCCTTCCCCAGTTGTAGCGCGCATAGTGGCTGGCGTAGGCTCCCAGGGCGGAACACACGAGCAGTACGATAACTGCGATGGCGAGTCCGGCTCCCAGCCAAGCAAAAAAGGCCGCGAACGCTCCGGCAGCCGCGCCGGCGAAAGCGCCATGAAACGACGACGGTTGAGTGAGGCCGACAATGAAAACCGCCATCGAAGCGAATAACAGCAGCCCGAGAATCTCGGCGGGTCGAATGGCTATCCTTTGGATCGTCATAGCCGAGCGCCGCGGTAAGGATTCGCCGCGAGTAACCTTCATGATCGCGTCCGCTCCGGCCTCGATACCTCCGTGAAAATCGCCGTCGCGAAAGCGCGGCACGATGACCTCGTTGATAATTCGGCTTGCGATCGCGTCGGGCAGCACGCCTTCGAGGCCATAGCCGACTTCGATGCGGAGCTTGCGATCGTCCTTAGCGATCACGAGGATGACGCCGTTGTCGAAACCTTTCTTGCCGATCTTCCATTTTTCCAGCACGCGGATGCTGAAGCCTTCGATGTCTTCGCCTTGCAGACTGGGAATCGTGAGCACGGCGATCTGATGACCGGTGTCGTTCTCGAATTGTTCCAGCCGCTGCTCCATTGATTGAACACGCCCCGGCATGAGGTCCGCGTAGTCGTTCACGCGCCCGCGTAACACGGGGACTTCGAGCGCGATGGCAAGGCTGGAGAGAACAAGGATGGAGAGCGGAATGAAAAAAGCCGGACCGCGATGGCGGAGATTAAACAATCGGCGATGGCCTGGTACGAACACGATCGCGAACCGCGAGCGCGGTCCCTAAAATTTCACCGGCGGCGGCGTGGCCGCTTTTTCGTCGGCGGTGAAAGTCGCCCGCGGGCTCAAGCCCAGCAGATATCGCGCCGTCAGGTTGGTGGGAAAGAAGCGCACGGCTTTGTTGTAGTCGGCGACTTTCTCGATGTAGCGCTTGCGCGCGACGGCAATACGGTTCTCAGTGCCTTCGAGCTGCGCTTGCAGGTCGCGATAATTTTGGTTGGCCTTGAGTTCGGGATAACGCTCGACCGTGACCAGCAGTCGGGAGAGTGCGCCTGAAAGGTTGCGCTGCGCCTGCTCGAATTTTTGCAGCATTTGCGGATCGCTGAGATCTTTGGCTTCCAGCTTGATGCTGGTTGCCTGGCTTCGCGCCTGGATAACTTGGGTCAGAGTTTCCTGCTCGAACTTGGCCGCGCCTTTAACGACCTCGACTAAATTTGGTATCAGGTCGGCGCGCCGTTGATATTGATTCTGCACCTCGCTCCAAGCGGCTTTGACATCTTCGTCCAAGCCTTGCAGTTGGTTGTAGCCGCAGCCGCAGAGAAAAAGCAGGGCGACGATTCCCGACGCAGTGACTAGGTGATGTCTCATATATTAGGATACGGTGCTCCTCGCCATCTCTATTACAGAGGGTGATAGGCTTGTCAAGCAGTCTCCCGCCGCGCGTTGACTTTGCGGGGAAATTCGTCTAAAAACTCTAGTCTGAGGAAACAACGATGTCTTACGTAGTTATCAGGACCGGTGGCAAACAGTACCGCGTCGCGTCGGGGGAAACGGTCCGCGTCGAGCGGCTGGCCGGCGCGGTGGGCGACCGGATTACGTTGAGCGAGGTGCTGCTGGTCGGGGGCAACGGCGAATTGAAAATCGGCACGCCGATTCTGTCGGACGTGAAGGTCACGGCCGAGATCGTCGATCAGGGCCTGGCGAAGAAGATCCGTGTTTTTAAGAAAAAGCGGCGCAAGAGTTACAGCCGCCAGCGCGGTCATCGCCAGCGGCACACCACGCTCAAAATCGTCGAGATCGGCTAGCGGAGGAATCGATCAATGGCTCATAAAAAAGCCGGCGGCAGCTCGCGCAACGGCCGGGACAGTCAGGGGCAGCGGCGCGGCGTCAAAGTTTTCGGCGGCGAGACGGTGCGCGCGGGAAATATCCTGGTGCGCCAGGTCGGCACGCGCATCCACCCGGGGAAAAACGTCGGCATGGGCCGGGACTACACCATTTTCGCCAAGATCGACGGCGTGGTGTTGTACGACCGCCTGGATAGGGAACGAAAGCGGGTAAGCGTTTTGCCGGCGTGACGGCATCATCGGTCAGACAAAAGCCCCTTTCGGGGCTTTTTTTTTATCTGGAGAAGGGCGATGATGGGACTGGTGAAGTCACCCCCTAAGCAAGAGGGAAACCGGGGCGAATCTTGGAAGTCTTCAGAAACTAGTTTCGGCCCGGTCAAAAAGGTCCCAGATACAAGGCGCGCGACAAGCCGACGAGCGCAGGCGTACTTTTTTTGTACGTCGAGCGAGGAGGTCGAGCGCAACGAAGTAGATGAGCCTTTTTCAGCGGGCCGACCATGAAATTTATTGATGAAGTAAGAATAGAGGTTGAAGCCGGACACGGCGGGCGGGGGTGCATGAGCTTTCGCCGGGAGAAATTCATCCCGCGCGGTCCTCCGGACGGCGGCGACGGCGGCGCCGGCGGCGACGTCGTCGCGGTTGCGGACCCCGAGCTCACCACGCTTTTGGATCTCCGCTACCAGAGGCTCTACCGCGCCGGCAGGGGCGTGCACGGCAAAGGCAAGGACCAGCACGGCAAGCGCGGCGAGGAAATGGTCATTCGGGTTCCCGTCGGGACGACGATCCGGGACATTGAGAGCGGTGAGCTGTTGGCCGACTTGAGCGCGCCGGGCGAGCGCGTCGTGATCGCCCGCGGCGGCAAGGGCGGCAGAGGAAACGCGCGCTTTGTCTCATCGACCAATCGCAGCCCGCATAAAGTCCAGCCCGGTCTTCCGGGAGAGGAGCTGCTGCTCGATGTCGAGCTCAGGCTTTTGGCCGACGTGGGAATCATCGGCCTGCCGAACGCGGGCAAGTCCACGCTGATTTCCGTGATCTCCGCGGCGCGGCCGAAGATCGCCGATTATCCGTTTACGACGCTGGTGCCCAATTTGGGCGTAGTGAGCTTTGGGGAAAGTAAGAGCTTCGTAGTGGCCGACATTCCCGGACTCATCGAAGGCGCGCATCGCGGCGAAGGTCTCGGCCATAAATTTTTAAAGCACGTGAGCCGGACCCGCGTGCTGATCCATCTCCTCGACGCCTCGCTCGTCGCCGAAGCGGACCCGCTGGCCGAGTGGCGCGCGATCAATCGCGAGCTGGAGCTGTTCGACCCCGAGCTGGCGGCCAAGCCGCAGATCGTCGTGGCGAACAAAATCGATCTGCCGGAAGCGAGAGAAGCGGCGGTGTTGTTGAAAGAGAAGCTCGCGTCGATGTCGGTTCCGTTCTGCGCCATCTCCGCCGTCACGCACGAAGGTTTGCGCGAGCTTGTCATGCTGATCGCGCACAAGTTGGAAGAAGGGAAGGGAAACGACGCGCGTGCTGCAGCGGGAATTTAAGAATCGAATTTTGCGTCGCTGCCGGCGCGTCGTCGTCAAGATCGGCAGCCAGGTTCTCTCCTCGCCCGAAGGCATCGAAGAGGGGAGAATCAAAGGACTCGCGCGCGATCTGTCGGCGCTCTCCGACGGCGGAAAGGAGATCGTGGTGGTCAGCTCCGGCGCGGTGGCTTCCGGCATGACGCGTCTCGGGATCAAAGATAAACCGAAGACCATTCCGCAAAAGCAGGCGCTTGCGGCCGTGGGGCAGATCAAGCTGATGGCGCTGTACGAAAAACATTTTTCGCGCTTCGACAAGAGCGTCGCACAGGTGCTGCTCACGCACGAGGACCTCGCCAACCGCCGGCGCTATTTGAACGCCAAGCACACGCTCCAAACGCTGCTCGATCTCGCGATCGTCCCGATCGTCAATGAAAACGACACGGTCGCCGTCGAGGAGATGAAGTTCGGCGACAACGATAATCTCTCGGCGCTCGTGGCGACGCTGCTCGAAGCCGATCTCCTGGTCATTCTCAGCGACGTGGCCGGAGTTTACGATCGCGACCCGCGACTCGACGACGGCGCCGAATTGATCCCGGTGATCGAGAACATCAAAACGGCCAAGACCAGGCTCGGCGGTAAAAGCCGGAGCCTTTACGGCACCGGCGGTATTGCGACTAAAATCGATGCGGCGGAAAAAGCCGCCGCGGCCGGGATTCCGACGCTGATCGCGAGCGGCCTGGAGGCCGGAATCTTGCAAAAGATCTTCAATCCGGAAGAAGAGACCGGCACGTGCGTCATGCCGGAGAAAAATCGCCTGGCGAACCGCAAGCACTGGATCGCCTACAACCTTAAGCCGGCGGGCGAGATCGTCGTCGATGACGGCGCTGTCGAGGCTTTGACGCACAAGGGGAAAAGTCTATTGCCGTCGGGACTGAAAAATATTCGCGGCTCGTTCGGCGTCGGCGAATGCGTGCGTTGTCTCGACGCTGCGGGGCGCGAATTCGCCCGCGGCCTGGTGAACTACAGCGCGCAGGAGATGGAGCAGATCAAAGGACTGCACACGAAGGAGATCGAAAAAATCCTGGGCTATAAGGCATACGATGAGATCATCCATCGGGACGATCTGGTGCTGTTGTGAGAGGCGATGGGCACAAGTAGGAGCGACCGACCGGTCGCCGCTACAACCTCAAGTCCTCCGCCTTAGGTGAAAAGCATGTCACTCAAAGAGGAAGCGATCCAGTTAGGCAGAAAGGCCAAGGAAGCGTCTCGGCGTTTGGCGCGGCTTTCGACCGAGGCGAAGAACCGCGCGCTCGTCGGCATGGCGGAAGGCATCGAGCGTCAGAGCGAGTTTCTTTCAAAAGAGAACGAGAAGGATCTGGATCACGCGACCAAGGCGGGGCTTTCGGGCGCGCTGCTGGATCGGATCGCGCTCAACGCTGAGCGAGTTCAGTCGATGGCCAAGGGTTTGCGCGACGTGGCGGCGCTTCCCGATCCCGTCGGCGAAGTCGTCAAGTCGTGGCGGCGGCCGAACGGCCTGCAAGTAAGCCGCGTGCGCATTCCGCTCGGCGTGATCGCCATCATCTACGAGGCGCGGCCCAACGTGACGGCCGACGCGGCGGCGCTCTGCGTAAAATCCGGCAACGCGGTCATCTTGCGCGGCGGCAGCGAGGCGCATTTTTCCAACCGGGCGATCGGCGCGATTTTGCGCCAGGCCTGCGCCGCCGCCGGGGTGCCCGAAGACGCGGTTCAAGTGGTCGAGTCGAAAGATCGGAACTTGATACAGGAGCTGCTGCAACTCGAAGAGTTTATCGATCTCGTCATCCCGCGCGGCGGCGAAGAGCTGATCCGCGCCGTCGTCGCGAATTCGCGCATTCCGGTCATCAAGCACTATAAAGGAGTCTGCCACGTCTATGTGGACGACGAGGCGTCGCTGGAGATGGCCGAGCGGATCTGCATGAACGCCAAGGTCGAGCGGCCGGCCGTGTGCAACGCAATGGAGACGATGCTCGTGCACGAGAAGGTCGCGGCCGCCTTTCTGCCTTCGATGATCGGCAAGTTGCAGGCGGCGGGCGTCGAGGTGCGCGGCTGCGAGAAGACCCGCGCGCTCGCTTCCGGCGTCAAGCCGGCCGCGGACGCCGATTGGACCGCGGAATATCTCGACCTGATCCTCGCGGTGCGCGTGGTCAAAGACCTGGACGCGGCGATCGCTCATATCGAGCGCTACGGCTCGCAGCACACCGAGACGATCGTCACGGCGAACGCCGCCAAGGCGAAGGAATTTCTCGACCGCGTCGATTCATCGGTCGTGCTCGTCAACGCCTCCACGCGCTTCAACGACGGCGGCGAGCTGGGACTCGGCGCGGAGATGGGCATCAGCACGAGCAAGATTCACGCCTTCGGCCCCATGGGACTGGAGGAGCTCACCGCCACAAAATTCATCGTTCATGGCGACGGGCAGATTCGGGAATGAAACTCGGTTTATTCGGCGGCACGTTCGATCCCATCCACTGGGGCCATCTGGCGAGCGCGGAAGAGGTGCGCGAGGCGTTTCGCCTCGACCGGGTTCTCTTCGTTCCGGCGTCCGTGTCACCGCTCAAGCGCAAGTGCGGCACAACGCCTGCGGTCGATCGGCTGAAAATGACGCGACTGGCCGTCGCGAAAAATCCCCGCTTCGCTGTCTCGGAGATCGAGATTGGGCGCTCGGGAAAATCTTTTTCCATCGACACGCTGCGCTACTTTCGCCGGCGCCGCCCGAAGGACGCGCTCTATTTTATTCTCGGCATGGACGCCTTTCGGGAGATCGCCAAGTGGAAGGATTTTCAGGCGCTGTTTCCGCTCGCCCATTTCATCGTGACTTCGCGGCCCGGATGCGGCGCATTGCGCGGGCTCGGCGATATTCCCGTTGCCGCGCGAAAATCGTTTTGTTATGAAAAAGGCGTGTATCGCCACGCAAGCGGCACGAGGCTTTATTTTTTTCAGTTGACCGATATCGCCGTCTCGGCATCCGCGATCCGCCGGCGCGTGAAGGCGAAAAAATCGATCCGCTATCTGGTTCCCCTGGAGGTCGAGCGCTATATAAAACGAAGGGGCCTGTACCGGGCCTCGCGGAGGGACGGGAAAGTTTGACCGAGATGAACGCGCGCGAAAGGGCCGTGCTTGCCGGCCGCTTCGCGCTGGAAAAAAAATCTTACGATCTGGTCTTGCTGGAGGTGCGCGAGCTGACCTCCATCGCCGATTATTTCGTCGTTTGCTCCGGCCGCTCCGACCGGCAGGTGCAGAGCATCGCGCAGGGCATCGAGGAAAATCTCCGCGGCATGGGCGTGCGACCGCAATCCGTCGAGGGCGCCGCGCGCGGGCAGTGGGTGTTGATGGATTTCGCCGACGTGATCGTCCACATCTTCTATCAGCCCGTGCGCGAGTTCTACGACCTCGAAGGCCTTTGGGCCGATGCGCCGCGCCTGGAGTTGCCCGAGCCTTACGCGAGCATGGCGCGGCAATTTCGCATCCGAGACGAAGGGCCGCTCTGAGCGGCCGATCCATTTTTAGAAAGGAAAATATTTCGTGCGCGACTCGCGTCCTCTGGTTCTGATCGTCATCGACGGCTGGGGCATCAATCCGCGTTCTGAAGGAAACGCCATCGCGCGGGCATCGACGCCGAACATGGATCGTCTTGCGCAGGCGTATCCCGCAACGCAGATTTCGATTTCCGGCCTAGACGTGGGGCTCCCCGACGGTCAAATGGGGAACTCCGAAGTCGGCCACATGCATCTCGGCGCGGGGCGCGTGGTGTTTCAGGATCTCACGCTGATTCACCGTGCGATCGACGACGGAAGTTTTTTCTCCAATCCGATTTTCGGCCGGGCGCTCGACGCGCTCAGGCAAAGCGGCGGGAGGCTCCATCTCATGGGGCTTTTGGGCGACGGCGGCGTGCACAGCCACCAGCGCCACCTCGAAGCGTTGATCGATCTCGGCGCGCGCAAAAAAATTCCCGCGATCTATCTCCACCTTTTTCTCGACGGGCGCGACACGCCGCCGAAGAGCGCCGAAGGATTTCTGCGCGAGCTGGCGGAAAAGTTGAAATCTTATCCGCAAGTCAAGATCGCCACGATCGGCGGGCGCTACTTCGGCATGGACCGCGACAAGCGCTGGGAGCGGACGGAGAAGGCGTATCGCGCGCTGGTGGAAGGGGGGGGAGTGCGCTCGCGCACAGTAGAAGACGCGATCCGCAAGAGTTATCAAGACGGCGTGACCGATGAATTCGTTTTGCCGGCGGTGATCGATCCGGACGGCGTGATCCGCGATGGCGACGCGGTGGTGTTTTTCAACTTCCGCGCCGACCGGGCGCGACAAATGACCCGCGCGCTGACCGAGAACGATTTCAAGGAATTTTCCCGCGGCCGGCGGATTTCACTCGCCGCGTTCGTCACCATGACCGAATACGACCGGAGCTTCGGCCTGCCGGCGGCGTTTGCGCCGCGCAATCTGACAAATATTTTGGGCGAGGTCGCGAGCCGGAACGACATTTCACAGCTCCGCATCGCCGAAACGGAGAAATACGCCCACGTCACTTACTTTTTCAACGGGGGGCAAGAGAAGAAATTTCCCCTCGAAGAGCGCATCCTGATTCCTTCGGTCAAGGACGTGGCGACTTACGACCTGAAGCCGGCGATGAGCGCGTATGAAATCACGGCGGCGCTCATCGAGCAGATCGAGGCCGACCGCTATGGCCTCGTCGTCCTCAACTACGCCAATGCCGACATGGTCGGCCACACGGGCAATTTCGACGCCACGGTGCGCGCATGCGAAGTCGTGGACGAGTGCGTCGGCAAGGTGGTTGGGGCGACTCTCGGCCTGAAAGGCCGCGTCATCGTCACCGCGGACCACGGCAACGCGGAACAGATGATCGATTACGGCACCGGCCAGATTCACACCGCGCACACTTCGAACCCGGTGCCGGTCATCGTCGTCGATGAAACGCTGAAATCCGCGCGGCTCCGTCCGGGAAAAGCGAGCGACGTCGCGCCGACCATCTTGCGCATGTTCGACCTTCCACAGCCCGCGGAAATGACCGGACATTCGCTGATTGTCGAGGGATGAGGGTGGAGGGATGAGGGCGGAAAATTCATCCTTCATCCCTCATCCTTCATCCTTGGGCCTGGGGCGGCTGCTCGATTGGCTTTACCCGCCGCGCTGTCGCTTCTGCGGCGATTCGATTTTCGGGCGCGACGATTGTTTTTGCCGTGCTTGCCGCGCGCGCGTCCGCGTGATCGAAGGCCCGCTCTGCACTACCTGTGGCAGGCCTTTCCTCGACACGAGCGGCGACGACCACCTGTGCGGCAACTGCATCGCGCGCCGGCCCCATTTCGCGCGGGCGCGCGCCTGGGCCTGTTATCCCACCGACGACGGCAACGAGCATCCGCTGCGCGCCGTCGTGCAGCGCTTCAAATACGGGCGCAAGGTTTCGCTCGGCAAGCCGCTCGGCCGCCTCATGGCGGTCGGCTGCAGAGAAGTTTTCCGCGGGCGCGATCTCGACGTGATCGTCCCGGTGCCGCTCCATCCGAAGAGGCTCCGCTGGCGCGGCTTCAATCAATCCGTGATTCTCGCGCGCGAGATCGGCGCGCATTGGAGCTTGCCCGTCGATCCCTTCGCGTTGTCGCGCTCGCGCGAGACTCCGCCTCAGACGCAGCTTCACGAGGACGAGCGGAGAAAAAACGTGCGCCGCGCCTTTGTCGTGAACGCGCCGCAGTCCGTCGAAGGCAAAGCTGTGCTGCTCATCGATGACGTCTATACTTCGGGCGCGACGGTGAACGAGTGCAGCCGGGCGTTGATGCACGGAGGCGCCAGGGAAGTTTGCGTGCTCACCTTGGCTCGGACGGTCTAGCAGCCTGTGAGTTGAAAGAAGGGAATGGCGAGAGAGGATCAAAAGAAGTGGAACGAGAAGCATGCCGGCGAGCATGCGCACGACGAACACTCTCCTTCGCCATTTCTCGAAGAGATATTTGGCAGTAAGGCGTGGACGATTCAGTCCGGCAGGGCGCTCGACGTCGCCACAGGCAAAGGGCGGAACGCGATTTTTCTCGCCGCGCGCGGTTTTCGAGTTGACGCCGTGGATATCTCCGCGGCGGCATTGCAGGACGCTCGCAGGGCGGCGCGGGAGAAGGGGCAGGCGGTGAATTTCATCGAGGGCGATCTCGATCGCACCGATCTGCCGGCGGCGGCTTACGATCTCGTGATCAATTTTAATTTTCTCGACCGCACGCTGATTCCCAAGATGAAAGACGCGCTCAAGCCCGGCGGTCACATCGTCTTCGAGACCTACCTGATCGATCAAAAAGATATCGGCCATCCGACCAACCCGGCCTACCTCCTCGGACACAACGAGCTGCTCGATCTCTTCCGCGAGTTTCGCGTGCTTTATTACCGCGAAGGAAAAGTTATTCAGGGAGAGAAGGAGAGCTTCCGTGCTTCGCTGCTCGCTCAAAAAGCGTAGTACTCCGAAATGTCATTCTGAGGCGAAGCCGAAGAATCTCGTATCAGATTTAAGAGGGATCCTTCGCTGCGCTCAGGATGACCTGCGGTGTTTTTGGGGCGGGCGCGAGATTCAACTGTCCAGTTTCGGTTTCGGCAGAATGCCGTAGGGAATGCCGTCTTCGTCGAGCTCTTCGCGCTCTTCGTGCGTCGCCGTGCCGTGGATCGGCTTCTGCTCTTTCTCGCCGTGAAATATCGCCCGCGCTTCCCGGGCGAAACGCGGACCGACGTTCTCGAAATTTTCGCTCACGTATTGATTGAGCCGGATGAGCAGCTCTTTCACGTCGGTTTCCGACAGAGCGAGCGCCGGCGGCTGCTTTTCTACTTTGGCGCGCGGCGGCGGCGCTTCTTTCTTGACGTGAACGGCACAGGCGTGCGGCAGCTTTTCGACCGCCTTGGTGCCGCACGTGGGGCACGAGATGAGGCCCTTCTCCGCCTGCTCCTGATAGCCTTCGAAGCTCGGGAACCAGCCCTCGAACTTGTGCTTGCGCCGGCAAATAAGATCGTAAACCACCATCAAAACTAAATTTAAGTTCGTTCGGCGTGTTTGTCAACCGCCGGGTTTCCGGTAGTGGGTCATTTTGGGAGAGATCCTTCACTTCGTTCAGGATGACAATCCAACTCATGTCCTTGTGAGTCCTTCGCTTTCTGTCATGCTGAGAGAAGCGAAGCATCTCTCTTTTCCGATCAAGGCTCCGCGAAGAATCTCGGTTCTGGATTGTGTTGTTCGCAAGCTGAAAATGACCCACTACCTGGTTTTCCGTCGCCGGAGGAGATGCTAGAATCCGTCGCATATGAGCGCCCAGTTTTCCCTTAAGATTGTGCGCGCGATCAAAGAAGTCGCGCGCAACGACTGGGATCGGCTGCTGGATCACGGCTCGCCGTTCATGAAATGGGATTGGCTCGACGCGCTGGAGCGGACCGGCTGCGTCGGAGAGGAAACCGGCTGGGCGCCGCATCATCTCGTCGTCGAGCAGGGCGGCGCGATCGTCGCCGCCTGCCCGATGTATCTCAAGAGCCACAGCATGGGTGAATTCGTCTTCGACTACGAGTGGGCGGAGTTCGCGCACCGGCTCGACATCAACTACTATCCCAAGATTTTGGTCGGCGTGCCGTTCACGCCCGTGACGGGCGCGCGGTTCTTGACCGTGGAGGGCGCGGACCGGCCGGGCCTGCTCCGCCTTATGGGAAACGCGCTGGCGGAGATCGCCAAGGATAACAAAATTTCCTCCGTTCACGTCAACTTTTGTCTCGAAGACGAAGCCGAGGCGCTCGCCGCGATCGGTTTCGCGCGGCGTATCGGGCTGCAATTTCACTGGGAGAATCGCGGCTACGGCTCGTTCGAGGATTATCTCGGCTCGTTTCGCAGCGAGCGGCGCAACAAAATCAAACGTGAACGGCGCGCGCTCGCCGAGCGCGCCATAGCGATCCGCGCCGTCGCGGGGGCGGAATTAACCCAGGAGCACCTCAGCACGATGTTTTCGCTTTACAAGAATCATGTTGACGAACTTTATTATGGCCGGCAGTATCTCACGCAGGAATTCTTCGCGGAACTGGCGCGCCGTTTTGCGCCGCACGTCTGTTTGATTTTTGCCGAACGCGACGGGCGCGTGATCGCGGGGACGTTCAACGTCCAGGGGTCCTCCGCGCTCTACGGCCGCTATTGGGGCGCGTTCGAGGACGTGCCGTTTCTCCACTTCAACGTTTGCTACTACGCGGCGATCGAGCGCTGCATTGAAAAGGGTCTAGGCCGCTTCGAGGCCGGCGCCGGCGGAAGCTTCAAACAGCTCCGCGGCCTGGAGCCGCAGGCGACGACCAGCATGCACTACATCATCGAGCCGAAATTTCGCGCGGCGATCGAGCGTCATCTCGCCCAGGAGAGAGAAATGATTTTACGCAAACGCGCCGCGCTGCTGGAGCGGAGCCAGCTTAAGAAAGACGGCGGCGCGGATTAAAGCCGTCGGACGCCGCGCGCGACTTATTCCCGGCCTTTTCGGTGCATCTTATCGACCGAAAATTCGCGCTGCACTCCGTGACACACGACACAGCTCTCTCTGCCCACCGCGGCGACCTGCGCCTCCATGTGCGCTTTGGCCGGCTCTCTGTTGTGGCAGCCGACGCAGGCGCTCATGATCGGCGGCAGTAGCTTGACTCCGCCGTCGGCCTGTAGGATCGGCGTCGCGAGGACTCCGTCGGGCAGCGGAAGCTCGTTGGCGCCTTTCTCGTGGCACTTGGCGCAATTTCTGCGATCGCCGGGAAATCTGATATCGCCGAAGTTCACGGGCACCGGCGCCGCCGCCGGGCCGCCGTAGACGATGAACGGCTCGCCCAAATTTCTCCCTGTATGGATTCTATGAATGAACCGTTTCAAATGCACGCTCTCGGGCGGCATGGGTCCCTTCGCGACCTGTCTCTTATCCGCGTCGGTGTGATTGACGTTGTGACACATGACGCAGAACTCCGTGTTGTTTCTTTGTTCGCCGTGCGGCTGGAGCTTTACGTGGCACACGTTGCAATTTTCAATCTTGACCGCTTTTCGTCTCGGCACGGCCTCGCGATCGGTGATGGGAAAATATTTGACGACGTTGATGCCGGCGTTGCGCTGGTTTTTCTCGACCACCGTTCCGCTCGGCCGCTTGACGTCGAACAACCGGTAGCCCTGAATCCCCACGGCACCGGAGCCTTTCGCTTCCGGCGGCATCGTATATTTAAATTTATAAGTATGGACGCCGTTGCCCAGCGGCTCGGCCTTGCGCGCGTCCTCGGTAACGTCGATTTGGTAATCGACCGTGGGCCAGGCCAGAACCAGGCCTAGATTATTCATCTGTGAAGCGTTGACCGGCGTGCCATTCTTGTCCTTCAAACTGAAGGTCACGACGGGATTCGTTCCCGGCTGGCCGCCTTCGATTTTGAGGATGTCGAAAACCATGCCGGGCAACTGGCTCGCGTTGCCGGGAAAAATATGCGCGCCGACGACCGATGGGCCGAACTCCGGCCCCTCGGCCGCATGGCAGTTGGCGCACGTGCCCTCGGCCGCCGGACCGGGGCCGTGCTTCTGGCCGGTTCTGAGATCGACGTTGTCGTGGCACGACACGCAGCCCACGCTCGACGGCGCAGTCTTCCAGGCGACGGCCTTCGGATTCGCGTGGCAGCCGGCGCAGTCTCGATACTCTTTTGGAATCGTCTCGGTCACGACCGATCGCGGATTGACGATCGTGGAAAAATCCACCACCCGCTCATTCAAGCCGACGGTGAAGTAAGGCTTGCCGCCTTTGACGCTGGGAAGATATTTGCCGCGATGGAGCTTGTGGACGAAAAAATTAAAATCGAGATTTTCCCCGCTCTCCGGGTCGGTCAATTGCGAAGTATGGCACAGAGCGCAGTAACCGGTCTCCCGCGCGGTGCCGCGGTGCGCCCGCATCGGATCGTGGCACGTATTGCAAGTGGCGGTTTCCGCCAACTCGCGCCGCGCCTGGACTTTGCCGCCCGCGGGAACGAACTCGTAGAGCGGATTCGCGGCGTAGCGGCGTTCGCCGCGGGTCATCTCGCCGCCGACGACGTGCGTCGCCTTGCGATCGAAATCCGGCGGCAGCGCGGTCTTGAAAGCGTAGGTAAAAACTCCCGGGCGCGCGCGCGAGAGAACGCCGCCCTGGTCGAAGCCGGGCTGCAAGGTCTCGGCGAGCGCGGGCTTTTTCGTCGCGCCCTTGAAGACGAAATCTTTGCCGGTGACTTTGGCGAGGATGTAGTTGCGATAATCCTGCTCGCCGCTCTTGCCGACTTTGAGCGCGGCGATCGTAAACTTCACGCTGTTGGGATCGAGATCTTCGAGGTCGAGCGGCTTGCCTTTGGCGTCGGCGATTTTGAACGTCACCACGGGCCGGCGATCGGCGGGAATCGCGACGCCGGTAATTTCGGCTTTGAGCCCGCCGTCGGCCACGCTCTGACAGTCGGCCGGCGGCGCCGTCGCGAAAGTCAGGGCCGACATGAGCAACAGGACCCGGAGAAGTTTCATCTCTCGCCTCCCTCGCTGCGGCGTGAATATCCCCGGCGGCGATGAATCTCCCGCCGGAATGGAGCCACGCCGCGAACTGGGCAACTTTTATTCCTGCGGAGTTCCGTTGTCAATTGCAAAGTTGTTTCGGCGTCGCAGACTCGACGACCGGATGCCGCGGTATGCCAGGGGCCGTCGAAATGGGGCTGCGGCCCGGGGCATGTATACATCGGGAAGGGGACGACGTCGGACAATTCCTTGACTCCCGTCCCGCTTTGCTTTAAGTTCCATTCACATTCGCCGCCGGGGATAAAATCTTGAAATTTTCTCTCAAAGATATTGCCGAGCCGGTGATTTTTTTTCTCGCGCTCTTGGCGCTCTGGGAAATTCTCGTCCTGGTCGTGCGCGTGCCGGCCTTCATCCTGCCGCCGCCGCGCGATCTCTATACCGCCTTCACCGCCAAATATTTTATTCTCGGCCATCACGCGCTGGTCACGTTTATCGAAGCCGTGGGCGGCTTCGCGCTGTCGTTCGTCCTCGGCGTCGCCTTCGCCGTCGGGGTGGTTTACTCGCGCCACCTTCAGAACACGATCTATCCGCTGATCGTGATTCTTTACGCCATGCCGAAGAGCGCGTTCGCGCCCTTGATGGTCATCTGGATCGGCTACGGCCTGGTGTCGAAAATGGCGATCGCGTTTCTCGTCGCGTTTTTCCCGATCGTCGTCAATACGGTCGTGGGCTTGAAGGAAGTGGAACCGGAGCTGCTGGAGCTGGCGCGCATCAACCGGGGCTCCGACTGGGACGTGTTTCAAAAAATCCGCCTGCCCAACTCGCTGCCGTACATGTTCGCCGGCATCAAAGTCGCGCTCGTGCTGTCGGTCACCGGCGCGATCGTCGCCGAGTTCGTCGCCGCCAACGAAGGCCTCGGCTACCTCGTGCTTCAAGCCAATTATAGTCTGGACACGGCGTTCGCTCTGGTCATTCTGTTGATTTTAGCGCTGCTCTCTCTCGCGCTCTTGATGGCTGTAGAGGTATTGCAGAGAAAAATTATTCCCTGGAGCGCGGAGGTCCGGCAGATCGAGGGATCTTTTTGATTCAGGAGGTGAAAGTATGATGCCGACCTGGAAATCTTTTCCGCGCGCGTCCCTTGCGGCTATTCTACTTCTGGTCGGAGCGCTTCACGCAGTCGTGGCTACCGGCGCGGAGAAGGCGGCGGAAAAATCCGCGATCGTTCGTCTCGATTTCATTCTCGGCGGCAAACACGCGCCGTGGTTCGTCGCCGCGGAGAAGGGCTTCTACGCCAAGCGCGGACTCGCGGTCAACATCCAGCCCGGCACGGGCTCGGCGGACACGGTGCGCGCTATAGGCGCCGGGCTCGCCGACTTCGGCTTCGCGGATTTGACGACGGCGATCGTCG
>JBGPTS010000048.1:0-21429 GCA_041490745.1 Binatia bacterium | reverse complement strand
TCTCCGGCGCGCTGAACATGGGCATCGGAGACAAACTGGATCGCACCAAGTCAACGGCGGTTTCCGCCGGCGGTTTCGCCATCATGCCGGCCAAGATGAATCACTTCGCGTGGACCAAAGGAGAAACCGTCGTCCAGGTTCACGGCACGGGGCCCTGGGGCATCACCTACGTCAATCCGGCCGACGACCCGCGGAAGAAGTAGCGCAGCCCGCTTAAGAAACGAGAGTGGGTCTCGACGACTTCGGCGAGAAGGAAGCGTCGCGATCTAACTCGCCGGACGGCTCGCCGAAGCGAAGCTCGGTGAGAAAATATGAGACGCTGCGTCGATACCTGGCTCGCCGCGCTTCTTTGGCTCACCGCGCTCGTCTTCCTTGTCGGCTCTCTGGCTGGATGGACGTTCGAGCAGTGGCTCGTTCCCGACATCGTCGCCGTTGCCGTCTGCGGCGCTATCGGCTTCGCCAAACGGATACGACTTCTCCAAGCGATCGCCGCTGTCATTGTCGCCGGCATGCTTCTGAGGCTTTCGACGGCGCTCTGGCTCGTGATAAATATTTTTATTATCGCCGCGTGCCTGTACGCCGGGTATTTCCTTCTCAAAAGCGATTTGCAGCGCCGCATGATTCGTGACAATCATCAATGAACTAAACCCCACGAAGGAGACTTCAAATGAGGACAAACAGACTGCCTACGGCGATGTTCGCCGTTTTCGGAGTGTTTTTACTTTTTTCCGCGGGCTTTGCCGCGTCGCCGGAACCGCAATCCCAGCAAGCGAAAGAAACCAAAGCTCTCGTTGATAAGGCGGCGGCTTTGATCGAGAAGAAAGGAAAGGACGCCTTCCCTGAATTCAAGAAAAAAGGCGGCGAGTGGTTCAAAGGCGATGCTTACATCTTCGTCGGCGACATGAAAGGAAAGAATCTCGTCAACGCCGCTTTCCCGGAGCTCGAAGGGAAAGACACCATCGATCTGAAGGATGCCAACGGCAAACCGATCGTTCAGTCGTTTATCGACTTGCTGAAGACCAAGAATTCCGGTTGGGTGGATTACATGTGGCCCAAGCCGGGTCAGACCAAGCCGTCCAAAAAATCCACCTACGTGAGGAAAGCAAAACTCGGGAAAGAGACGGTGTACGTAGGCGCGGGATTCTATACGGAATGATTGAAGGAGGTCCCCATGTCCGATCAAGTGCTTCGGACTCGTCGAAGGCGGCGGCCAACTCCTGGCGGGATCTTCCGATCCGAAACTATTTATCGATGGAGGTGAAGTTTGGATAAACCAACCGATCAAGAAATCGCGAGGGATATAGTGGTAGCTCTACTCTCGCACTGTGTGTACGATACCGGCTTGTCGGACAATTCCGGTGACAAGTGGGGTCAAAATGCCGGCAAGCTCTATCTGGCCGTATTGAAGCAAGTTCAGTCCGCGGACAGCCAAAAGAAATAGCGAAACCGATCGCCGCAATCGCCGCCGAAAAGTTGGACGACACGGAGGTCCCAATGTCCGGTCAAATTCTTCGAGGAAGTTGTCTTGGCAAATCCGTGAAATATGAATTCCGGCCGCCGTTTATCAGATTCGCGCATTGCTACTGCTCGGGGAGAGCAGCTGGATAGATGAATAAAAAAATATCCATTCATCTATCCAATCCTGATCGCATCGGCCTTCGAACTCACATTGATGACTGAACTCCTCGGAGTGGCGGCGGCGTTGCTTGGGAGCGTGCTCGGCGGCACGGCGGCCGCCGCTTCGAGGTACGCCGTCGGCCTCGTTAATCCTCTTGCCGTTACAACGCTGCGCTATACGATCGGCGCCGTTTGTCTTCTGCCCTTCGCCGTTCCCGCCTTCCGCAAATTCGAAGGCTCTCGTCAAATTCTCGCAGCCATCGGGTTGAGCATAGTGTTCTACGCTCTCTACCCTTACCTATTCACCGCGTCTTTCGCCTACACCACGGCCGCTCGCGGCGCTTTGGCGCTGGCGACCATGCCGCTTCTAACTTTAGGATTTGCGATCTTGCTCGGCCAAGAGACGTTCTCGTGGAACCGGCTCGCGGGAATACTGATCGCCGTCGCGGGGCTCGCTTATGCGTTGTTGCCGAAACTCGGCGGCGCGGCTTCATCCGCCTGGAAAGGCGACCTCATCATGATCGCGGCGGCGGCGCTGCAAGCTATCTGCAATATTCTCGCCCGCTCTTTCATTCGGCGCATCGGCGCGCTTTCGTTTACCGCTTTCGGCCTCTGCATCGGCGCGGTCGTGCTCGTCGCAGTTTCCGTTGCGTCCGGCGTTTTTCAGGCGTTGCCGCCGCTGGGGACCGGCGCTTGGGCTGTGATCATCTACCTCGGCACATTCGGATGCGCGCTCACCTGGATCGTTTGGTCGGTCGGGATACGGCTCGCGAGCCCGTCTTCGGTTGCCTTGACCGTCACGGCGAACGCTCTCACCGCGTCTTTTCTCGGAGCGTTTTTTTTGTCCGAGCCTGTCGGCCGCGAGTTCATCGTCGGCCTGGTCGCCGTGTCGCTCGGCATCGCAGTCGCAACCGACGCTTTGGCCCTATGGCGCTCTCGCGTCCAGACCGCGTGAGCCTGACGCTACCGCCCGGATATTTATTCTTGCCAAGCCAGTGAAATAAAAATAAGCTCTGAGCGCCACAGTTTCGGCCTCGAAACTCGATCCGGCTAACGCTCGGGCCAAGGGAGGTAACATGTCGGCACAAACACTCCGAGGAAGTTGTCTTTGCAAGGCGGTGAAATATGAAATCCGGCCGCCGTTTATCCGATTCGCGCACTGCTACTGCTCGCGCTGCCGCAAAGCGACCGGCACAGTGCGCGCGACAAACATCGCCGTCGCCCTCGATCAGTTTAAATGGATTTCCGGCGAGGATTTGATCAGGCGCTACGATCTGCCGGAAGCGAGAAGTTTTTCGACGGCGATCTGCACGAAGTGCAATTGTCCCGTGCCCAAGCCGACGCGCGCCCGCGAGCACATGATCGTGCCGTCGGGCAGTCTCGACGACGCGCCGCCGATGGGGCCGTCCGCTCACCGCCAATGGGGCAGCCGCATTAGCTGGGCCGCGATCGACGAATCGCATCTGCCGGTCTCGGAGTGATCGTGATCGACCCCGGCTGTTGAAAACGGGACGCCGGGCTGCGATTTTTCTAAATGGAACCCGTCGCAAGCAGCGATCCTATGGAAGCGGAAAAGTTTACCGGCCCCAACGCAGTCCCGACAAGCTCCGGCACGAAGGCGAAGATCGATCGCGCCGGACCCTCGGGACTCGGCGCGGCGAGGGGACG
This sequence comes from Binatia bacterium, assembly GCA_041490745.1. Taxonomy (GTDB): domain Bacteria; phylum Desulfobacterota; class Binatia; order UBA9968; family UBA9968; genus JAJPJQ01. Next base: position 18,144 of record JBGPTS010000048.1, on the reverse strand, counting down.
GGCCGCGCATCTGATTCTGGACCGGCCGAAAATCTTCGAGGACCCGCTCGCGTTCCGAATCCTCGGCGCCGAGACGGAAGCGAAGCTGCGGTCCGGTCTAGAGCGATTGCAAACCCCGGCCCGGCGCAGCCTGCGTGCGTTTATCGCGGCGCGCAGCCGCTACGTTGAAGACGAACTGGCGCGAGCGATCGAGAGAGACGTTCGCCAGTACGTTATTCTCGGCGCCGGCTTCGATACCTTCGCCTATCGCAACCCTTTCGGCGAAACTCTCGCGCGCGTCTTCGAGGTCGATCATCCGTCCACCCAGGCCTCCAAGCTGCGCCGCCTCGAGAAGGCGGCCATCCCAATCCCGAAATCCGTGACCTTCGTTGCCGTCGATTTTGAAACTCAGGCGTTGTCCGATGCGCTCATGCGATCGGGCTTCAGGAGCGACGAGCCGGCTTTTTTCTCCTGTCTCGGCGTCTTCCGGAACCTGAGCCTGAAAGCGGTCCTCTCGGTGTTGACCTCCGTCGTCGCATCGGCCTCAGCCGGGAGCGAACTCGTCTTCAGCTTTCCCTTCGAGCCCTCGCCGCTGCGACGGATCTTCGGCCCGGCATACCGGGCGATGATAAATCTGGCGGGCAGGCGGATCGATTTCCGAGCGGCTTACTTCGATCCCTCCTCGCTCGTCAGCGACCTCAAACGAATGGGATTCGTAGACGCACAGATTCTTGGACCGAAGGAAATGAACGCGCTCTATTGCGCGGAGCGCGCCGACGGGCTCCGGGTCCGGGAGCCTAGCGGTCTATTGAAGGCGCGGCTTTGAGCTCCGCCATGCTGAGCTACGACGTCGTCGAATGGGGCAAGCCGCTCAAGAAATCCGAGCGCGCCACGCCGAAGCCGGCCGGCCCGGAGGTGCTGCTCCGGCTGAAATACTGCGGCGTGTGCCACAGCGACGCGCACATTCGCGACGGCTACTTCGATTTGGGCGGCGGCAAGCGCCTGCACATGAGCGAGCGCGGCATGCATCCGCCGGTGACGCTCGGCCACGAACCGTACGGCACCGTCATCGCCACGGGCACCGAAGCGGGAGATGAACCGGTCGGCCAAATCGGCGAAAACCGCCTTGTTTATCCATGGACGGGCTGCGGCGCCTGCGCGCGCTGCGCGGACGGCATGGACAACTACTGCGCCGCGCCGCGCTCGATCGGACTTCAGCATCCCGGCGGTTACGCCGACCATCTTATTGTCCCGCATCCGCGTTATCTCATCGACGCGAGCGGCATCGAGCCGGTCTGGGCGGCGACGCTCGCTTGTTCAGGATTGGCGACTTACTCCGCCGTGTCGAAACTCAGTCCGATCCCGCGCGGCGAATGGGTCGCCGTGATCGGCGCGGGCGGACTGGGACTCACTGCGATTGGAATGTTGCGCGCGCTCGGACACGAGCGCATCGTCGCCGTCGATGTCACTCCCGATAAATTGAAGGCCGCCGAAGCGGCCGGCGCAGCGGCGACGCTCGACAACTGCGACGCCGAGGCCGCAAAGAAGCTTCGCGAGATTACCGGCGGCGCGCTCTACGGCGCGGTCGATCTCGTCGGCGGCGCTGAAACCGCGAGCCTCGCCGTCGGCGCTCTTAGAAAAGGCGGCCGTCTCATTCTCGTCGGCCTCTTTGGCGGCGAGATTCCTCTGTCGCTTGCCGCAACGACGCTCCGCGCGCTCACCATTCAGGGATCGCATCTTGGCACCTTAGGCGAATTGAAACGAGTCGTGGCGCTCGCGCGCGAAGGCAAGTTGAAGCCGATTCCGATTATCAAACGCCCGCTGGCCGAAGTGAACCGCACGCTCGACGAGCTGAAAGCGGGAACCATCGTCGGGCGCGTGGTGGTAGAGACCTGACAGGTTGCTGAAAAACCCTCCCTTCGCCCTTCGACATGCTCAGGACGAACGGAGGAAGAGCAACAAACATGACGAATTTCCGTTCATGCTGAGCTCGTCGAAGCATGAACAACCTTTTTTCAGCAACCTGCTAATGAAACTCGTCTTGCTCCCCGGCATGGACGGCACCGGCATACTCTTTGAGCCGCTCGTTCGCGCCTTGCCGAAAAACTTGTCTGCGATCGTCCAGGCGTATCCCGGCGATGCGCCGTTGTCATACGAAGAACTTTTGCCTCATGTTCAATCCGCGCTCCCAATCGCCGAGCCGTTCATCTTACTCGCCGAATCGTTTTCGGGACCGCTGGCGCTCCGGATTGCAGCTACCCAACCTCCCGGTCTGAAGGGCGTCATCTTGTGCGCGTCATTTATCTCGAACCCGACGCGCTTTCCGAAATCGTGTCGGCGCTTGATCCAACCGTTCGTCTTCGGCCGCTGGCCGGCCTGGCTCGGAGCGCGCGCGCTCGTGGCCGGCTATTCCGAGCCCTCGATATTCGAGCTGGTTCAGCGCGCGCACAAACTCGTTACGCCGGCGGTTCTGGCGGCGCGGGCGCGCGCAATTCTTGCCGTCGATGCGGCGGACGCGCTTGCCGCCTGCCGTCTTCCGATTCTGTACATCGCGGGCTCGCACGATCGCCTGGTGCCCAAGCGCAATCAAGCCCGAATCCAGCGCATCAATCCCGGAGTCGAGTTCGTTACGCTTCCCGCGCCCCACATGGTTCTTCAAAACGTCCCCGAAGCCGCAGCGAAGGCCGTCGCACAGTTTGCCGCGGAAGCGACCTGATGTTAGGCAAGGATATGGAGAACCTCGCCTGCGGCGCGTCGCGCTGGTCGAGTTGAAATAAAGAAGCTGCTATTTCTTTTTGCGTTTTCTCCGCGGCGGGACCTTCGCACCCGCGCGGCGCGCCTCGGAAAGGCCGATCGCGATCGCCTGCTTCCGGCTCGTCACTTTCTTGCCCGAGCGCCCGCTCCGCAGCTTCCCCCGCTTGCGCTCGCGCATCGCGCGCCTGACTTTCTCGGCCGCCTTCTTGCCGTATCTCGCCATCGTGACTCCTCCTTGGCAAATTTTCCGCGACTGCTTGATTCTTAAACGGCGGAGGACATCTTTAACCATCGGCAAACGGTTGACAAGTCCCGCGAACCACGCAAGAATTCCGCCATCGCTGCGAAGCTACGATGAGTTTCTGGCAAAATTTACAAGCGGCCGCGGGCATGGAGGGCGCGCTCCACTGGGTCGCGCTCGGCTTTATTCTCGCCGCCGTCGTTCTCTACTGCGTCGTGCCGTCCGAGCGCGTTCGCATCAGAACCTCGGTCTTCCTGTTCGCGTTGTCGCTTGCGGGTCTGCTCGCGGCCGGCGCGCTCCTTTCCTTCGGCGCGACTCCGGACTATTTCGCTTATCGCAGCGTCCGCTGGGTCGCGCTGCTGCTCCACGGCATTGCCTTCGTCAATCTGGCGAGCGTCTTTTTGTTCGATGTCGCCCTTTACTCCGTGCGTCTCAGGCCGCCGCGAATCCTGCGCGACTTGCTGCTCGCCATAGCGTACATCGCCGTCGCGCTTACGCTGCTTTCGCGCAACGGCTTCGATTTGACCGGCATAGTCGCCACCTCTGCGGTAATCACGGCGGTGGTCGGTTTTTCGCTGGCCGACACGCTCGGCAACGTGATGGGCGGCATGGCGCTGCAAATGGAGCACACGATCAACGTCGGCGATTGGATACAAATCGATCAGATCGAAGGCAAGGTGAAGGAAATCCGCTGGCGCCAAACGTCGATCGAGACGCGCAACTGGGACACCGTCGTCATTCCCAACAGCGTCTTGATGAAGGGACGGGTCACATTGCTCGGCCACCGCGAGGGAGCGCCGCGCCAACAGCGGCGTTGGGTTTACTTCAACGTGGACTTTCGCTTCGCGCCGACCGAGGTGATAACCACGGTCGAGGCGGCGCTGCGCGCCGAGCCGATTCCCACAGTCGCCGCCGAGCCCGCGCCGCACTGCATCATGATGGAATTCAAAGACAGCTACGCCGCCTATGCCGCGCGCTACTGGCTTACGGACCTCGCATCGACCGATCCGACGGACTCGGTCGTGCGCACGCGCATTTATTCGGCGCTGCGTCGCGCCGGCATCCCGCCGTCGATCCCGGCACGGTCGCATTTCGTCACCGAGGAGAGCGAATCGCGGCGCGAGCACAAACAGAGCGAAGAAGTCGAGCGGCGCGTCCAGGCGCTCGAAAACGTCGAGCTGTTCAGGAGATTGACCGCGGATGAGCGGCGCGAGCTGGCCGAGCGCATGAGAGTCGCGCCGTTCGTCCGCGGCGAGGCGCTGACCAAGCAGGGCGCCGAAGCGCACTGGCTTTACATCGTGATCGAGGGCGAGGCGGAAGTCCAGGTCGCCATCAATGGAAAAAGCGAAAAGGTCGCGACCCTCGGCGGCGGCGATTTCTTCGGCGAGATGGGATTGATGACCGGTGAAGCACGCTCGGCCACGGTAGTCGCGGAAACCGACGTATTGTGTTACCGACTCGACAAGCAGGCCTTCCAGCAGATCCTAAGTCGCCGCCCTGAAATCGCCGAAGACATCTCGAACGTTTTGGCGCGCCGCCGCATCGAGTTGGAAGCGGTGCGCGGAGAGTTGAGCGAAGAGGCGCTCCGCCGCCGCGTGGATCACACACAGAACGCGCTTCTCGATCGAATACGGGAGTTCTTCGGCCTGGATTCTACGATCGCGTGAGTTCTCAATCGACCGCCCGGAAGCGGTGCCCTACCCCTCTTCCGCCTCGTCGTAACTGTACGGCTCGCGCTCGGCGAGATCTTCAAAGCGGGTATATTCGTTGAGGAACGCCAGATTGACGGTGCCGATCGGACCGTTGCGCTGCTTGGCGATGATGATCTCGGCGACTCCTTTATCCGCCGACTTTTGATTGTAAACCTCGTCGCGGTAGATAAAGGCGATCACGTCGGCGTCCTGCTCGATGGCGCCGGACTCTCTCAGGTCGGCCATCATCGGGCGCCTGTCTCCCCGGTCCTCCACGCGGCGATTGAGCTGCGAGAGCGCGATGACCGGCACGCGCAGCTCCTTGGCGAGCGCTTTGAGCGAGCGCGAGATTTCCGAGATCTCCTGCTCGCGGTTGGAAGCGTTGCCCATGCCGCGCATGAGCTGGAGGTAGTCCACGACGACCAACCCGACCTTTTTGTCTCGGTCGCGGATCAGCCGGCGCGTCTTGGCCCTAAGCTCCAGCACCGAGATCGCCGGAGTGTCGTCGATGTAAATCAGCGCTTCGTGCAATCGGCCGGCGGCGTTGGCGAGCTTGGGAAAATCGCGCTCGCCGAGATAGCCCGCCCTGACTTTGGAATTGTCCACGCGCGCTTCGGAGCAAAGCATTCTCAGGACCAGCTGTTCGCGGGCCATCTCCAAAGAGAAAACCGCGACGCCGATCCCCGCGTTGAGCGAGGCGTAAGCGGCGATATTCAAAGCGAACGCGGTCTTGCCCATGCTCGGCCTACCCGCGACGATGATCAGTTCCGACGGCTGAAGCCCCGCGGTCAACTTGTCGAGGTCTTTGAAACCGGTCGGCACGCCGGTAACCATCTCTTTCCGCTCGTAGAGCCTCTCGACCGCCTTTAACGTGTCCTTGATCATGTCGCCGACCGAGACAAACGACGCCTTGATCTTCTTTTCCGCGATGTCGAAGATGACTTTCTCCGCGGCGTCGAGGAACTCGTCCACGTTGCCCTGCTCTTCGAAGCCGCGCGTGGCGATTTCGGTCGCCGAGCTGATCAACTGGCGCAAAATCGCCTTCTCCCGGATGATGCGGGCGTAATAGGCGATGTTCGCGGAGGTGGGAACCTGGTCGGCGAGAGAGGCGAGGTAATTTGACCCGCCGACCGCCTCCAATTCCCCCCTGGCCTTGAGCAACTCGCTCAAGGTGATGAGATCGGACGGCTCGCTGCGGTCGGTCAGCTCCATCATCGCGCGAAAAATCTTGCGATGGGCCTCGCGATAAAAATCGACGGGGGCGAGGATTTCGAGCACGCGGTTGATGGCCTCGTTCTCGAGCAAGATACCGCCCAGCACCGACGCCTCGGCTTCGAGATTTTGCGGCGGGACTTTACGGAGATTGTCTTCTACGGCAGCCATAAAAGTAATTTTGAATTTTGAAGGTTGGACTTTGAATCGTGAAGCTTGATGTGAAACACAACGAATTCAAGCTACACCAACCAAAACAAAAAGCAAGAAAATTTCGCGTCGATTGGAAATATTTTTCGGCGCGTATTCCCCGATCGGCTCACGCCAGCTCGCGCGCGAGAAAATCAACGGTCAGCGGCCACGCCAGCTCGGCCGCGTGCGGATGATAGCCGGCGGTGCCGGGATCGACGAAGCCGTGGCCGCCGAACGGAAAGAAATGCCATTCGAGGCTCCGGCCGTTGCCGCGAAAGGCCTCCCACATCCGCTGCTGGATCGGAACGGTCGTAATGACGTCGTCCGCTCCATACAGAACGATCGACGGGCAACGAATTTGCCGCGCCGATTCCCACGGCGGCGTCGGCCGCATGGTTGTCGTCGGCTCATCGCGAACGGTCGGGTAATAGCCGACGAAGGCACGCACCGCGGGAGTCGCGGCGACGAAGTGGACGCCGATCCTCCCTCCCATGCAGTAGCCGGAAACGGCGACGCGCCGGGAGTCCACGTCCGGGCGCGAGAGCAAATAGCGCCAGCCGGCGCCGATCACCCGGACAAATTCGGCGTCCGAGGTATTGGCCTGAATCTGCCGGCCGGTATGGATATGCGTCGCGTCGGGATGGCCGAGCAACTCGTAAAGGTTGGGCACGACCGTCGTGTAGCCCAGCTTGGCGAACTTGAGCGCCTCGATCTTTATGTAATCGGTCACGCCCGTGTTCTGGTGGACGAGGAGCAAGGCCGGGCCGCGCTCCTTTCGCTCGGGATAGGCGAGATAGCCGGGGATCGTGTCTTTTTCCGTGGTTAACAGCCGCTCAACGACTTTCATTCGATTTCCGGATCGAGCCGAATCTTCATGCTTCCATCACGATCACGCCGCGGCATAACATCATCAAACGCTGCATGCCGCTGCAATCGCGCGCCAAAGATATTCGAGATCCGAGAGATCGTTCAAGATCACGCGCGCCCCGGCCTGCTCCAGCGCATCTATACTATATGGACCGGTGGCGACGCCGATAAACTCGCACCCGGTCGCGAGCGCGGCTTGAACGTCGCGCGGCGTATCGCCGATCAGCACCGTTGTCTTAGGTTCGAGACCGAAAAGTTTGGTGAAGCGCGCCCGCGCCGCGGGCGGCAGCGCTTCCCTCAGCTCGCCGTCTTCCGAATAGGCGCCACAGACAAACTGGTCGAAGCCGATGCCGGCGGCTTCTAGTTTGATTCTCGCTGTCGCCTCCGTCGAGCCGGTAAGAAGTCCGGTGGCGCAACCTGGAATTGAGCGGACCCTTTCGACGGCGCGATCGGCCCCGGGAAGCGCGCGCGCCGGATTTAGCTTGAGCTCTTCCGCCAGATTCCGGGCGTAGGTTTCAAACGCAACAGTGCGCCGGCGCTCGAAATCGTCCGGTGTCAGAGCCAATCGGCGCACCACTTCCATTAAGATAGCTGTGTCGGTAAGACCGGAGACCTCCTCGGCGGCGAAGATCGGGCAGGCAACGCCGAACGCCTCTTGAAACGCCGCCGAGAAACATTTACCCGCGGCCCGGCCGCAATCGACCAGCGTGCCGTCGATGTCGAAGAGAACGAGAGCGTGAGGCGAAGACATACTTACAAGGCTGAAGGATGAGGGATGAAGGATGAAAAAAATTCATCCTTTTGCCTTCCGCCTTCATCCTTCTGAGACTGTACTCGCGTCAAAATCCGTTCAACCCTGGGACGTTTCTAAACGCGTCACTAAGCCGCTCAATTGTCTTTTCAGCCGCTCCGGCAGCCGCTTGCCGAACTGGGCAAAGTGTTTTTCGATGTCCGGGATTTCGGCCTTCCAGGACGCAAGATCGACTCGTAGCAGCTCTTTGATATTTTGCGGCGGAATTTCCAGCCCGCGGAAGTCGATGTCGGTTTCATCCGGCAAGTAGCCGATCGGCGTTTTTTTCGCGCCGGCCTTGCCTTCGAGCCGCTCGCACATCCATTTGAGCACGCGGCTGTTGTCGCCGAAACCCGGCCACAGCCATTTCCCGTCCGCGCTCTTGCGGAACCAGTTCACGTAAAAAATGCGCGGCGCATTGGCGCCGAGCCGGTCGCCCATGTCGAACCAGTGCGAGAAATAATCCGCCATGTTGTAGCCGCAGAACGGCGTCATGGCGAACGGGTCGCGGCGCAACACGCCGACCTTGCCGGTGATCGCCGCCGTCGTTTCCGACGCCGCGGTCGCGCCGAGGAAAACGCCGTGGTCCCAGTCGAACGATTCGGTCACGAGAGGCGCGACGCTCGAGCGCCGGCCGCCGAAAACGAAGATGTCGATCGGCACGCCTTCGGGCTTTTCCCAGTCGCCGCAGATCGACGGGCATTGAGCCGCCGGAACGGTGAAGCGCGAATTCGGATGCGCCGCCGGCTCCTTCTTGTCGGGAGACCAGTCGCACCCGCGCCAGTCGATCGCGTGCTTCGGCGCCGGGCCGTCCATTCCTTCCCACCAGACTTTGCCGTCGTCGGTAAGCGCGCAGTTGGTAAAGATTACGTTTCGCGTGAGCGTGTCCATCGCGTTCGGGTTGGATTGGCGCGACGTGCCCGGAGCGACGCCGAAGAATCCGCTCTCCGGATTGATCGCGCGGAGCCTTCCATCCGGACCGATTTTCATCCAGGCGATATCTTCGCCGACCGTCTCGCATTTCCAGCCGGGAACAGTCGGCACGAGCATGGCGAGATTGGTTTTGCCGCAAGCCGACGGAAAAGCCGCCGCCAGGTGATACTGTTTGCCGGCGGGGTTCGTCAGCCGCATGATAAGCATGTGCTCGGCCATCCAGCCTTCGCGTCTGGCCATGGCGGAAGCGATGCGGAGCGCGAGGCACTTCTTTCCCAGCAGGGCGTTGCCGCCGTAGCCGGAACCGTAAGACCAGATCAGATTCTCCTCGGGAAAATGGCTGATGTATTTCTTGTCCATCGGCGCGCACGGCCAGGTGGAGTCTTTCTGCCCGCCGGCAAGCGGCGCGCCGACCGAGTGCAGGCACGGAATAAATTCGCCGTCGGCGCCGAGCGCGTCGGCGACCTTCTTGCCCATGCGCGTCATGATGTTCATGTTGCAAGCGACGTAAGGGCTGTCGGTGATCTCCACGCCGATCTTGGCGATCGGCGAGCCGATAGGCCCCATCGAAAACGGGATGACGTACATGGTCCGGCCCTTCATGCATCCTTTATATAGCGCCGTCATCGTGCGCTTCAGCTCGTCCGGCGCTACCCAGTTGTTGGTTGGGCCGGCTTCGTCCTTGGTTCGTGTCGCGATGTAGGTGCGGTCTTCGGTCCTGGCGACATCGCTCGGGTCGGAGCGAAACAGAAAACTTTCCGGCCGGTTGAGCGCGATGCCCATGCCGCTCTCGACCATCTGTGCCATCAACCGGTCGTACTCTTCCCTGCTTCCGTCGCACCAGTAAACGGAATCAGGCCGGCACATCTCGGCCGTTTCCTGAACCCATTTCTTGAGTTTTTCATTGCTCACCGTGTAAGACATTCCGTTCCTCCAAAGCAATCACGCCGCAAACGAGCGCTTGCGGCGGTTCGATCCCGCATGAATCCTGGAGCGCGTCACCGCCTCACCGCTGCGAAGCCAAGGACAAACCCAATCTAACATTATGTTTCTTAGGAGAAAACCCAAAAAAAATCAATCTGACAAATCAATCTGGCAAATCAATCGTGCTCGCGCGGGCTGAGAATCTCGGTCGCCTGGTCCAGATCTTTGTGGCTGCCGAGCAGTACCATGACGTCGCCGGCCGCGAGACAAAATTCGGCCGGCGGGTTGTGAATCGATTGTCCGTCCCGGACCACAGCGATCACGGTGACGCCGCTCTCGGACCTGAGCCTGATCTCTTCGAGGCTTTTTCCCACGGCGGGCGAGCCGTCGAGAATCAAAACGGTGTCGGTCGTGGTGCCGGCGAGATATTGGCTCAGCTCGTCGAGCCGTTTCCCTTCGAGGCGCAGCCCGCGCAGCGCGCCGTAGTGCTCCTTGCGGATAAGATCGACCTGCAGCGAAACCAGATTCCTCGGCAGGTGATATTCCCGCAACACGCGGGAAAAAATCTCCACGGAAGTTTCGAATTCCTCGGGAATCACCTGATCGGCGCCCAGGCGATAGAGCCGGTCGATCTCCGCGACGTAGCGCGTGCGCACGATGATGGAAAGCTCCGGGCGCAGCCGGCGCGCCTGCGCGACGATCCGCGCGGTGGCGACCGGATCGGAAACCGCGACGACGAGCACGCGCGCGCCCGCAAGGCCGATCCGGTAAAGTATCTCCGGGCGCGTGGCGTCGCCGAAAAAAACCGGCTCGCCCGTGCTCAGCGCCGCCCGCGCCACGGTCGGATCCATGTCGAGTATCTTGTAGGCGATGCCTACCTCTTTGAGCACGCGCGCGAGATTTTGCCCGTTGAGGCCGTAGCCCACGATGATGACGTGGCCGCCGGCGGTTTTGCCCTCCGGCGGAGCATATTCCCCGAGGGCGCCTTCCACGCCGAAGCCCAGCCGATGGCTCCACGCGATCAAAAACGGCGCCGCCATGAGGCTCACGATCGAGACCGTCAAGAAGGTCTGCTGGTCGTCGTGGATCAACAATCCCTGCTGGCGTCCGGCCTGAGCGAGAACGAAAGAAAATTCCCCCATGTGGGCAAAGCTCAGGCCGATGATCCATCCGAGCCTCGGCGAGCGATACAAGAGTCCGAAAATGGCGAGAACGACGCCCGCCTTGACGGCGAGCATCGCGACGAGTGCGGCCAGATAAAACGCCGGCGCGGCCCAAGCGTAGCTCAGATCGAGGAGCATGCCGACGGAGATAAAAAAGATGCCGCTAAAACAGTCCCTCAGCGGCAGGAGGTCCGCCACCATCTGATGGCTGTATTCCGATTCGGAAACGAGCAGCCCCGCGATGAACGCGCCGAGCGCGAGCGAAATGCCGAATTCCGATGACAGCCAGGCCGTGCCCAGACAAACGAACAGGATAAACAAGATGAAAAGCTCGCGGTTCTTGAGCAGCAGGACGTGATGCAGCAAATACGGCAGCAGAAAACGCGCCCCCGCGATGATCAGGAACAGCGCAACGACGGCCGTGACGAGTCTCCAGATCACGGCCGTGTAGGCGATTGCCGACCCGCTCAAGGCCGGAATCAGAAGCATCATCGGCACGATCGAGAGGTCTTGAATGACCAGCATCGCCGTCGCGATGCGGCCGTGCAGCGCGTCGCTCTCTCCCCGATCGCTCAAGATCTTGAGGATCACGACCGTGCTGCTGTTGGCGACGAGAAATCCGTAGAACAACCCGATGGGAAGCGCGAGACCGAACGACGCGCACAGGAGCGCCACGACCGCGATCGTAAGAACGATCTGCAGCACCCCCGCCCACACGGCATAGCCGCGCACCGAAGCGATTTCGGCCAGCGACATTTCGAGCCCGATGGTGAAGAGTAAAATGACGACGCCGATGTTGGCGATCGTATCGACGGCGGCGACGTCGCTGACGAGCTTGAGGCCGTGCGGGCCGATGACGACCCCGGCGAGCAGAAACCCGACGATGGCGGGGAGGCCCAGGCGCTGAAAGAGAAAAACGATCGAGATCGTTACGGCGAGGACAATGAGGAGTTCTTTTAGAAAGCTAAGCTCCGGCATAAGAAGCTTTCAGCGGTCAGCTCCGTACGGAGAATCGTGATTCTAAAATACGCTTTTTCTGAAGCTGAGAGCTGATCGCTGATAGCTATTTAGCTTTATACTCGGCCGTGATGACCGTATGTATCCCGCCGCGCACGTTGAAGTCGCCGACCACGGTCATCGACTTCGGCCGGCACGCGCGCACGAGATCGTCGAGGATGCGGTTGATCACGTCCTCGTGAAACGCGCCCTCGTCGCGAAAGGACCAGAGATAGAGTTTCAGCGATTTGAGCTCGAGGCAGAGCTGGTCCGGCACGAAGCGAATGCGAATGGTCGCGAAGTCGGGCTGGCCGGTGCGCGGGCAAACGCAGGTGAACTCCGGGCATTCCATGCTGATCTCATAATCGCGCCCGGGCCGCGGGTTGGAAAAGGTCTCCAGCTCTTTGCTGGGCTGGGTGGGCATGGTGGGATTGTAGCCTACCTGCCGGCGTTTTCAAATTCTCGGCGGCGGTTTCTTCGGACACCCGAACCGAATTTGTTCGGTATCTTAGGTGATTCACCTACGTTTGTGGTTTTTTAGGCATGGACCTGTCGAAAAACTCAAATAGACGCCGGGTGGCGTCTTCAGTGACTTTTTCATCGTAATAGTAAACGACGTTCCTTCCGCCCACCGTCTTGGAGAAGCCGTGCAGCTCGCGGCAATCGAAGCAATGAGTCGTTTTGGGATAGATGCGCCACTCGACGGGAGCGCCGGACGATTTCGCCTCCTCAAATTTCGCGACGCACGCACTTGGCAAGGTCTCGGTGTCGTCTTCACCCATCAAGGCCAGAAGCGGACGATCGATGTCGCGATTGGCAATTTCGTAGCGCTCTCCGGATTCCAACCTAGGCGAGGGACAGCCCGGGTAGAATGAAACGACGGCATTGAATCTTTCCCCCGGCGCAAGCGTCGTGCCCCACAACTTGCTGCTGGAAAGAACCCCGACCATCGCTCCCCAGGAATAGCCGGCGAGCGCAATCCGCGTCTTATCGACATAGTTGAACGCCCTAAGATGCTCGGCGGCCTGCAAGGCATCTTTCACTCCGCGCGGGAAATTCACTCCGCCCTGCGCCCCGGCGCAAAGCGTGCTCGCTCCTCTTTGAGTCAGGCTGTCGAGAAGAAATGCGACATATCCTCGCGAAACGGCCTCTTTCGCCCAGTACAACATGGCCAGGTTGGGATTTTTCGTCTGCGAGCGTAAACCAGCGCACTGATGTAACAAGACTAAGGCGGGAAAAGGACCGTTACCGTCGGGCTTAAAAATCCCCATGCGCACGCCGGGCATGGAGGTTTCGGACGGGAGCTGGAGATCGGCAGCCTGACTTGCCAATTTCTTTATACTTTCAGGCGATAGTTGCGCGGGGGCATAGGTCCAGCTCAGCGCAAGCAGGAAGAGCGTAAAGGATGCTGTCTTCATTTTTGATTTACTCTTGCATGTACGTGTTAGGCCGAAGATTATCGAAGAATCGATCGTTGTGTCAACTTGAAGCCGTGCCGAAGCCAACATCAGCGGACGCTTCATGTTGACAAGAAATTCCTCCGATGCTAAACGAACAGGAGTCTCACCTGCTGATTTTCACGGAGGAAAATAATGAGCACTTTGAAAGAGCCGCGGTCAGGCGAGAAGATGACCGCCGCGGAGGCCAAGTCATACGTCGATCATCTGTATTCCACGATGTACGCTCACTGGAAGAAAAAAATCCAGGCCGGCCCGTTTATGACCGAGCTCCGCGCGGGCAAGCTGCCGCTGCCGGTGATCCGGCGGTTTTTCAAAAACTGGGGCCGCTTTTCCCTCGAAGTGAACGGCTTGAACGCCGTCTCGTACTATATTCATCTTCCCTTCTTTGTCCGCAACTTCGATCTGCTCGGCCCCCTTTGCGCCAAGATCGCCGACGAGCTGATCTCGCCCAAGCCTCCCGGACACGTGCTGGTGCTGCTCAAGACCGGCGAGGCGATGAGATTGACGCGCCAGGAGATTTTGGAAGATCCGTTTCTGCCGGAAGCGCGCGCGATCAACGACTTCACGCATAAAATTTTCATGGACGGCTCGATTGCCGAGCTTTGGGGACTCCACGTTTTCGAAGAATCCCTTTCGCACTGGTCCGGGGAGTGGTTCAAGGCGCTGACGACGCACTACGGTTTCACCAAATCGCAAGCGGTTTACTTTTCGACCCATGAAGAGGCCGACCTCGAGCCGCACGCCCTGGGAGACACCGGCGCGGAGGTGATGGGACACGGCGCCTTCAACCGCACGATCCTGGAACGCGTGCTGCAAGACGGCAATGTCGATTTTCGCGCCGGCTATTCGATGGAGTACTGCGCGCTGGCAATGATCGACCTGCACGCCCAGATGAAGCGCGCGGCGATGGAAAATCCGTATCCGTGAACAACTTAGGCAACAGGCAAAAGGCACCAGGCAATAGAAAGAAATTTCTTGCCTTCCTAATGCCTGTTGCCTGTTGCCTGATGCCTGTATTCCTGGCCTTCGGCCAGGAATACTACCGCTGGACCGACGACAGCGGCGCGGTTCACTTCACCGACAATCTCTACTCGATTCCGGAAAAATTTCGCGCCCAGGCGCAGAAAAAAATCCAGGCGCCGAGCGCTGCGCCCGCTCCGGTCTCGGCCGAGCGATCTCCGGACCGATCCGCGACCGAGCGGTTTGTCGTGCCTTTTCGCCGCAGCGCCGGCAATCACATCCTCGTCGAGGGTGTCGTCAACGGCCGGGCCGGCGTCAATTTTATTTTAGATACCGGCGCCGCTGCCAGCATCATTCCCAGGACTCTCGCGCTCGAGTTGGGCATGGATCTCGATCGCGCGCTGCTCGTCACTGCGGCGGGAATCGGCGGCAGCGTGGACCTGCCGCTGGTCGAGGTCGAAAGCATCAACGTGGGCGGCGCCGAAGCGAGAGATCTCGAAGTCACGGTCCAGCAGCTTCCCTTCACCGAAGTGGGCGCCCTTGGGCTTCTGGGCGCCGACTTTCTTCTTGATTACCGCGTCGATATTGAATACGCCAAGAACCAGGTCATCCTGGAAAGGCAGGCCGATCCTTACGGCGGCCATACTTTCGAGTGGTGGCAGCAGCGTTTCCGCCGCTACTCGCAACTCAAAGCGGGAATCGAAGCCGGCCGCGCCCGGGCGGCGACGCAGGGGGCGCGCGATCACTTGGACAGCCAGCTTCGCATCGTGGACGAAAAAATCAGCAATCTCGAAACCCGCGCTTCTCAAGCCGGCATCCCGCGCGAATACAGGCAGTAGCGCGAAAACGTTCGTCGGACCGCGCCGCCGGCCCGGTTGACTCCCCTCCGCCGCTGCGATTAGATACTCTTGGTTCTGTCGCCGAAAGACGATGCACGGTGATCCGAAAATAGCCGATGCCAGCGCCATCATCCTGACCGGCGGTAAAAGCTCGCGCATGGGCCGGTCCAAGGCGCTGCTGCCGTTCGACGGCGAACCGCTCGTCGTTCACATCACGCGCATGCTCCGGGTCTTGTTCGACGACGTGGTGATCGTCGCCGCCGCGGATCAAGAGCTGCCGCATCTGCCTGCGACGCTCGTGCGCGACGAGACGGCCTATCAAGGACCGGTCGCCGGCATTTACTACGGCCTTAAAGCCGCGCGTGGAAAAATCGCTTTCGCCACTTCCTGCGACGCGCCCTTTTTGAATCCGACGCTCATAGCTTATTTGTCGGCGCAGATTTTAGGTTACGACGTGGTCGTGCCCTACTGGCAGGATCGTTTCCAGCCGCTGCACGCGATCTACCGGCGAAATGTCGTTGCTCCGTTTCTCGCCGCGCAGTTGGCGGAGGGCGAGCTGCGCCCGATCTCGGTTTACAAAAAAGTTCGAACCCGAGAAGTCGGCGAAGAGGAGATTCGACGCCATGACCCGGAGGGGCTCAGCTTTCTCAACATGAACACGCCGGCCGATTACGAGGACGCCGTAAAACGCTGGCGCAATTTTTCCGCGGGGACCACGGGCGCGCTCCCTTTCTCCCCTGCTTCCCTACCCCCCGGAAGTATCTCCTGCACCGTCGAGTTGTTCAGCGTCGCGCGGCTGCGCGCCAAAACCGACAAGGTGGCGCTGACGTTGCCGCAAGACGCGACCCTGTCCCATGTTTTTTCGGCGCTCGCCGAAAAGCTCCCGGCGCTCGTCGGCGCGGTGATCGAGGCCGATGGAAAGCGGCTCACCGGCGGCCACGCCTGCAACATCAACGGCACAACATTTGTCCGCGACCCGGGCGCCAAGATCCGCTCCGGCGATAATATCTTTATCATCTCGGCCGACGCGGGAGGTTAAAGATGCGCGGTTATCACGGCCGACTGCTCCACGTCGATCTGACGGCGAAAACATTTCATGCCCGCGAGCTGGAAGAATTGCGCCTGCGCGCGTTTTTAGGCGGCGTCGGCCTCGGCACAAGCCTGCTCTACGAGTTCGCGCCGCCGGGTTGCGATCCGCTATCGCCGTCCAATCCGCTCATCTTCGCCAGCGCGCCCCTGGTCGGCACGGGCCTGACCACGACGGCGAAATTCGCCGTGCTGACGAAATCGCCGCTCACCGGATTCATTGCCGACTCTCTCTCGTCGAGTTTTTTCGCATTGGAACTCAAGCGCACCGGTTTCGATGCCATGGTCATCACCGGCCGTGCCGATGCTCCCGCCTATCTGTTCGTCGACGACGACAAAGTGGAAATAAGAGACGGCGCAAGGCTATGGGGCAAAAGCCCCGCTGAAACCGAAACGCTCGTCCGTGCGGAATTAAACGATCCGTCCGTGCGCGTCGCTGCGATCGGACGAGGGGGAGAAAATCGAGTCCGCTTCGCCACGATCAGCAACGAAGGGCGGCACGCCGGACGCGGCGGCGTCGGCGCGGTCATGGGATCGAAAAACTTGAAAGCCGTCGCCGTGCGCGGCTCGCGTCCGGTCGCGGTTGCCGACGCGCGCGGGGTCGAAAGCATCGCGGACGACATGCGGCGGAAAAGCCTGGGCCATTTGACGGCCAAGTACCGCGAGATCGGGACCGTGGCAAATCTTGCGGTATTCAATCGTCTGGGCGCGTTGCCGGCGCACAATTTTCAACAATCGACCTTCGAGGACGCCGGGGCGATCAGCGGCGAAGCGCTCACGGAAAACCATTTCAGCCGCAGACACGGCTGCGCCTCTTGCACCATCCAATGTGAGCGGCTGTTTAAATCCCTCAACGGCGAGGAACAGAGATTGGAATACGAGACGCTGTTCGCGCTCGGGCCGCTGTGCGGCGTGCGAGATCCGGAGGCGGTGCTCGAAGCCGCCCGGCTTTGCGATTTTTACGGGCTGGATACGATCAGCGCCGGCGGCACGCTCGCCTGGGCCATGGAATGCGGCGAGCGCGGCCTGCTGCCCGAGGCGCGCGATCTCGGTTTGCGTTTTGGCGACGCGGAGGCGATGTGCGCCGCGATTCCGGCGATCGCCGCGCGCGAAGGACTCGGCACGCTCTTGGCCGAAGGCTCGCGCCGCGCCGCGCGCGAGATCGGGCGCGAGAGTTCTCACTGGGCGATGCACGTCAAAGGATTGGAGCTGCCGGGCTACGAACCGCGCAGCTTGAAGACCATGGCGCTCGGTCTGGCCGTGAGCCCGCGCGGCGCGTGTCACAATCGTTCCGGCGCTTACGAGGCGGATTTCTCCGGCGCGGTCGATCGCTTCAGCGCCGACGCCGGACGCGGCGCGCTCGTCAAAGCCTCGGAAGATTTCAACGCCGTGTTAGATTCGCTCATCGTGTGCAAATTTCTCCGCAAGTGCTTCACCGATTTTTACGCCGAGTCGGCCGAGCTGCTCGGCAAAGTCACGGGCTGGAATTACTCGGCGGGCGAGCTGGCGCAAAGCGGCGAGCGCATCACGACGCTGAAAAAACTTTTCAACGTGCGCGAAGGCTGGCGGCGCGAAGACGACTGGCTGCCCGAGCGCTTGCTGAGCGAAACGCTGCCGACGGGCGTCGCTCAGGGCGTGGGGCTGACGCCGGACGAGCTCGGCGGGATGATCCAGAGTTATTACCAAGCCCGCGAGTGGGATAGAGATGGAAACGTTTCGGAGAAGAAGCTGAGGGAGTTAGGGCTCACGCCCGTTTCGGGTTCCGCGTTCCGAGTTTCGACCCATTCGGCCTAGTGTAGTGTTTCTAAAATGGCTTTACAGAGTCCGTTCACCCTGAGCACGTCGAAGGGCGAGATATTTCACCGGGTTCCGTTCATGGTTCGACAAAGCTCACCACGAACGGAACGTCAACCTAATTGTGAGACACTACACTAGCTCAGGGTCGATCCTGGTTTATTGAAGGATCGAGTTAACCCGAAACCCTAAACCCGGAACTTGAAACTGCGACGACGGAGGAGGAGCGATCATGCCCACCGATGAAACGCGCCGCATTTTGA